>DATMZX010000098.1:0-20778 GCA_035573235.1 Gemmatimonadales bacterium
ACGGCGGCGTCGATCCCCGGCGGTCACTTCGTCATGGTCGAAGGCTGGCGCGCCGCGGCGCTGTGGACCGGCGTGCTGGTGGCGGGCTGGTGGCTATGGAACGCACCGCGCCGGCGCTGGTTGATCGGGGCTCGGGTCGCGAGCATCGCGGCGGTCCTTTCGCTCACCACGCTTTTCCACGCCGTTACACGCCTTTCAGACTGTCAATGTCTAACCGTACATTTCCTTGACGTGGGCCAGGGCGACGCGGTGGCGCTGCGCAGTCCGGCAGGGCGATGGCTCCTGGTCGATGGCGGGCCGCGCGGTCCGCAAGGCGACGCGGGCCGCAGGGTCGTGGTGCCGTTCTTGCGAAGTCATGGTGCCACGCAGCTCGTCGCGATCATCGCGACGCACGCGCACCTCGATCACTTCGGCGGTTTGCCGGCGGTGCTCGAGGCATTCGACCCGGCGTTCGTGCTCGAGCCGGGGCAGGCGGTGCCCGATGCCGGCTATCTCGGCTTCCTCGGCGCCGTCGAATCGGATGGCGCGGAATGGCGGCCGGCGCGTCAGGGCGACCGGCTGGCGCTGGACGGTGTGACGATCGACGTGCTGAGCCCTGATTCCGCCTGGGTCGCCGGCCAGACGGATCTCAATGAAAGCTCGGTCGTCCTGCTGGTGACGTACGGCGAAGCGCGCCTCCTGCTGGCGGGCGACGCCGGCATTCCCACGGAAGCGCATCTGGCGGGGCGCGTGGGGCACGTCGCCGTGCTGAAAGTGGGTCATCACGGTTCGCGAGGCGCGACCTCCGACCGCTGGCTCGATGAGCTGAATCCTCAGGACGCGGTCATCAGCGTCGGGGCGAAGAACCGCTACGGACATCCCGCGCCGGAAACGCTGGCGCGGCTCCGGGCGCACGGCGTCACCGTGTTGCGCACCGACGAGCGTGGCACAATCACCCTCACGATCTCGAGCCATGGCACGTTCGCAATCAGCAACATCGGTCATGACGATTGAGCGCTTCATCATGGAGCAGGAGCGGCTGCACCCGGAAGCGACGGGCGAGCTGTCGAACCTGCTTTACGATCTCTGTCTCGCCGCCAAAATCATCTCGCGCCAGGTCCGCCGCGCCGGGTTGAGCGACATCCTCGGCGAAGTCGGCGCGATCAACGTGCAGGGCGAGGTGCAGCAGAAGCTCGACGTGTTCGCGCACGACACCGTGCGGCACAGCGTCGAGCATACGGGGCGCGTGTGCATCGTCGCTTCCGAAGAAGAAGAACATCCGATGCCGGTGCAGGTGCGCGAGGACCGGCGCGGCGGGAAATACGTGCTGCTGTACGATCCGCTCGACGGCTCGAGCAACATCGGCGTCAACGTCTCCATCGGCACGATCTTCTCGATTCATCGCCGCAAGTCCAAGCGCGGGCCCGGCACGCTCGCCGATTGCCTGCAGCCGGGACGCGCGCAGATCGCCGCCGGCTACATCCTGTATGGGTCGAGCACGATGCTCGTCTACACGACCGGCCAGGGCGTGCACGGCTTCACGCTCGACCCGACGATCGGGGAGTTCCTGCTCTCGCATCCGGACATCCGCTGTCCCGAGGTCGGCCAGTACTACAGCGTCAACGAGAGTCACTGGAACAAGTGGGCGCCGGGCGTGCAGCGCGCCGTCGCCGCGTTCAAGAACGGCGACCACGGCAGGGTCGAGGCGAAGAACGCGCGCTACATCGGCTCGCTCGTCGCCGACATTCACCGCAACCTCATGTCGGGCGGGATCTTTCTGTATCCGGCCGACGCCAATGCGCCGCACGGGAAGCTGCGGCTCCTGTACGAGGCCGCGCCGCTCGCCCTGCTCGTCGAGCAGGCCGGCGGCGCCGCCTTCGACGGCAAGACCGACATCCTCGACATCACCCCCACCGAGCTGCACCAGCGCACGCCGCTGATCATCGGTTCCAAACGGGACGTGGACTTCGCGCGCGCCGTCATCGCCGAATCATGACCCACGACTGGGAGCCGCGTCCACTCCACGACGTCAGCGCTCCGGGCGAGCCGCCGTACACGCGCGGGATTTATCCCACGATGTACCGCGGCAAACTCTGGACGATGCGGCAGTACGCGGGCTTCGGTACGGCCGAAGAAACGAACGTTCGGTTTCACCATCTTCTCGACGCGGGTCAGACGGGTCTGTCGGTCGCCTTCGATCTGCCGACCCAGATGGGTTACGACTCCGACCATCGCATGGCCGAGGGCGAGGTGGGCCGGGCGGGTGTGGCGATCGACAGCGTTGACGATCTCGAGCGCCTGTTTCACGGGATTCCGCTCGACCAGGTGTCGACCTCGATGACGATCAACGCGACGGCCGCGATCTTGCTCGCGATGTACGTGACGGTGGGGGAAGAGCAGGGTGTGCCGATCACCAAGCTGCAGGGCACGCTGCAGAACGACATTCTCAAGGAATACATCGCGCGCGGCACGTACATTTATCCGCCCGCGCCGTCGCTGCGCCTCGTCGCGGACATCTTTCGGTTCACTGCCCGCAACAAGATGAGCTTCAACCCGATTTCGATCTCGGGCTATCACATGCGGGAGGCGGGGGCGACCGCGGTGCAGGAGATTGCCTTTACGTTCGCCAATGGCCTTGAATACGTGCGTCGCGCGTCGTCCGTCGGAGTGTCGGTCGACGAGCTGGGTCCCCGGTTGTCGTTCTTTTTCGCGTCGTATACGGACCTGTTCGAGGAGGTCGCCAAATTCCGCGCGGCGCGGCGGCTGTGGGCGCGCCTCATGAAGGAAAAATTCAACGCGGGCGATGCTGCGGCGCGGCTGCGGTTCCACACCCAGACCGGCGGCGCCACGCTCACCGCGCAGCAGCCGCTCAACAACGTGGTGCGCGTCGCGATTCAGGCCATGGCGGCGGTGCTGGGGGGCACGCAATCACTCCATACCAATTCGTACGATGAGGCACTCGCGCTGCCCACCGAGCGGAGCGCGACGCTGGCGCTCCGGACGCAGCAATTGCTCGCGCACGAGAGCGGCGTGCCGGAGGTCGTGGACCCGCTGGGCGGCAGCTGGTACGTGGAGCGTTTGACGGACAAGCTCGAGGCTGACGCGCGAGCGTTGGTGGAGGAGGTGGAGGACGGTGGAGGTTCTGTTAAAGCCATCGAGCGCGGCTACTTCCACGAAGCGATCGCGCGCAGTGCCTACGAGCAACAGCGCTCTATAGAGGAAGGGAAACAGGTGGTGGTCGGGGTAAACGAGTATGTGACTGGTGAACCGAGCCCTCCAATCCCCGCGCCCGACTACTCCAAACTGGCTGCGGCGCAGCGACAGCGCCTCGCGGAGCTACGCGGGACACGGGACACGGGAAACGTGCAACGGAGCCTCGTTGTGCTCGAGAAAGCGGCGAAGGAATCCAGCGCCCCGCTCATGGAGCCGATCATCGACGCGGTGCGGGCCCGCGCCACCCTCGGCGAGATCAGCGACGTGCTGCGCGGCGCCTGGGGTGCGCACGACCCGCGCTGACCCATGGATCAACTGACGGCCAGCCGCCACGCGGACCGGATCCGCGAGCTCAATCAGACGTGGGTGGCGGCTGCGCAGGAGCGCGATCTCGACGCGATGATGGCGATTTACTCGCTCGACGCGCAGGAGCTGCTGCCGGGCGAGCCCGCGCTGATCGGCCGTGACGCGATCCGCGAGTACTACGCGAGCCTGCTCGAAGACCTGCCGCGTTGCAGCTACACCTTCGACACCCAGGAAGTCACCATCGCGGAATCTGCCGATCTGGCGATCGTGCGGGGCAGTTACCGGTTCGTCCCGGATGAGGAGCAGCCCGACGACGTGGAGATCGGCAAATTCGTCGCCGTCTGGGTCTTCTTTACGGGCGACTGGCGCCTCGAAACCACCATCTCGAACTCGGACCAATGATCGCGCTCGTTTTCAGCGTGCTGGTGCTGCAGCAAGCGGATACCGCGGCGATCGATCGCTTCATCGCCGCTGAAATGCAGCGCCAGAAGATTCCCGGCCTGTCGGTCGCGGTGCTGCGCGGCGATACCGTGCTGCTGTCGCGCGGCTACGGCTTCGCCAACGTCGAGCTGCATGTTCCGGCATCCGACAGCACGGTCTACCAGTCGGGCTCGATGGGGAAGCAGTTCACCGCCGCGCTCGTCGAGATGCTCGTGGCGCAGGGAAAACTGCGGCTCGACGACTCGATCGCGCGCTGGTTTCCCGAAGGCGCGAGCGTCTGGCGCGCGGTCACGGTGCGGCGGTTGCTCACGCATACCGCGGGGATCGCCGAGTACACCGATTCGACGTTCGACTATCGCAAGGATTACACGGAAGACCAGCTGGTGAAGTTCGCCGCCTCCCGGCCGCTCGATTTCCAACCCGGCGAGCGCTGGAGCTACAGCAACACGGGCTACCTGCTGCTCGGCGCGCTGATTCGACGCGTGAGCGGCCAGTTCTACGGCGATCTGCTGCGCGATTCGGTGTTCCGGCCGCTCGGCATGAGCGCGTCGCGCGTGATTTCAGAAGCGGACATCGTGCCGAACCGCGCGGCGGGATATCAGCTGGTGAACGGAGAATTGAAAAACCAGGACTGGGTCGCGCCGATGCTCAACACGACGGCCGACGGCGCGTTGTACTTCACCGTCCGCGATTTGACGAAATGGGCCGTCGCATTGAACAATCGCCGCGTGGTCGGCGCGAGCCTGCTCGATACCGCCTGGACCGCGGTGCGGCTCTCGGATGGGGCGACGTATCCGTACGGATTCGGCTGGTACCTCGTCCCGCAAGCGGGCCAGCGGCGCATCGCGCACACCGGCAGCTGGCAGGGGTTCAAGACGGTCATCGCACGGTACCCGCAGTCGCGGCTCACGGTCATCGTGCTGGCGAATCTCGCCGACGCGCAGCCAGGCTCGATCGCCTATGGCATCGCCGGGATGCTGGACCCGCGCCTGCAGCCGGCGCATCGCGCGACCGCCGCCAGTGGGCCCCAGCCGCCGGTCGCCATTCCGGCATTACTGCGCGCGATCGCGAGCAAACCGGATAGCGCCGCGATTACGCCGCGGTTTCGGCGCTTTCTCAGTAAGGATTTCACCGATTGGCTCAACGCCCTGACCGCGGAAAACCGCCGCTGGGAGTTTGCGGGCTGCCATCAGGGCGGAGGGATCTCCTATCTCGGCTCGACCATCGCCTACATCTGTGATGCGCGCTCGAACCGGGCGACTGGGGGAGGAACCGCCGTCTCCGTGTTTTACGACCGCGATTGGCGGGCGGCAGGTGTTGAAGGCTACGGCTTCTAGTCCCTAACCAACGAGGTCGACCGTGTTGATGCTGCTGCCGTTGCTGGCCGTTGCGCTGCAAGGACAACGCGTCGAGACCGGTTTTCTCGACCGCTCGATCACCGTGGCTGGACGCGCGTATCACTACCAGGTCTACGTACCCGCCGACTATCAATCGAAGCCGAGCTGGCCCGCGATTCTATTTCTGCACGGCGCGGGGGAGCGGGGCGATGACGGGCTGCTGCAGACCAACGTCGGGCTCGCGCCCGCGATCCGGAAAAGCCCGTCCCGTTATCCGGCGATTGTCGTCATGCCCCAGGCCCCGCGCGACTCGCAATGGGTCGGTACGCCGGCAGACATGGCCGTCGCGGCGCTGCACCAAACGATGAAGGAGTTCAAGGTCGACGCGAAGCGCGTCTATCTCACCGGCCTGTCGATGGGCGGCCATGGCACCTGGTACGTGGCATATCGGAATCCCGATCTGTTTGCCGCCGTCGTACCGATCTGCGGATGGGTGCGCGAGATTGGCTTTTTCCGCGGGTCTGTACCGGTCGTTCCGGGCGACAGCGCCGCGGTCATGCTGAGTCTCGTGCAGCGCCTTGCGAAAACGCCGATCTGGATTTTTCACGGCGAGGTCGATCAGGTCGTGAACGTGAACGGCTCGCGCGAGCCGTTCAACGCGCTCAAGGCTGCGTCCGCCGATGTCCGCTACACCGAGCTGCTCGGCCTGGATCACAACTCCTGGGATGCGGCGTACGGATCCGAGGAATTCACCCGCTGGTTGTTCGCGCAACATCGCTAGATGGTTGCCCGAGCTCGCGCCGGAGTTGGCATAGCCACCGGCCCGTTTGCGTGCCAACTTAGAACCTTCTCTCATCGGGATGATTGATGAACCGGCGTGAAGCGCTTCTGGTACTCGCCGGAACGGCCGCGCTCCCCGAATCCCTCAAGGCCATGGGGCGCGCCGTTCACGAACGCATCCGCGCCGGAGCTCCGCGGACGTTCACCGCTCACCAAAACGAAACAGTCGCGACGATCGCCGAGCTGATCATTCCCAAAACCGACACCCCAGGCGCGCGCGACGCCGGCGTCCCCGCCTTCATCGATGTCATGGTCACCGAATGGGGTGACGACAATCAGCGCAAGGCATTCGCCGCGGGACTGGCGAACGTCGATGAGCGCAGCCGCACCGCGTTCGGCAAGGACTTCGTCGGCTGCACAGCGGCGCAGCAGACCGAGATCCTGGAGGACATGGACTACGAGCTGGCGCAGGCGCGCGATGCGAAGACCGACACCTCGGGGAATTTCTTCGGCATGATGAAATGGCTGACGCTGACCGGCTATTACACGTCCGAAGTCGGCGCGACGAGTGAGCTGCACTATCGCGTGGTGCCGGGCCGGTTCGAACCCTGTTACCCGCTCGAGCAGTCATGAAAGCCTACGACGCGATCGTCATCGGCTCGGGCATGTCGGGCGGCTGGGCGGCGAAAGAGCTGACCGAACACGGGTTGCAGACCCTGGTACTCGAAGCGGGGCGGCCGATCAATCCCGAGACGGACTACGCCGAGCACGTGCCGATGTGGGAGATGAAGTTCCGCGGCTATGGCGATCGGCAACGCCTCGCCAAGGAACAGCCGATCCAGCAGCAGTGCTACGCCTGCGATGAGATGGCCTCGAAGTTCTTCGTGAACGACCACGAAAACCCCTATACCACCCCCGACGGCAAGCCGTTCTCGTGGATTCGCGGCCGCCAGGTCGGCGGGCGCTCGATCATGTGGGGCCGGCAGGTCTACCGCTGGAGCGATCTCGACTTCGAAGCCAACGCCAAAGAAGGCGTCGGCGTCGACTGGCCGATCCGCTACGCCGACATCGCGCCCTGGTACGACCACGTGGAGAAATTCGTCGGGATCAGCGGGCAGGCGGAAGGCTTGCCGCAGCTGCCGGACGGTCAGTTCCTGAAGCCGATGGCGCTGAACTGCGCCGAGCAGATGGTGAAGGATGCCGTCGCGCGCGCGTGGGGGCGCGAGCGTGTCGTCACGATCGGCCGCTGCGCCGTCCTGACCGAAGCGCATAACGGCCGCGCCGCGTGCCACTACTGCGGCCCGTGTCATCGCGGCTGCATCACGCGCTCGTACTTCTCGAGCGTCAACGCGACGCTGCCCGCGGCGCGCGCCACGGGCAAGCTGACGCTGCGTCCCTACAGCGTGGTGCACAGCATCCTGTGGGATCGCAAACGCGCCCGCGCGACGGGCGTGCGCGTGATCGACGGGCAGACCAAGAAGACCATCGAGTTCCAGGCAACGCTCATCTTCCTGTGCGCGTCCACGATCGAGTCGGCGCGCATTCTCCTGAACTCCGAGGGGAACCTCGCCAATTCGAGCGGCCAGGTCGGCAAGAACCTGATGGATCACATCATGGGCGGCGGCGCCAGCGCCCGGATCGACGCGCCGGCGGATCGCGATTCCATCGGCAATCGTCCGAACGGCATCTACGTGCCGCGCTTCCGCAACGTCGGCGGCGCCAAATCGCCGTTCGTGCGAGGCTACGGCTTCCAGGGCGGCGGCGGCCGGTCCGACTGGGGCCGCGGGACCGAGCTGACCGGCTTCGGCGCGGACTTCAAGAAGTCGTTGCGCAAACCGGGACCGTGGGGCTTCAGCTTCTACGGCTTCGGCGAGATGCTGCCGGACGAGAAGAATCGCGTCGAGATCGACCAGACGAAAACCGACGCGTGGGGCATCCCGGTCGCCAAAATCACCTGCGTCTACGACGACAACGCGAAGCAGCTGGTGCACGACATGTCGATCACCGCGGCCGAGATGCTCGCGGAAGCCGGGGCGCACGACATCCAGCCGTTCACGAGCAACAATCCGCCGGGGCTCGTGATTCACGAGATGGGCACGGCGCGCATGGGGAAAGATCCCAAGACGTCGGTGCTCAACGCGCACAATCAGAGCTGGGACGTTCCGAATCTGTTCATCACCGATGGCGCCTGCATGGCGTCCACGGCCTGTCAGAATCCTTCAATCACCTATATGGCGCTCACCGCGCGAGCGGCGGCGTATGCCGTCGACGCCATGAAGAGGAGGGAGTTGTGATGGAACGGCGTGAATTCCTGAATACCGCGGGCGCGATCGCGCTTGGCGCGATGCTGCCGCCCGCGTGCCGCGTGGCGCACGGTGCGAAGATCGACAAGATCGGCATCCAGCTGTATACGGTGCGGGATCAGATGAAGGCCGACTTCGAGGGCACGCTGGCTCGCATCGCCCAGATCGGCTACAAGGAAGTCGAGTTCGCCGGCTATTTCGATCGCACGCCGGCCGACGTGCGCGCGATTCTCGACCGCAACGGCTTGTCGGCGCCGTCCACCCACCTGATGTCCGACAACACCGAGGGATGGAAGAAGGCGATCGACCTCGCCAAAGCGGTGGGGCACGATTACCTGGTCGCCCCCTGGATTCCGGAAGAGAAACGCAAGACGCTCGACGACTGGAAGAAACTCGGCGCGATGTTCAATCAGGTCGGGCAGATGGCGAAAGACGCGGGGATCCAGTTCGCCTATCATAATCACGACTTCGAGTTCCCCAAGATCGACGGCCAGGTTCCGTACGACATGCTGCTGGAAAGCACCGATCCCAAGCTCGTGCAGCTCGAGATCGATCTCTACTGGATCACCAAGGCGGGGCAGGATCCGCTCGCCTATTTCGCGCGCTGGCCCGGGCGGGTGCCGCTCGTGCACGTCAAAGACGCGATGAGCGGGCCCGAGCACAAGATGGTGGACGTCGGACGAGGCAGCATCGACTGGAAGCGCATCTTCGCGAAGCGCGACCAGGCGGGGATCAAGCACTTCTTCGTCGAGCACGACCAGCCGCCGCAGCCGTTCGACGACGTGGCGGTGAGCTACACCTATCTGAAGAATCTGGAATTTTGACGCGAGACTGGCTCGGCCTGGCGATCGGCATTGCGATCGGGGTCGTCGTGGCTTCGCTGTACTTCGTCATCTGGAGGCTCCGCTACAGCGCGAAGATTCGCGAGAATGCGGTCCAGCGGAGCCTCGCGGTGACCGCCGGGAAAGTGCACGAGCAGCTCGTGCCCTATCTCCCCGAGTTCGGATTCAATCCCAAGGATGCGCGCTTCCTCGGCAGCCCCGTCGACCTGGTGGTTTTCGACGGGCTCGCCGCGGGCGACGTGAAGCGTGTCGTGTTTCTCGAGGTAAAAACAGGAGGAGCTCCGTTGACGACTCGCGAGCGTCAGGTGCGCGATGTGATCGACGCCCGCGAGGTCGTCTGGGCGGAGCTGAGACTGAACCGCAGCGCTACTTGATGACCGTCGTATCCCGGCCGCGGCCCGCCATCGCGATCAACGCGATGATCAGGACCAGCGCGATGATCCCGATCGCGATCCAGACCGGACTGGTGTACCAGGCGCCAGCCTTGTGATCATTGACGCTGATGTCGACCTTCGCGTCCTGCGTGGTCGTGATCGCCGTGATCGTGGTACTCGCGACGACGCGCACCGCCGGGGCGGTGACCGCGGGCAGACTCAGCGCCTGCGCGCGCGGCGCCGGAGCGCTCGCCAGGACGAGCGCCGCGCCGGCGGCAGTCAGGAACTTGGTGGTGAAACGCATATGTGCACTCCAGGTTTTGGATTGGGGGCAAAGTCCAATTTTTACTTCAGCTAATACTCCGTCGCGCGAACGACGGACGATCCGGCGTGGCATTAGTTCCGCGGCGCGAGAAGAGTTAGCTTGTACCGAACTCCAACGGGGAGCGGATCGTGCGAGACATCATCGGTGGTGTCGGACTGATCGTGGTCGGCCTGTTGTTCGGAGGGTCGGTCTTCCTCGGTGACTTCAGTCTCTTCAGCATCTTCTTCGATGGTCTGGGTGTCTTCTTCATCGTCCGCGGGATCATTCGACTGAACCGCGCCAGGCAGGAGGCAAAACCGCCCGCATGATCGTCCCGCGTTCCCTGACTGCCGTGCTCGCGCTGGTGCTGATCGCCCAACCCGCGCGAGCGCAGAATCCGCCGCCGCCGCCGCCGCCGCCGCCGCCGCCCGCCGACACGAACTGGACGCATCGCAGCGAGATGATCCCGGTGCGGGACGGCGTGAAGCTCAAGACGTTCATCGTCGCGCCCGCGCACCAGAGCGGGCCGCTCCCCTTCATTATCATGCGCACGCCGTACGGCGCCGAAGGCTCGGACCGCTTCTTTCCCGGCGCCTACCGCTTCCTCGCCGCCGAGGGCTACATCTTCGTTTTTCAGGACATTCGCGGGCGCGGCGCGTCCGAGGGTGAGTACTTGATGAACCGGCCGTTGCGTCCCGCCGGCGACACGACCGGCTTCGATGAAGCCACCGATACCTACGACACGATCGACTGGCTCATCAAGAACGTGCCCGACAACAACGGCCGCGCCGGCGGACTGGGGATCTCCTATCCCGGCTGGCTCGCCACGATGCAGGGGCTGTCGCGCCATCCGGCGATGCGCGCGGTGTCGCCGCAGGCGCCGATGACCGACACCTGGATGGGCGACGACTTCTTCCATCAGGGCGCGTTTCGGCAGAGCTACGGCGTCGAGTACACCTACGGCATGGAAGTCGGCGACCCTCCCATGCCGATGAACGACATGTACGACTGGTATCGCCGCATGGGGGTGCTCTCGAACGTTCCCAAGCTCTTGGGCCGCTCGTGGCCGTCCTGGGACGCCTTCGTCGCGCACCCCGCGTACGACGAGTACTGGAAGTCGCGCGCGACGCAGCTCCGCATTCACGACACCCCCGTCGCCGTGCTGACCGTCGGCGGCCTGTACGACCAGGAAGACATCTTCGGGCCGCACGCGACCTATGCCGCGTTCGAGCGCTCTGACACGGTCCAGGGCGTGAACCGGAACCGCATCGTGCTGGGCCCGTGGAATCACGGCGGCTGGTATGGGCCTGGCGTCCGGCTGTCACGCGTGGAGTTCGGTGACTCGACCGGTGTCTGGTTCCGGCGTGAGGTCGAAGCGCCATTTTTCGCGTTCTATCTGAAGGACAAGGGGCCGCTCGCGGTCGCCGAGGCCACGGTGTTCGAGGGCGGCACGAATCAGTGGCGCCGTTTCGACGCCTGGCCGCCGAAGACGATGACGCCGAAGAGTCTGTACTTCCGCGCGAACGGTGCGTTGTCGTTCGATCCGCCGCCCGCGGCCGCCGCCGCCGCCGCGTCCGACAGCTTCGTCTCCGATCCCGCGTTTCCGGTGCCGTACCGGCCGCGGCCGATCGAGATCACCTACTCGCGCGGTTCGCAGTGGAATCAGTGGCAGGCGATGGATCAGCGCTTCGTCGAAGGCCGGCCCGACGTGCTCGTCTGGCGCACCGAGCCGCTCACGGAGGATGTCGTCATCGCGGGCGATCTACAGGCCGAGCTGTTCGCGTCCACCACCGGCACCGACGCCGACTGGGTCGTGAAGCTGATCGATGTGTACCCGGACACCGCGGAGGGCGACCGCCGGATGGGCGGCTACCAGCTGATGGTGGCGGGCGAGATCATGCGCGGCCGTTACCGCCGCAGCTTCGAGCATCCCGAGGCGATCGTTCCCAACCGCGTGGCCGAGTACACGGTCCAGATTCCGCCGCAGATGTACCGGTTCCAGCGCGGGCACCGCATCATGGTGCAGGTGCAGAGCACGTGGTTTCCGCTGTATGACCGGAATCCGCAGACGTTCGTGCCGAATATCTTCCTGGCGAAGCCGGGTGATTACAAGTCGCGGACGCACCGAATCTGGCGTTCCCGGAGATACGCGTCGCATGTGGTACTGCCGGTGATACCCAAAGATTAGGACAACACCATGGGAAAGCCACGGCAAACGTACGAGGCGGATGAAATCACCGTCACGTTCGACCCTGACGTTTGTATGCACACCGGCGTTTGTCTCATGGGATTGCCGGATGTGTTCGATATCAAGCGCAAACGCTGGATCAGGCCTGAATTGCAGCCTCCCGACGTCGTCGCGGCGCAGGTGATGCGCTGCCCGTCCGGGGCCCTGCAATTCGTGCGCAAGCAGCAGACTGATTAAGTTGTCCGCCGATGCCCACCTATGAATACAAGTGCCCCGCGGGGCACGTCTTTGAAAAGAGATCTCCCCGGATCTCGACCCAGCGCTTCGCCAAGTGCCCCAAGTGCGGCAAACGGGCCGAGCGGCAGATCTCGCTCGGAGGCGGCATAGTCTTCAAGGGCTCCGGCTTCTATCAGACCGACTATAAGAAGAAGGCCGAGCCGCCCGAAAACGTGGAGAAGTCCGAGAAGCCCGCCGACCCCAAGTCGAAGTCCAAAAAAGACTCCAGCTCGGACAAGTGACGGCTCCCGAGGCGATCCGCGCGGCGCTGATGCAGGCGGCGTCAAAATTGGGCGCGCCCGATGTCGAGGTCGCGCTCGAGCGCCCGCGCGACCCGAATCACGGCGACCTCGCCACGAATCTCGCGCTCACCCTGGCCAAGACGCTGGGACAAAAACCGCGCGCGATCGCGGAGCGGCTCGTCGCGAACCTCGAGCTGTCGGCCACGGTCATTCGCAAGACCGAGATCGCCGGACCGGGGTTCATCAACTTCTTCCTGGTCGAATCCCAGGTCGTCGGCGTGCTGCCGTCGATCCTCGCCGCCGGCGCGAGCTACGGCAGGAGCGACGTCGGCCAGAAAAAGAAGATCAACGTCGAGTTCGTGTCGGCGAACCCGACCGGTCCGCTGCACGTCGGTCATGGCCGCGGCGCCGCGCTCGGCGACGGGATCTCGGCGCTGCTCGAGTGGACCGGCTGGCAGGTGACGCGCGAATTCTACGTGAACGACGCCGGCGGGCAGATCGACAAGCTCGCGCGCTCGCTGTGGGCGCGGGTGCAGGAAGCGGTGGGTCGAGCGGCGTCGATCCCGGAGGGCGGCTACCACGGCGAATACCTCACCGAGCTGGCCCAGGAAATTCTGAAAAAAGAAGGAAAGGGCTTTGCGGATCTTCCCGAAGCGGAGGGTATTCGCCGCGCGCGCGACATCGGCGTGCGCTCGCAGCGCGCCGAGCAGGATGCCGACCTCGCCGAGTTCGGGGTGCGCTTCGACGTGGTGACGAACGAGTCGTCGATCTACGACCGCCGGTTGATCGACGCGACGCTCGCCGAGCTCGCGGCGAAGGGCCATACCTTCACGTCCGAGGGCGCGCTCTGGCTGCGCACGACCGATCTTGGCGACGACAAGGACCGCGTCCTCAAGAAGAGCGACGGCACCTTCACCTACCTCGTGCCCGACATCGCCTACCATCGCGATAAGCACGAGCGCGGGTTTGTGCGCGCGATCGACGTCTGGGGCGCGGACCATCACGGCTACATCCCGCGCATGCGGGCGGCGCTCCAGGCCCTGAGCTATCCCGCCGATTTCTTTCACGTCGAGATCGTGCAGCTGGTGCGCGTGATGCGGGGCGGGGAAGAAGTGCGGTTCTCCAAACGCAGCGGCGATTTCGTCTCGTTACGCGATCTGTTCGAGGAAACGGGCGTCGACGCGGCCCGCTATTTCTTCCTGATGAAGCGCGGCGACTCGCAGTTCGTGTTCGATGTCGACCTGGCCAAGAGCCAGACCGACGAGAACCCGGTGTTCTACGTGCAGATGGCGCACGCGCGCATGTCGGGCATTTTCCGCGTGGCGGCGCGAGATGCCGCCGGCGTGCGCGCCGACGGCGTCGATCTCGCGGTGCTCACCCAACCCGAAGAGCTCGAGCTGATCAAAGAGTTGACCGAGTTCCCGGACCTGGTGCGCCGCGCGGCCGCCGCGTACGAGCCGCACCGGATCACGGGATATCTGGAGGGACTGGCCCGGATCGCTCACGCGTGGTATCACAAGTACCGCGTGCTGGGTGAGCCCGAAGAAGCCGCCCGGCTCGTGCTCGCGCGCGCCGTCCAGCAGGTGCTGGCGAACGGTCTTACGCTCTTGGGGATTCGCGCCCCGGAACGGATGTGAGGGTGCCCGGAAGCCTGCTCGTCGTCGGATCGATTGCGCTCGACTCCGTTATCACGCCCTTCGGTGAAACCGCCGACGCGCTGGGCGGCGCCGCGGTGTTCTTTGCCATGGCGGGCGCCGTGCTGTGTCCGGTTCAGGTCGTGGGCGTGGTCGGCAGCGATTTCCCGGAAGAGCATCTCAAGAAGCTGGCCGCGCGTGGCGTCGACCTGGCGGGCGTCGAGCGACAGCAAGGGCAGTCGTTCCGGTGGAAGGCGCGCTACTCGTACGACCTGAACAGTCGCGAGACCCTCGAGACCCGTCTCGGCGTGTTCGCGCAGTTCCAGCCCCGCATCCCCGAAAAATTCCGCGACGCCCGCTACGTGTTCCTGGGCAACATCGATCCGGAGCTGCAGCTCAACGTGCTCGACCAGGTCAAGCAGCCGAAGCTCGTGGCCTGCGACACGATGAACTACTGGATTCAAAGCAAGAAAGACCTGCTGCTCGAGCTGCTCCGGCACATCGATATCCTCATGGTCAACGATTCCGAGGCCCGCGAGCTGTCCGGCGATTGGAACATCTACCGGGCGGCGCACTGGATCCTCGGCCGCGGCCCCAAGATGGTGGTGATCAAACAAGGGGAGCATGGCGCGCTCCTCGTCGATCCGGAGACCACGTTCAAGGCGCCCGCCTATCCGCTGCAGGATGTGTTCGATCCGACCGGCGCGGGCGACGCGTTTGCGGGCGGCTTCATGGCGCACGTCGCGCGCACGGGCGACCTCAGTTTTCCGAATCTGCGGCGCGCGATGATCTACGGGTCGGCGATGGGCTCCCTGGCCGTGGAAGCGTTCGGCGTCCAGCGCCTCGAGCAGATCACGATGCAGGAGGTGCGCGGCCGGGTCAAAGCGTTCCGCGACCTCGTGCACTTTTCGCTGGATGGTGAGGAATGACCAAGGCCGATCGCTACGCCGCGGCGGGGGTCAAGCTCGATACCGCCGAGGAAGCCAAGCGGCGCATCGCCGAGCTGGTCCGGACGACGCGCACGCCGCTGGCGCGCGGCAAGGTCGGCGGATTCGGCGGCATGGTGCGCGTGCCGGAGGGCTACACCAAGCCCGTCCTCGTCATGTCCACCGACGGCGTGGGCACGAAGGTCCTCGTCGCGGCCGCGGCCGGGATCCACGACACGGTCGGCGAAGACCTGGTGAACCACTCGGTCAACGACATCCTCGTGCACGGCGCGACGCCGCTCGCCTTCCTCGACTACATCGCGACCGGCACGCTCGTGCCCGAGATCGCCGAGCAGATCGTGCGCGGCGTGGTGCGCGGCTGCCGCGCGCACGAGATGACGCTCGCCGGCGGGGAGACGGCGCAGCTACCCGATCTCTATCAACCGGGCCATTACGATCTCGCGGGCGCGATCATCGGCGTCGTCGAAGAAGACAAGGCGCTGCACGGCGACCGCGTCACGCCGGGCGACCAGATCATCGGGTACGCGTCCACCGGCTTGCACACCAACGGGTACACGCTGGCCCGCAAGATCGTGTTCGACTGGATGAAGCTGAAAATCGACGATCCATTCCCCGAGACCGACCAGAGCGTGAGCCAGATCCTGCTCGCGGTGCATCGCAGCTACGTCGCCGCGCTGCGGCCGGTGCTGGCACAGGTGCACGCGCTCGCGCACGTCACGGGCGGCGGCATTGGCGGCAATCTGGTGCGCGTGCTGCCTGCCGGCGTCGACGCCTCGATCGACGCGGGCAGCTGGCCGTGGCCGCCGCTGTTCCGGGTGCTGATGCGCGCGGGGCAGGTCGGCCGCGAGGAGATGCGCAACGTGTTCAATCTGGGGATCGGCATGATCGCCGTGGTGGCGCGGGACGACGTCGAGACCACGATCCGCGCCGCGGAACGCGCGCACGTGCCGGCCTGGATCATCGGAGAGATCCGCACGGGAAAGAAGGACGCGTCCTCTCCCACGGTGCGATTTGAAGAAAGATAGAGAGCGCGACGCCATGCGCCGCGCGATCGAGCTCGCGTGGCGCGGCTGGGGGCAGGTCTCTCCCAACCCCCTCGTCGGCGCCGTGGTGTTGCGTGGCGACGACGTGGTCTCGGAGGGATGGCACGCGTCCTTCGGCGGTCCGCACGCCGAGCTGGCCGCGCTGCACGCGGCGGGGGAAAAGGCCAAAGGCTCGACGCTCGTCGTGTCGCTCGAGCCGTGCTCCCACCAGGGCAAGACGCCGCCGTGTACCGACGCGATCCTCGCGGCGGGCGTGCGGCGCGTGGTGGCGGCGATCAACGATCCCGACATCGACGCGCGCGGCGGATTCGAGATCCTGAAAGAGGCGGGCATCGACACGCAGGCCGGTCTGCTCGTCGAGGAAGCCGCCGCGCAGAACGCCCCATTCCTCTTTACTCGGCTCCAGACCAGTCGCCCCTTCGTCGCGCTCAAGCTGGCGACGTCGATCGATGGCCGGATCGCCGATTCCGGCGGCAGCTCGCAGTGGATCTCGGGGCCGGAGGCGCGCGAGCACGTGCATTGGCTGCGCGCAGGGTTCGACGCCATCGCCGTCGGCGGCACCACGGCGCTCACCGACAATCCCCAGCTCACGGCGCGCGGCGGTCTTACGCCGCGCAAGCCGCCGGTGCGCATCGTGTTCGACCGGCGCGCGATGCTCAACCTCGGCGTGTCGCTCGTGCAAACCGCGCGCGAGATCCCCACGTGGGTCGTGGCGTCGCCCGAGGCGCCGATGTCGAACGTGTCGGTGCTCGAGGGCAACGGCGTGCGCGTGTTTCGCCCCGAGGCAATGGCGCAGGGGCTGGCGCAGCTGCGACTCGCCGGCATTCAGTCGATCCTGTGTGAAGGCGGCGGCGCGCTGGGCACCAAACTGTTGATCGAGGATCTCGTGGACCGGCTCTACTGGGTCCAGGCGCCGGTCTGGCTGGGCGAGGGCGGGGTACCCGCATTTCCCGGGATTCCGGCATTTCCGCTGTCGTCCGCCCCGCGCTGGACCGTCGTGGAGCGGCGCGCGCTGGGCTCTGATACATTATTGGTCTTGGATCGACGGCTATGTTTACCGGAATCGTAAGCGCGATCGGACGCGTCGAGGCCGTTTCCCCGAATGGGGGAAGCGGGAAGGGGGACGGGGGAAGGGTAGTGCGGATCCGCGCTCCTTACCGCGGCCTGAAGAAGGGTGAGAGCATCGCCGTGAATGGCGCCTGCCTGACCGTCGAGAAGGTGATGAAGGGCGGATTCACGGTGCATGCGGTTCAGACGACCCTCGGACGGACGCTGATTGGGGACTGGCAGAAGGGCCGCGCGGTCAATTTGGAACGCGCGCTGCGGGCGGCCGATCTCCTGGGCGGGCATATCGTGCAGGGCCATGTGGATGGCGTTGGAACGGTGGAGCGCGTGGTAGCGCAGGGCGATGCGTTGCTGTTGGACGTTCGCTTGCCGCCCGAGATCGCGGAGACGACGATCCTGCACGGCTCGATCACGGTTGATGGCGTAAGCCTGACCGTGAATGCCCTGCCAAGCGAGCTGGTCATGCAGGTGTCGCTCGTCCCGTTCACGCGCGAGCATACGACGCTGGGAACGCTGGAGCAGGGTGATCAGGTGCACGTCGAAGCCGACGTCCTTGGAAAGTACGTGAGGCAGCTATGTCGTTCGGAGCGGTAGAACAGGCGATCGCGGACATTCGCGCGGGCAAGCTCGTCATCGTCGCTGATGACGAGCGGCGCGAGAACGAGGGGGATCTGATCGGGGCCGCCGAGATGGTGACCGCCGAGATGATCAACTTCATGGCGACGCACGCCCGCGGCCTGATCTGCACGCCCCTCACGCCCGAGCGCTGCGACGCGCTGGGCCTGCCGCAGATGACCGAGCGCAACAGCGAGTCGCACGAGACCGCCTTCACGATCAGCGTCGATGCCGCGGCGCGATTCGGCGTGACGACCGGCATTTCGGCGGCCGATCGCGCCGCGACGATTCGCGTGACGATCGACCCGGCCACCGTGCCGAGCGACCTGCGCCGGCCCGGCCACGTCTTCCCGCTGCGGGCGCGGCCCGGCGGCGTGCTGCAGCGCGTCGGCCAGACCGAGGCGAGCATCGATCTCGCGCGCCTCGCCGGCCTCTATCCCGCCGGCGTGATCTGCGAAATCCTGAATGCCGACGGCTCGATGGCGCGCCGGCCCGATCTCGAGCGCTTCGCCAAACAGCATGGGCTCACGTTCATCACCGTCGCGCAGCTCGTCGCCTACCGCCTCAAGCACGAGCGTCTCGTGCACCGCGTCGCCGAGGCCCGGCTGCCCACGCCGTTCGGGGAATTCCGGATCATCGGCTATCGCAACGACGTCGATGCGGCCGAGCACATCGCGCTCGCGTTCGGCGACGTCGCGGGCAAGCAGCAGGTCCTCGTGCGCATGCATTCGAAGTGCCTGACCGGCGACGTGTTCGGCTCGGCGCGCTGCGATTGCGGCTGGCAGCTGCACAGCGCGATGCGGATGATCGCCGAATCGGGTGCGGGGGTCGTCGTCTATCTCGATCAGGAGGGCCGCGGCATCGGCTTGCTGAACAAGCTCAAGGCGTACGAGCTGCAGGACCAGGGACACGACACCGTGGAAGCGAACGAAAAGCTCGGGTTCAAGCCCGACCTGCGGAACTACGGCATCGGCGCGCAGATCCTGCTCGATCTCGGCCTGTCGTCGATCCGGGTGCTGACGAACAACCCGATGAAGCTGGTGGGTCTCGAGGGCTATGGTCTGGAGATCGTCGAACGGCTGCCGATCGTGCCGGCGCCGTCGGACGAGAACCGCGCCTACCTGGACGTCAAGCGGGACAAGCTCGGCCACTTCCTCACGCACTGATCGTGGTTCACCGTCCTCCACCGGCCGCGCGCACCTCCAATCGCAAGCGCCGCGTGGCGATTATCGTCAGCCGCTTCCACGACACGATCACGAACCGGCTGCTCGACTCGGCGCGGGAAGCGCTGCGGCGCGGCGGAATTCCGGATAGCGACGTCGAGGTGATCTGGGTCCCCGGCGCGTTCGAGCTGCCGGTCGTGGCGGAAGCCGCGGCCACGAGCGACAACTTCGATGCGATCGTCGCGCTCGGCTGCGTGATTCGCGGCGAGACGCCGCATTTCGAGTACGTCGCCTCCGAGGCGGCGCGGGGGCTGGGGAACGTGGCGCTCGCGCATCGGATCGCGGTCGGCTTCGGCGTGCTGACGACGGAGACGATGGCGCAGGCAGAGGCCCGGGTGAGCAAGGGTGCCGAAGCGGTGCAGGCGGCGCTCGAGACCGCCGACGCGCTCGAGCGGCTCGATGCAGCGTCCAGAGACTAAGGCGCGGGCCCGCGCCCTCCAGCTCCTCTACGCGTGGGAACTCTCCGGGGCCTCGACCATCGACTCGGTCGTAGCCCGGGTCGCCGTCATCTACGGGCGCGCCCCGCGCGGCTACGATCGCGGCGCCGATCTCGCGGCCCGCGCGGTCGCCGGGCTGCGGGAATACGACGCGCGGATTTCATCCGCGGCCGAGCACTGGCGGCTCGAGCGTGTCGGCGCGATCGAGCGCAACATCCTGCGGCTGGCGCTCGCCGAGCTCGACGAAGGAGCGACGCCGGCGCGGGTCGTCATCGACGAGGCGGTGAAGCTCGCGCACTGGTTCGCGGGGGCGCGCGCCCCGGCCTTCATCAACGGCGTGCTCGACGCGATTGCCCGCGAGACCGGCGCACTGTGAGAATCCTCGTCACCAACTGGAATGACCGCGAAAACCCGCAGGCGGGGGGTGCGGAAATCCATTTGCACGAATTGTTCGGCCGGATCGCCGGTTGGGGTCATCACGTGCAGCTGATCGCGAGCGGCTGGCCGGACTGCCTGACCATGGCGACGGTCGACCAGATCGAGGTGCAGCGCATCGGTGGCCGGCACAGCTTCGCGGTGCTGGGGCGGAGTGCGGTGCGGCGCGCGCTGCGCCACAACCGCTACGATGTCGTGGTCGAGGACATCAACAAGGTGCCGCTGTTCCTGCCGACCCTCACCACGCTGCCGTTCGTCGCGATCGTGCCACACCTGTTCGGCACGACGGCGTTCGCCGAGGCCAGCGCGCCGCTGGCCGCCATCGTCTGGGCCGCCGAGCTGCCGATTCCGGCCGTGTACCGGCGCGCGGCGTTCCACGCGATCTCCGAGAGCACCCGGGACGATCTGGTGCGCCGCGGGGTGCCCGCCGAGCGGATCGTCGTGATTCATCCGGGCGTGGATGCAAAACACTATTCGCCGGACGCCGCGACGCCGCGCGCCGCAACGCCTACATTCCTGTACCTGGGCCGACTGAAGCGTTATAAAGGAGTGGAATTTGCGTTGCGTGCGCTGGCGCAGGCCCGCGGGCACCGCGGCGACATCACGCTCGATATTTGCGGGCAGGGAGATGACCGGTCGAGGCTGGAGCGCCTCGCCGCCGAGCTCGGGCTGGGACCCGCCGTGCGGTTTCTGGGGTTTGTCTCGGAGGAAGAGAAGCGCCGCCTGTTGCGCCAGGCATGGGCGGTGGTCTTCCCGAGTCCCAAGGAAGGGTGGGGGATCACGAACGTCGAAGC
>DATMZX010000099.1:0-4346 GCA_035573235.1 Gemmatimonadales bacterium
CTGATGCGCGACTCCGGTCAGACCGGCGTCGTAGAGCGCCGAAGCCATCTGCACACCGACCAGATTGATCCCGGCGACGATCGCCGGATCGAGATTCGGATTCACCGGATCCTGGAACGGCGGGACGAACAGGCGCACGCCGTTCGCGCCCATCTGATGCACGTCGTATACGATCTCGGGGAACCACTCCTTGTACAGCATCCGCGTGACGAGACGCGTCTCGACCTGCGTCAGCATGAACCAGTCGCGGTTGTTGTCGTGCCCGATGTACTTGTGGTACAGCCACGGCAGCGGGCCACCCTCGTACCGCGTTCCCTTGTAGCGGCGGTACCAGCTGACCACGCTGTCGAGCCCGTCGGGATTCATCGAGGGGATCATCAGCACGACGACCGAGTCGAGCAGCGGACGCAACGTCGAATCGGTCACGAGGCGATACGCGAGCGTCATCGCCATCTGACTCGACGCGATTTCGGTCGAATGAATGTTGTTGCTGATGAGAATGACCGCGGGTTGCTTTGCCCGGATGTCCGCGAGCCGCGCGTCGCTCAGGCGGCGCGGATCGGCGAGCAGCGCCTGCGCGCGCTTGATGTCCGCGAGTCGTTCCTGATTCTGCGGCGCCGTGATCGCCATGAGCAGAAACGGGCGGCCTTCCGTCGTGCGGCCGAGCGTGTCGACGCGCACATACCGGCTCTGTTGCGCGAGTCGATTCATGTAACCGCTGAGCTGCTTCCAATCGGCGAGCATCGAGTCGGCGCCGGGCTCGAAGCCGAGATGGGCGGATGGGCGGATGGGCGGTTCGGCGGTTTGAACGGCCAGGACAAGCGCGACGATCAGCATCAGATGAGTCCGAGTTTGGAGCCAACTTTCTTGAAAGCGCGCAGTGCGAAATCGAGGTCGTCCCGCGTGTGCGCGGCGGAAAGCTGGCAGCGTACGCGCGCATGTCCTTGCGGCACAACAGGATAGCCAAACCCGGTCACGAATACGCCCTCGGCCAGCAGCAGCTCGCTCATGTGAATCGCCTTGGACGTCTCGCCCAGGATCACGGGCACGATCGGGGTGTCGCCCGGGAGCGGTTTGAACCCCAGGGCGAGCAATTGCTCGCGGAAGTAGCGCGCGTTCTGGTGCAGCTTGGCGACGAGCTCGGGATGAGCCTCGAGGTAGCGCACGGCTGCGAGCGCGCTGGCCGCGACGGTGGGCGGCAGCGCATTGCTGAACAGCTGCGGCCGTGAGCGCTGCGTGAGATAGTCGGTCAACGCGAATGGTCCTGCCGTGAACCCGCCCGCCGCGCCGCCCAGCGCCTTCCCCAGTGTGGACGTGATGACGTCCACGTCCCCGGTCATGTTGTAATGCTCTGCTGTCCCCCGGCCCCTGGCCCCCAACACGCCGGTGGCATGCGAGTCGTCCACGGCCAACACCGCATCGTACTTGCGAGCGAGCTCGACCAAATCGGGCAGCTTCGCGATGTCGCCTTCCATCGAGAAAATGCCGTCGGTGAAGATCAACTTGCGCCGAGCCTTGCCGGCGGCCTTGAGCTTCTCTTCGAGATCGGCCAGGTCGGAATGTTTGTACACGGCCGTCTGACACTTCGTGATCGCTTTCGCGAGCCGGATCGAATCGATGATCGACGCGTGGTTCAGCTGATCGGAAACGACGAAGTCGGGTTCGGCGAGCACGGTGGCGCACAGACCCTCGTTCGCGTTCCAGCAGCTCACATAGGTGAGCGACGATTCACAGCCGACGAACTTCGCGAGCGCGTTCTCGAGCTCGCGGTGAATCGTGAACGTGCCGCAGATGAATCGCACCGACGCCGTCCCGGCGCCCCAGTGATCCAGGGCCGTTTTGCCTGCCTGCACGACTTCGGGAACGTCGCACAGCCCGAGGTAATTGTTGGACGACAGGATCACGACCTCACCGCGACCCTCCATCTGCACCCTGGAGTCCTGCGGCGAGTCGAGATAGTTGAGCCGCTTGTAGACGCCTTCCTTCTTGAATTCGGTCAACTCGTTCTGCAGCTGCGCCATGAAGCCAGAGCTCATGCGATCTCCAGAATGACTTTCCCGGCGTCGCCCGAGCGGATCGCCGCGAGCGCGTCGTCGATTTTGGCGAGTGGAAATTTGTGGGTGATGACGGGGCGGGGGTCGAACTGGCCGGCGATGAGATAGCGGCGCATCTGATGCCACGTCTGGTACATCTTGCGCCCGATGACGCCGTACATCGTTATCCCCTTGAAGATGATCTCGTCGGCGAAATTGATCGGGACGTCGCCTTTGGGAATGCCGAGCAGCTGCACGCGCCCGCCCATGCGCACGCTCGCGAACGCCTGGTGCAGCGCCGACGGGACGCCCGACATCTCGCAGACGACGTCGGCGCCCTCGCCGCCCGTCTCGCCGATGACGGTCTGGACGACGTCCTGCTTGGCCGCGTTGATCACGACATGCGCGCCCATTTTCTCGGCCAGCGCGAGGCGCTTCGGATTGACGTCGGACGCGATCACCTTCGTGGCGCCGGCCGCGCGCGCGATGCCCACGGCAAAGCAGCCGATCGGCCCGCACCCCACGATGAAAACGGTGCTGCCGGGGATTTCCGCGGTCAGCACCGTATGAAACGCATTGCCCATCGGATCCATGATCGCGCCGATCTCGGTGGGAATCCCCGAGAGGGTCAGCACGTTGGTCGTCGGCATCACGATGTATTCGGCGAACGCGCCGTCCCGGTCGACGCCGATGATGCGCGTGTTCTTGCAGATGTGACTGTTGCCGGTGCGGCACTGGAGGCAATGCCCGCACACGATATGCCCTTCGGCGGTAACCAGCTGTCCAACGCGCAGTCCCGAGACCCCATCCCCGAGGCCCTGAATCTCTCCAGCGAATTCATGGCCGACGACTATCGGAGGTTTTATCCGCCCTTGAGCCCAGGGATCCCAGTCCGCGATGTGGAGGTCGGTGCCGCAGACGCCGGCATGCCGAACCGCGATCAGCACTTCGCCCGGCCCCGGAGTCGGCTTGGGGACGGATTTCACGGTCAGGCCAGGGGCTCGGCTTTCTTTGACGATCGCTTGCATGGAGGCCGGGGAAGGGGGACGGGGGACGGTGGAAGAGGGACGGGTTACAAGATTGCGCGCCGGTAACCGCCGTCTACCTGGAGCACGGCGCCGGTAATATAGCTGGCGCGTTCGGACGCCAGGAATACCACGGCGGCGGCCAATTCGTCGGGCGTGCCGATCCGGCCTACCGGCGTTTCCGCCATGCGTTGCTTGATCATGTCGGGACGCGCTTTGGAGAGCTCTTCGATGCGCTCCGTGGCGATGAATCCGGGGCAGACGCTGTTCACCGTGATGCCGTCCTTGGCGACCTCATCGGACAGCGCCTTGGCGAACCCGAGCACTCCAGCCCGCGCGGTGGACGACAGAATCAAACCGGGCAGCGGCTGCAGCGCCGCGATCGACGCGAGGCAAATGATCCGACCCCATCGAGCCTTGGTCATGATCGGTACGGCGGCGCGCGCCAGCGTGATGGTGGAGATCAGGTTCAGCTCGATCGCCTTCGGCCAGGCATCCGCCGGGAAGTCCTTGAACGCTCCCGCAGGCGGCCCGCCGGCATTGGCAAAGAGAATGTCGAGCCGGCCGAATTTGTCGGCGACGTCCTGCACCAGTTTTTCAGCCTGCGCGGGGACCGTGACGTCGGCGGGGAACGCGGCGGTTTTGGCATTGCGGCCATTCACCGCGACCTTGGCGCCCTCTTGTTCGAGCATCGTCGCGACGGCCCGGCCGAGACCGCGCGTGCCGCCGCACACGAGTGCCACTCGTCCTTTGAGGCCCAGGTCCATGGTGGTGACTCAGTCCGGCGGGTTCGCCGGCTCGATCCGGATCGCGCACACCTTCAGCTCCGCCATCTTCGCGTACGGGTCGAGCACGGGGTTGGTGAGCAGATTGGCCGCGGCTTCGCGGAAATGGAACGGCACGAACACCTGGCCGCGCGCGACGCGCTCCGAAATGCGCGCGGCACTGACCATCGAGTTGCGACGCGAGGTGAGCCGGACCAGCTCGCCTTCGCGCACGCCGAGCTGCTTCGCGTCTTCGGGGTGAATCTCGACGATCGCGGTGGGCTCACGCGCATCGAGTCCGCTCGCGCGGCGCGTCATGGTGCCGGTATGCCAATGAAAGAGCTGGCGGCCCGTGTTCATCACGAACGGGTACTCGTCGTCGGGGAGCTCGACCGGATTGGTGTATTCGACAGGCACGAACTTCACCAGGCCGTCGGCTGTGGGGAACGACTTGTCGAACAGGAACGCCGTCCCGGGATGGTCGGCGGTCGGGACCGGGTACTGCAGACCCGCGCCCTCGAGTC
>DATMZX010000100.1:0-18711 GCA_035573235.1 Gemmatimonadales bacterium
GATGCCGACCGTGCGAGCGCGTGCCTTGAGCTTCTCGAGGTCCGCCAGCGCGGTCTCGAGCCCGGCCTTGTCGCGGATGATCCCGGCGTTGCGCTGCATCACCGCCTGGAGCGCCGCTTGGACCGCGAACGGGTTTTCGCCGTCGCGATCGAACGGCACGAGCGCGTCGTGCACCGCCTGCTCGACTTCATGGTCGGGAATTGCCGGCGTGGCGCCGCGTTTGCCGGCGGCGCACTGGCCCGCGCGGCGTCCGAACACGAGCAGGTCGCTGAGCGAGTTGCCGCCGAGCCGGTTGGCGCCGTGCATGCCGCCGCCCACTTCGCCCGCCGCGTACAGACCCGGCACCGTCGACTCCTGGGTCTCGGCATCGACCTTGACGCCGCCCATGACGTAGTGCGTCGTCGGGCCGATCTCCATCGGATCCTTCGTGATGTCGACCTGCGCCAGCTCTTTGAACTGGTGATACATGCTGGGCAGCTTCTTCTTGATGTAGTCGGGGCTCTGTTTGGACGCGATATCGAGGAAGACGCCGCCGTGGGGCGAGCCCCGCCCTTCCGCGATCTCCTTCGTGATGGCTTTGGCGACGACATCGCGCGTGAGCAGCTCGGGCGGCCGGCGATTCTTCTTGCGATCCCCTTTTACCCACGCATCGGATTCCGCTTCGGTCTCCGCGTAGTCGCCCTTGAACATGTCGGGCATGTAGCGGAACATGAACCGCTCGCCGTCCTTGTTCTTCAGCACGCCGCCTTCGCCGCGCACGCCTTCGGTCACCAAAATGCCGCGCACGCTTGGCGGCCACACCATGCCGGTCGGATGGAACTGCACGAACTCCATGTCGATCAGCTCGGCGCCGGCGTCGTACGCGAGGGCGTGGCCGTCGCCCGTGTATTCCCAGGAATTGCTCGTGATTTGCCACGCTTTGCCGATGCCACCGGTGGCGAGCACGATCGCGCCCGTCTTGAACAGCACGAACCGGCCGTTCTCGCGGAAGTAGCCGAGCGCGCCGGCGATGCGGCCGCCGGCGACGAACAGCTTCACGATCGTGCACTCCATGTGCACGTCGATCCCGGAGTGCACGCCCTTGTCCTGCAGCACGCGGATCATCTCGAGGCCGGTGCGGTCCCCCACATGGGCGAGACGACTGTACGTGTGGCCGCCGAAGGGCCGCTGGTTGATCTTGCCGTCCACGGTGCGGTCGAACAGCGCGCCCCACGCTTCGAGCTCGTTGATCCGGTCGGGGGCTTCCTGGGCGTGGATCTGCGCCATGCGCCAGTTGTTGTGCATCTTGCCGCCGCGCATCGTGTCGCGGAAATGCACGCGCCAGTTGTCTTCGGAAAAGACGTTGCCGAGCGCGGCGGCGGCGCCGCCTTCGGCCATCACGGTGTGGGCCTTGCCGAGCAGCGATTTGCAGACGAGCGCGACTTTGGCTTTCTGCGCGCTCGCTTCGATCGCGGCGCGCAGGCCGGCGCCGCCCGCGCCGATCACCACCACGTCATAGTTGTGGCTGCGAAGGTCGGCGGCGGCCATCAGAACAGCCGGACGTCGTGGATGACGCCCATCGCGCAGAGCCGGATGTAGACGTCCGTGAGGGCGACCGAGAACAGCGAGCACCAGGCGTAGAGCTGGTGGTTCTTGTTCAGCACGGTGACGCCCTGCCACAGCTTGAAGCGCGCCTTGCCGCCGCGCACGCAGGAGTAGCAGTCCACCTTCCCGCCGATCAGATGCCGGATCGAGTGGCAGCCGAACGTGTAGCTCGCGAGCAGGATCACGTTGAGCGCCATGACCAGCGTGCCGATCCCAACGCCGAATTCTTTCGGGCCGGCGGCCATTGCGCCGTCGGCGAGCACGCCGTTCACGGGCCAGCGCAGCGCGAGCCAAACGTCGTAGCCGAGAATGAAGATGAAGATCACCGCCGCGTACATGAAGAAGCGGTGCATGTTTTGGAGAATGAACGGAAACTTCGTCTCGCCCTTGTAGCCGTGTCGCGGCTCGCCCACGGCGCACGCGACCGGATCGAGAAAAAACGCGCGGTAGTATGCCTTGCGGTAATAGTAGCAGGTGGCGCGGAAGCCGAGCGGGAAGATCAGGATCAGGAACGCGGGTGAGAGCGGCCACCAGGTGGTTTGAATCAGCGGCGAGTAGAACGGCGAGAGATACGGTCCCCACTCGTAATGATTGCCGACCCAGGCTGCCCAGGTCGCGTAGAGGCCGAAGCTGCCGAGGACGATCGCGGTGAGGACCGGCTGAATCCACCACGCGTCGCGGCGCATCGTGGCGCCGAAGCTGCGTTCCTGGAGATCACGAACCGAAGTCGTCATAGCTTCACCGCGTCCATCGTCTGTTTGACCGCGTCGGCCGATTTCTTGAGCGCTGCCTTTTCGTCACCGGTGAGCTCCACTTCGATGATCTGCTCCAGCCCATTCCTGCCGAGCTTGCACGGCACGCCGCAGTACATCCCGGACATACCGAACTCGCCCTCGAGCCACGCCGCGCACGGCAGCACGCGCTTCTGATCCAGCACGATCGACTCGACCATCTGCACCGCGGCCGCGGAGGGCGCGTAGTAAGCCGAGCCGGTCTTCAAGAAAGCAACGATCTCGGCGCCGCCGTTCCGCGTGCGGTCCACGATCTTGTCGAGCTTCGCCTTGTCGAGCAGCTGCGTAACCGGGATGCCGGAGACCGTCGTGTAGGAGATCAGCGGCACCATCGTGTCGCCGTGCCCGCCCAGCACCATCGCCTGGATATCCTGGACCGAGATGTCGAGCGCTTCGGACAGGAAGGTGCGGTAGCGCGCGGTGTCGAGCACGCCGGCCATGCCGATCACGCGCTCGCGCGGGAAGCCGGTGACCTGCTTCGCCACCCAGCACATCACGTCGAGCGGATTCGACACCACCACGACGATTGCCTTGGGGCAGTGCTGCTTGATCTGTTGCGAGACCTGTGTGACGATGTCGGCGTTCGTGCGCACGAGATCGTCGCGGCTCATGCCCGGTTTGCGCGCGATCCCCGCCGTGACGACCACCAGCTCGGACCCGGCCGCCGGGCCGTAGTCGTTGGCGCCGATCACCTTCGTGTCGAAGCCCTCGATCGGCGCCGACTCATACTGATCGAGCGCCTTCCCTTGCGGGACGCCTTCGATCACATCGACGAGGACAACGGTACGGGCGAGTTCTTTTTCGGCGAGACGCTGCGCGGTGGTGGCGCCGACATTCCCGGCGCCGACGACGGTGATTTTGTTGAACATGGTGCGGGGAAGTTAATGAGCCCCGTTATCCTCCTCTAGTATGCATTTCGCGGTGCGGATCGGCCCGCAAACCGGAGACTTGATAGAGCGGCGCGCGTTCATGAAGCCCCAGCCGCTCTTCGGCGCCCCGATCGGTCCGTCCCTGCCACGTCGCGCTGATGAGCTCTGCCAATTCCGCATCACTCGCGCCCGCGCGCACCGGCGCGCGCAAATCGATGCCGCGCTCGGCATACAAACAGAGAAACCACGTGCCGTCCGCGGTGAGCCGGCTGCGATCGCAGGAACGACAGAACGGCGCCGTCGTCGAGGCGATGATGCCGAAGGTGGTGCCATCGACCAGCCGGAACCGCTCGGCGGGCGCATTCCCCGCCGGAATGGGGGTGATCGAGCCGTAATGCTTGCTCACGGAGTCGAGCATTTCGCGCTGCGACACTACCTGCTCCGCCGTCCACTCCGTCGCTCCACCCACGTCCATGTATTCGATGAACCGGATCTCGGCCTGCTGCGCGCGGGCGAACTCGATCAAGGCGACCAGCTCGTCATCGTTCACACCGCGCATGACGACGGTGTTGAGTTTGACGCTGAAGCCGGCCTGCCGCGCCGCCGCGATCCCTTCCAGGACGTCGGCGTGCCGGTCGGTGCGCGCCAGCTCCCGCATCCGCTCGGGCTGCAACGTATCGAGGCTGACCGTGATCCTGCCCAGCCTCGCGCTCCGCAGCGCATCGACGGACTTCGCGAGCAACACGCCGTTCGTGGTCATCGCCAGATCGCGAATTCCCGGTACCTGCGCGATCATGCCGGTCAGCGTTGGGAGATCGTGCCGCAGCAGCGGCTCGCCCCCGGTCAGCCGAACCTTGTCGACGCCAAGCGACGCGAAGACCCGCACCAGGCGGGTGATCTCTTCGAACGTGAGGATCGACTGCCGTGGGAGCCAGACGTAGTCCTGCTCCGGCATGCAGTAGCGGCACCGCAGGTTGCAGCGGTCCGTCACCGACACGCGCAGGCTACCGAGTGGTCGGCTTAGCCTGTCTCTGAGCATCGGTCCACGCCGTGGTTCCATCCGCGAACATCTCTTTCTTCCATATCGGCAAGCGCTTTTTGACCTCTTCGATGACGAATCGGCAGGCCGTGAAGGCCTCGTCGCGGTGCGGTGCGGCCGCCGCGATCGCGATGCTGGCTTCACCGGCGGGTATCTCGCCGAGGCGATGCTGCAGAATCACGCGCGCGTCAGGCCATTGCCGCTGCGCTTCACCCAGAATCCGAGCGATCTCCTCGTCGGCCATTTGCTCGTAGGCCGAGTAGTCGATGGCGGTGACGCCGTCGTCATTGCGGACACTGCCGAGGAAAACGCAGGTCCCGCCCCGCTCCGGGCCCTGGACGCGCGCCAGCAGGTCGTTGACGTCGAGCGGATGTCTGGTGATATGGCTCATCCGCCCGAGATCGGTGGCAGCAGCGCCACTTCGTCTCCCTCGTTGACCGCGGCGTCCAGCTTCACCTGGCGCCGATTCAGCGCCGCCAGCGGACGGAGCGGCATGATTCGCGTCCCCGGAAACAGCTCGCGCACCTTGGCGATGACATCGCCAACGGTCGCCGGCATAGGCACGTGCACCGCTGACGACGTGCATCCCGCCAGCTCGGCGTACCGCGCGAAGAACCGCACCGAGACGGTCATGATCCGAGGCCCTGCCAGATCCTGGCCTGCTTTGCGGTCGGGTTCGGCGCGCGCGTCAGCGAGACGCGGGAGCTCGTGCGCTCTTTGACGGTCCCATTCAGCGTCAGCTCCTTGCCGCCGCGGCGCACCACGATCGCGAGCGGCTGGCCGGTCTTGCCGCGATAGCGCGTCCGGAAATCATTTCCCCAGTCCTGGTCGGACGACACCTTGAGATCGCCGATGCGGACCAGCACATCGCCAGGCTCGACGCCGGCTTGATCGGCGGAGCTGCCGGGCGTGATCTGCTGAACGATCAACTCTCCACCGGGCGTCGCACCGCTCGAGACCCCGACGAACGGAACGGTGACCACCTGGCGCGAGAACACGAGCCCCGCTTTCGCGAATACCGCTTCGTAGGGCAGCGAGTCGCGGCCGTCGATGTAGCGGCTGTAGAAGCCCTCGACGTCCGGCATCCCCGCGGTGCGCAGCTCGCGCAGCAGGTCGGCGGTCGTGAAGCCTTTGCTCTGGCGGTAATAGTTCTTGTACAGCGCGCGAGTGACTTCGTCGAGATTGTGCGCGTTGTCGGTCGCGTCCCGGATCGAAATGTCGAGCAGGAAGCCGAGCAGCGATCCCTTCGGATAGTACATCTGCGAGCTGTTGACGTAGAGCTCGTGAATCCACGTCGCCTCGCTGCCGTCTTCGGCGCTCCACGGCTCGGCGATCTGATCGACCTGGTCGATGTTGGAGCGGGTGTTGTCGAGGAACTGATCGGCGGTCCAGAGACCGGAACGAAAGTTCGTGACGTCGGCGTAGTAGTCAGTCACGCCCTCGGACCACCACAGCAGTGGCGTGTACTGCTCCTGGTGGTAGTCGTAGGGCCACATCTCCGCCGGCCGGATCCGCTTCACGTTCCAGAGATGGAAGAATTCGTGCGAGATCAGCGGATACATGAAATCGCCGAGCTTCCCCGACGGATCGGCGAACGCGAGCGCCGGCATGATGTCGAACTGCGACGAGCTGTGCTCGAGCCCGCCGCCGAAGTCGATCGGCTCGTGGATGACGTTGAAAAAGATCGTGTACGAATCGTACGGCGCTTCGCCCATGATCTTGTTCTGCACCGGTGCCATTTTCGCGATGCCGTTGCGGATGTTGCGGGCCGCCGCGGGCGTATAGTCCGCCGCCGGCCACACCGCGACGCGAATCCACTTTCCGTCGGCTTGCAGCGAATCGAGGCTGTAGCGGCCCAGGAACGTCATCGCATCGGCGAGCTCGTGATAATCGTTCGCGCGATACACGCCGTTCACCGGCCCCTTCAACGCCGTCGTCACCTGCCACCCCGTCGGCACGCGGAACCGAACCTCCGCCGGCCGGCCGAGCTGTCCTTCTTCGAACAGAAAAAGATTGGTGCCGAGGAACTGCGCGAAGTTGTCGGCGGTGCGCGCGATCGAGAGATCGATCGTGTCGGCGGCGAAGTTGAACTCGGCCGTGACCCGATCGGCGCCGCCGGTGACGATTCTCCAGGTGTCCTTGTCGCCGCGGTCCCAGCGCAGTGCCTGCCCGGCGGCGTTCTTCGCGCCGAACCCGAACACATACCGCGCATAGTTCTGGATTTCGTAGCTGCCGGGACTCCACGCGGGCAGGGAGACGAGCAGCGTGTCTTTCCCCGCGGCCGGAAACTCTGCGGTCACATGGAATTGTCGCGCGGCGGCGGTGAGTGAGACTTCGTAGCGAACTGGTTGAGCCGGAACCTGAAGCGCAAAGAGAAGTGCAATCATGACATAAAGCTAAACTCAATTCATGACGGAACTTTCGCGCTCGCTTCCGCGACCATCGCCCGCAACTCCTTGCTGGGCTTGAAGACAGGCACCGGGCGCGCGGCGACTTCGACTGGATCACCAGTCCTCGGGTTACGCGCCATCCGTGTCTTGCGCTGGCGGATCTTGAACGTCCCAAACCCGCGTATCTCAATGTTATGCTGCTCGCTTAGCGCAGCTTTCACGGCGTCTAGAAATGAGTCCACGACGCGCGCACAGTCCTTTTTTGAAATCAGGGGACCAGCAGTGCGAGCGATTTGTGCGGTGACCTTCTCGACTAGATCGGCCTTCGTCATTGGGCCCCCCGTAACTGCTGGCGTGTAGCCGGGTTGCAAAAGTCGGGGCCTATGATACGGGCTTACTTATTTGGCGTCAAGAGCTTGGAGGAATTGTTGAAAATGTCCCTGGGCGTCATGGGGTCCCGGAGAGGCCTCCGGGTGGTATTGGACCGCGAAAATCGGGTATTCCCGGTGCTTTATGCCCTCGACGGTCTGGTCGTTGAGGTTCAGGTGTGTCACTTCGAGTGCTTTTGCGCCCGGAACGCCGCTCGTTTCCCCCCGCACCGCGAATCCGTGGTTCTGTGAGGTGATAAGTACTTGGCCCGTCGCGAGATCGCGCACGGGATGGTTCCCGCCCCGGTGCCCGTAGGGCAGTTTGACCGTCTCTCCACCCATCGCCAGGCCCAGCAGCTGATGGCCCAGGCAGATCCCAAAGATCGGCAGTGATCCGTCGGCCAGGTTCCGGATCGTGTCGATCGCGTACCCGACCGCCGCCGGATCGCCGGGGCCGTTCGAGAGGAAGACGCCGTCCGGCTTCAGGGCCCGGACCTGGGTGGCCGAAGTCGCGGCCGGCACCACCGTCACCCGGCAGCCGTGCTGCACGAACAGCCGCAGGATGTTGCGCTTCATTCCGAAGTCGAACGCGACGACGTGTTGCTTCGCGTCGGCGGGTCCTTCGACGTAGGCGTCGGGGATCGTGGCGACGCTCGCGAGGTCGAGTCCGTCCATCGACGGCGATGCGGCGAGCGCCTGCTTGATCGCGTCGGTCGGCTTTTCACCCAGGGCGACGACGCCGCGCATCGCGCCACGCGAGCGGATATGACGTGTGAGCTGGCGCGTATCGACGTCCGCGACGAGCGGGACCTTGGCGCTCGCGAGCCACTCGAGCAGCGGCCCGGTCGACCGCCAGTTCGAAGGCGTGCCCGAGAGCTCGCGCACCACGACGCCGGCGACGCGCGGGCGATCCGATTCGACGTCTTCCGGATTGATGCCGTAGTTGCCGATCATCGGCGCGGTCATCACGACGATCTGACCGAGATACGAGGGGTCGGTGAAGACCTCCTGGTAGCCGCTCAGATTCGTGGTGAAGACGACCTCCGCATACGCCGGCTCGAATGGAAGCGGCGCGGTCCCGGGGAACCAGGCGCCGTCCTCGAGGAGGACGTAAGCGGGTTGGAGCTTACGGTCTACGATTTGGCTGTGGAGGCGGCGCGGGGGGAGGCGCCGTCGGCTGAGTTTCGATCGGCAGTGGTGTTTGCTGAACGGGAGCCGGCTGTCCCTGGCCTTCGAGGACGGAACGCGGCTGCGCGCCGGACTGCGACATGAACGTCAGCACGAGCGCGATGAACAGGAAAATCCCGGCGCTCCACCACGTGACCTTGGTGAGCAGCGTGGTCGCCTGCCGGCCGCCCATGACGGTATCGGTGCCGGCGCCGCCGCCCATCGTGGCGAGTCCGCCGCCCTGGCCTGCCTGGAGCAGCACCGCGGTCGCGAGGATGAGCGAGTCGAGAACCAGAACGACGATGAGGATCGCGTACATGCGGGGCGCAAGATACCTAGGCTACGCCGGTACGCACAAGTTCGGCCCAGGCATGCGGATCGAGTGACGCGCCGCCCACCAGCACACCGTCCAGCTCGCGCTCGGCGAGCAGCTCGGCGGCATTTTTCAGGTTGACGCTCCCGCCGTACAGGATGCGGGTCTCGCCCGCCGACCGGTTCTTGAGCCAGACGCGAATCGCGCGATGCACCTCGGCCGCATCCTTGGGCGTCGCATTCCGGCCCGTCCCGATGGCCCAGACCGGCTCGTACGCGATGGTGATGCGCGGATCGACCTTCCCGGGCAGCGCTGCTTCCAGCTGCCGCGTGACGACCTTCACCGTCTCACCCGCATCGCGCTGTGCCAGCGTTTCGCCCACGCACAGCATCGGATACAGCTCATTGCTCAGCGCCGCGGCCACTTTCCGCGCGGTATCGGCATCGGTCTCGCCGAAGACGTGCCGCCGCTCGGAGTGCCCCACGAGCGCGGCACGCGCGCCCGCCTGGACGGCGAGCGGTCCCGAGTTCGCTCCCGTGAACGCGCCTTTCGGCTCCCAGTAAATGTCCTGCGTGCCGGCGAGCATCGTGTTCCGGCCCCGCACCGCGGTCGACACGGTTTCGAGCGACACCGCGGGCGGAAAGAACCAGACGTGCCGGTCGGGCCGCTCCTGGTACTCCGCGAGGAACGTGCTCATGTAGTTCCGCGCGTCGGCCGGGCCGAGGTTCATCTTCCAGTTGGCGGCAAAGAGCAGCGATCTCATTTGTCTTCGAGCGCCGCCACGCCGGGCAGCTCCTTCCCTTCCAAAAACTCGAGCGACGCGCCGCCACCGGTCGAGACGTGCGTGAGCTTGTCTTCCATCCCCGCGACGGCGGCGACCGAATCGCCGCCGCCCACGACCGTGACGGCGCCCTTCTGTCCCGCTTCCACGAGGGCATTGGCGATCGCGCGCGTGCCGGCGTCGAACGGCGGCGTCTCGAACACGCCCATCGGGCCGTTCCAGAAAATCGTTTTGGCGCGGAGCAGCCGGGCGCGGAAGTCATGCTGCGTCGGCTCGTCGATGTCGAACACCGCCCAGCCTTTGGGAATCGCGTCGGCCGCGACCGGCTTGCTTTCCTTGGCACGCTCGAGCGAGGGCGCGATCACGGCGCCGCGCGGCAGAATCAACTTTTTCCCGCTCGTCTTCAGCAGATCCTTCGCGAGCTCGAGTTTGTCGGGTTCCACCAGCGAGCCGCCAACCTCCAACCCCAAGGCCTTGAAAAACGTGCACGCCATCGCGCCGCCGATGAGCAGCTCATCTACTTTCGGCAACAGCGAGCGAATCACGTCGATCTTGCCGGAGATCTTCGCGCCGCCGAGCACCGCGATGAACGGCCGCTTCGGATTCTCGAGCAGCTGCCCGAGGTATTCGAGCTCCTGCTCCATCAGGAATCCGGAGACGGCGGGCTTCAGGAGATGCGCGACGGCCTCGGTGCTCGCGTGCGCCCGGTGCGCGGAGCCGAACGCATCGTTCACGTAGAGATCACCGAGCGTCGCGAATGTCTTCGCGAGCTCGGCGTCGTTCTTCTCTTCCCCGGGCCAGAAGCGCGTGTTCTCGACGAGCGCGACAGCGCCCCGCGTCATGTGTCGTGTCGTCGCCGCGCCGGTGGCGGGATCGGGGATGAACTCGACCGGCGCGCCCAGCAGCTTCTCGAGCGCGGGGACGATCTGCTTGAGCGAGAACTGCGGATCGGGCCCGCCCTTGGGGCGGCCCAGGTGCGACAGCAGCACGACCCGCGCCCCCTTCTCGCGCAGATACGTGATCGTCGGCAGCGACGCCCGCAGCCGCGTGTCGTCGGTGACTTTCCCGTTCTTGATCGGGACGTTGAAGTCGACCCGGGTCAGCGCGCGCTTCCCGTCCAGCGCCTGCGGGGGCAGATCCCGCAGGCTCTTTTTCTTCAACGCCGCTTTCCCATGAAGACGAGCAGATCGACGCAGCGCGCCGAGTAGCCCATCTCGTTGTCGTACCACGACGAGATGTGCACGAGCGTGCCGTCGATGACCGCGGTCGACATCGTGTCGATCACGCTCGAGTACAGGCTCCCGATGTAGTCGGTCGACACGAGCGGCTCGTCGCTCGTCGAGAGAATGCCGTTGAGCGGACCCGAAGCCGCGGCCTGCTTGAACGCGGCGTTCACCGCCTCGGCGGTGGTCGCCTTCTCGACGTCCGCCACGAGCTCGACGATCGAGACGTCCGGCGTCGGGACGCGGAGCGAGATGCCGTCGATCTTCCCCTTCACTTCCGGAATCACGAGGCCCGTCGCCTTCGCGGCGCCGGTGGTCGTGGGGATGATGCTCAGCGCGGCGGCGCGGGCGCGGCGCAGGTCCTTGTGCGGCAGATCGAGAATCTGCTGGTCGTTGGTGTAGCTGTGCACGGTGGTCATGAAGCCGTGCTTGAACCCGAAATTGTCGATCACGACCTTCACCATCGGCACGAGGCAGTTCGTCGTGCACGAGGCGTTGGAGATGACGGAGTGCTTCGCGGGGTCATACTTGTCGTTGTTCACGCCCATGCAAATCGTGATGTCCTCGCCCTTGGCCGGGGCGGAGATCACGACCTTCTTGGCGCCGGCGGCGAGGTGCTTGGACGCATTCTCCTTGTCGGTGAACCGGCCCGTGCTTTCCAGCACGAACTCCACGCCGAGGTCTTTCCAGGGCAGTTTCTCGGGTTCCTTGATGGCCGAGACCTTGATCGTCTTGCCGTTCACGATCAGCGCATCGCTTTTCGCTTCGACCGTGCCCGGGAAGCGCCTGTGCACCGAGTCGTACTTCAGCAGATGCGCCAGGGTCTTGGTGTCGGTGATGTCGTTGACGCCGACGAATTCGATTTCGGTCTGCTTGGCCATCGTCGCGGCGCGCAGCACGTTGCGCCCGATGCGGCCGAACCCGTTGATCCCTACCCGCACTGCCATCTCGGCTCCTTAGATGAAGTCTGGAATTGCGGCTCGCGCGAATGTCACACCGTGAATCGACCGCGCACCGGCCTGCTCGAGCGCCCTCGCGGCCTCGGCTAACGTGGCGCCGGTCGTAAACACGTCATCTACCAATACCAAAGTCCAGCCCGGGGTTAACACACCCGCTCCGGGTTTTCTCGTGGCAAACGCCCCAGCGACATTCGCCAGACGCGTCCCCGGTGTCAACGCCGTTTGCGTGGGCGTCTCGCGCGTCCGGACGAGGAGTTCGGGAAGCACCGGAATCCGCCACTTTCTGGCCAACGCGCGGGCGAGCACCTCGCTTTGATTGTATCCGCGCGTCCGCAATCGCTGCGGCGCGAGCGGGATGGGGACTAACGCCGCCGTTGCGTCGCTACGAGGGCGGAGCGATGTCATCGCGAGCGCCAAATCGTCGGCGATCCTCGGCAGGCCGCCGTATTTCAGCGCGTGAACGGCGTGCTGGGCCCCATCCACGAGCCAGACGGCCGAGCGCGCGGTCCGGAGCGCGGCAGGCCAGTCGGCGCACAAGCGACACGGGCCGAAGTGCGGTTCCGGCTGCCCGCACCGCTCGCACCAGGGCGGCCGCACGACCCGAAAGCGCTGCCGGCACACCGCGCAGGTGAGATGGGGAGCATCGCGTTCGCCGAGCAGCGCATGACACAGCGCGCATTCGGCGGGCAGCAGGAGCTGCTCGAGCGCCGCGCTAAGCACGGAGCGCGCGCTGCACCGCCGCGCGCATGACCTCCGTGGGGGCGGCGCTGTCGGGAAAAAACCTCGCAAACGCGGCGGCGCCCTGTTGCACCAGCATCTCGCGTCCGTCGCTGGCCGTGATCCCGCGCTCGCGCAACGCGTGCACCCAGCGCGTCTCCCCGGGAGCGTAGACGAGATCGAGCGCGTGCTGCACGCCCGGGATGTGATTCAGGTCGATCGGCAGCGCATCGTGACCGGCGAGACCGAGCGGCGTGGCGTTGATCGCGACGTCGATCTCCACCGGACCGTTCGTCGCCTTCGCGGCCGTCCCGATTCCCGTCGCCCACGCCGCGAACGACCGCGCGCGCGCCGCGTCGCGCGAGCGCACGAACAACGTGGCGCCCACGTCGGCCGCCGCCGTCGCGGCCGCGCGCGCGGACCCCCCGGTCCCCACCACCAGCCACCTGGCACCTTTCCCGGGGGCTCCGATCTTCGCCAGAGCCGCTTTCACCCCCGCCACATCGGTGTTGTCCCCCACGAGCGCTCCGTCTTCGGTCCAGAACGTATTGCACGCGCCCACGCGCTGGCACACATCCGTTTTGCGCGTGACGGATCGTTCGACCGCTTCCTTGTGGGGAACGGTGACATTGCCCGCGCCGTGCGTGGCGCGCTGCATTTCGAGGACCTGGAAGAGCGCATCGGGGGAAACGCGCAGCGCGATGTACACCGCATCGAGGCCGAGCGCGCGAAACGCCGCGTTGTGCATCGCGGGAGACAGCGAATGGGCCACCGGATCTCCGATGACCGTGAACAAGCGCGTCTTAGCGCTGATCTCCACGCTTGCTCTCAGCGGCGAGTCGCTCCGCGACCGCGTCCGCGAGTGCTTCCAGCTCCTGAGCCGTGTCGCGATAGATGGCCAGATCGCCGCCGAACGGGTCGCTGACTTCGTCGCCGCCCTTGCCGGCGTATTCGCCGAGCACGAAGACCTTGCCTTCGCCGCCCAGCTCGTCCACGCGCGCGCGGTGGTGGCGGGCCATCGTGAGAATCAGATCGGATTCGTCGACCAGCTCGCGGGTGAGGAGCCGGGCGCGATGTCCCGACAGATCGAGCCCGCGCTCGAGCCCGACGAGGTACGCTCCCTCCGACGCGGGAGCGCCGTCCCACGCGCCCGTGCCTGCCGATGTCACCTCGACTTCGAGGCCGCGGTCCTTGAGCGCGCGCTCGAGCAGCGACGCCGCGAGCGGACTGCGGCAAATGTTGCCGGTGCAGACGAACAGGACGTGCTGGATCATGGCGCGAGCCGTCCCACGGCACGCCGCAGCTCCGCGACGCTCAGCGTGCCTTCGCGCACGATCTGCGCCTCCGGGCGGGTGCAATCAACCACGGTGGACGGCGGCCGGTTTCCCAGCACTCCCCCATCGAGCACGAGCAGTTTCCCCGCCTCGACCGCGGGCGCGAAGTCGCGCGCGATCGCCTCGGCGCCAGGACCCGGCGGTTGGCCGGGAAGATTCGCCGACGTCGAGGTCAGCGGTCCCCCGAGTGCCGCGACGAGCTGCGCGATCGCCTGATGCGACGTCCAGCGCACGGCGATCCCGCCATCGGGTCCCCGCAACAGATCGGGAAGCCGCCCCGAGCCGCCGGGCAGCACGAGCGTGAGCGGGCCAGGCCAGAATGCGCGGGCCAGCGCGTCGGCCGACGCGTTGAACGCGAGGCCGTGCGACTCCGCCATGCCGCGATTGCTGATCAGGAGCAGAAACGGCTTCGACGCGACCCGGCCCTTCAGCGCGGCGAGCGCCGCGACGTCGGTTTGCACCGCCCGTGAGCCGACGCCGTACACCGTCTCCGTGGGATAGGCGAGCAGCCCACCGCTCTGGAGATGCGCCACGACGCGCGGAATCGCGGCGGCAACTTCGGCCGCCGTCTGAAACGGGACCGGGGTGCTCACCGGAGCTCACGGGCGAGAGCCTCGGCGATCCGGAAGTCGTCGGCGGTGGTCACCTTGAAGTTGTACGGCGAATCGGGAATCAATTCCACCGGAAACCCGGCCCGCTCGCAGACCTCGGCGTCGTCACTCGGTGCCGCGCCGCCGTTGCCGCGCAGCTGCGAATAGGCCGACGCCAGCATCGCGCGCGGGAACCCTTGCGGCGTCTGCGCGCGCCAGATGCGATCGCGATCGACGGTGCGCGACACGCGCGGCGTGAGCTGCTCGGACGAGCCGACTTCTTTCAGCGTGTCCGACGACGGCACCGCGGCGACCGCGCCGACACCGGCGCGCGCGCGCGCGATCACCGCGTCGATCGTTCCGCGGCTCACGAAGGGACGCGCCGCATCGTGCACCAGGATCACCGTCACGTCGGCCGGCAGCGCGGTCACGCCGGCGCGCACCGAATCGGCGCGCTGCGCCCCGCCCGGTACGAAGCCCAGGCGCTCGCCGCGCATCTTGGCCAACCAGTCGGGCGGGCGCTCCGAGTACCCGGGCGGCAGCACGACGATCACCTGCCGCACTTCGGGATGTCCGATGAACGCGCGCAGCGCGCGCAGCAGCATCGGCACGCCCAGAATCGGCCGGAACTGCTTCGGCTCGCCGGGGCCCGCGCGCACTCCCGCGCCGGCCGCCACGACCACGACGCCGACGTCAGGCGGCGAGACGCCGGGCGAGCTCACCGATTCCCTCCAGTCCGATCACTTCGAGATCCTTGCTCCCTTTAGAACGATTCGACAGGAATACGCGGCGAAAGCCCTGACGCGCGGCTTCGGCCAGACGCCGCTCGACGCCGGCGACGGGACGAATTTCGCCGCCCAACCCCACTTCGCCGAGAAACAGTGTGTCCGCCGGAACCGGCCGGTCGTGCACGGTGGAGACCAGCGCGGCCAGCACCGCCAGATCCGTCGACGGCTCGATCAGGCGCACACCTCCTGTGACGTTGACGAACACGTCGAGGTTCCCGAATGGTAACCCACCGCGCCGTTCCAGGACGGCCAGCAGCAGCGCCAGCCGGCGATGATCGAGACCCGTCGCGACGCGTTGCGGCGTGCCGAATCCCGCTTTGGAGGCGAGCGCCTGGATCTCGACCAGCATCGGGCGCGTGCCTTCCATCAGTGCGGTGACCGCGGAGCCGGAAGCGCCGGTACTGCGACCCGCGAGGAACGCGGCCGCCGGATTGGCGACGGGCTCGAGGCCTGTGCCCGTCATGCGGAAGACGCCGATCTCGTCGACCGAGCCAAAGCGATTCTTGACCGCGCGCAGGATGCGGTGGTCGAGCGTCGCTTCGCCCTCGAAGTACAGCACGGTGTCGACGATGTGCTCGAGCGTCTTGGGACCGGCGATACCGCCGCCCTTCGTCACGTGCCCGACGAGCACGACGGCGGGACCGGACTCCTTGGCGAAGCGCATCAAGCGGGCGGCGCACTCGCGCACCTGTCCGACGTTGCCGGGTGCGCCTTCGAGCTCTTCAGTGTAGGTCGTCTGCACCGAGTCGAGCAGCACGACGCTCGATTTCAGCTGCGCGGCGTGATGCAGAATCGATTCGAGTCGCGTTTCGCCGAGGACGTGGATGTTACCGGCATCTTCCTCGAGGCGATCGGCGCGCAGGCGCAGCTGATCGGGCGATTCTTCACCGGAGACGTACAGGGTCGACACGCCGGTGCTCTCGAGCCGAGCGGCGCATTGCATGAGCAGCGTCGACTTGCCGATCCCGGGCTCGCCGCCGACGAGGATGACTGAGCCGGGGACGATGCCGCCACCGAGGACGAAGTCGAATTCGGCGAGACCCGTCTGCCACCGTTGGACGGACTGCTTCTTCAGGTCGGTTAGGCGGATGGGCGGTTGGCCGGTTGGAATACTTCTAACCGCCGAACCGCCCAACCGCCCAACCGGTTCTTCGATCAGAGAGTTCCAGGCACCGCATGCGTCACAGCGTCCACCCCATTTGGGCTGATCCGCGCCGCATTCGGTACAGCGAAACACGGACTTCCCTTTAGGCACTGACGGGTGCCTCGCGGCCGCTGAAGTTGTCGAAGCGCGTGTATTCCTTCTTGAAGTGCAGCTTCACCGTCCCGGTGGGTCCGTTGCGCTGTTTGCCCACGATCACCTCCGCGATCCCTTCGATGCTCTCATTCGTCTTGGGATCGACGGGCCCGTCGTAGAACTCCTGACGATAGATGAAGCAGACGACGTCCGCGTCCTGCTCGATCGCGCCCGACTCGCGCAGGTCGGACAGCTGGGGCCGCCGGTGCTCGCCGCCGCGCTGCTCGGGCGCGCGCGACAGCTGCGACAGCGCCACGACCGGCACGTCGAGCTCCTTGGCGAGCGCCTTGAGCGAGCGGGAGATGTAGGAGATCTCCTGCTGGCGGTTCTCGACGTCGCCCGGGCCCTGCATGAGCTGGAGGTAGTCCACGATCACGAGCGCAATGTCGTGCTCGGACTTCAACCGGCGTGCTTTTGAGCGCATGCCCAATGGCGTCAGCGCGGCGGAATCGTCGATCCAGACCGGCGCCGTGCCGAGCAGGCCGGCGGCGCGCGCGAGCTTGGGATAGTCGTCGTCGCGCAGCTGGCCGCGCCGGAGCCGCTGGGCGTCGACCAGTCCCTCCGAGCACAGCAGCCGCTGCACCAGCTGATCCTTCGACATTTCGAGCGAGAAAATGGCGACGGCGGTGTTGTGCTCGATCGCCGCATGCTGGACGATGTTCAGCGCCAGCGCCGTCTTTCCCATCGACGGCCGCGCCGCGAGGATCACGAGATCGGAGCGCTGGAATCCCGCCGTCAGGCGGTCGAGATCGACGAAGCCGCTCGGAACGCCCGTGACCGACCCGGCGCCCGACTGGAGCTGCTCGATCCGCTCCATCGTCGGCCAGATCAACTCCTTGATCCGGATGAACTCTTCGGCGCGCCGGAACTGCGCCACCTGGAAAATCCGGTGCTCGGCGTTGTCGAGCACTTCGCCCGCGGTGCCGTGGCCCTCGTAGACGTCCTGGATGATGCCCGTCGAGGCTTCGACCAGCCGCCGCAGAACCGCCTTGTCGCGGACGATCTTGGCGTGATAGTCGATGTTCGCGGAGGTGGGCACGACGTCGATCAGGGCGGCGATGTACTCCATGCCCCCGGCGCGGTCGAGATCGCCGCGCCGGCTCAGCTCGCCCTGCAGCGTGACGGGATCGATGACGTCGCCGCGCTCGGTCAGCGCGATCATCGACCGGAACAGCAGCCGATGGCCCTCCTTGTAGAACATCGTGTCGTCCAGGATTTCCGCCGCTTTGAGCGCGGCGTCCTGGTCGAGCATCATCGCGCCCAAAACCGCCTGCTCCGCCTCGTTGCTCCACGGCGTCTGGCGGCCGGCGTACTCTCCTGCGCTCCCCCGCTCAGGCTTCGAGGAGGCGAGCTGCGATACGGACGTCATCCCAGGTTGGTCTCTTCCAGTTTGGGTTGCGCAGCAGCGCGGCCGGGTGGTAGGTCACGACCAGCGGAATGCCGCGGAAGCGGTGAATGTGATCGCGCAGCGAGCCGAGCGACTGCCTGGTGTTGAGCAGCGACTGCGCCGCGGTGCTTCCCATCGCGAGAATCACTTTGGGATTCACGAGCTCGATCTGCCGGTAGAGGAACGGCAGACATGCCGCGATCTCGTCGAACTGCGGCTGGCGGTTCTCGGGCGGCCGGCACTTCACGATGTTGCAGATGAAGGCCTGCTCGCGCGGCAGATCGATCGCCGCGAGGATTTTGGTGAGCAGCTCCCCGGCCCGGCCCACGAACGGCCGCCCGGTTGCGTCTTCCGTCTTCCCCGGACCTTCGCCCACCACGACGAGCCGCGCCGTCGCCAGGCCCTCGCCGGGGACGGTCTTGGTGCGGCCACTGCACAACCCGCACTTTTCGCACACCGCGATGAGCTGCGCGATATCCGTGAGGCTCGACGCGCGCTGGATGGGGTCGGTGGAGAAGAGATCGGTGGACGGTGGATCGAATGAAACCCCGGGAGCTGGGAGTTGGGCGTTGGGAGTTGGGGTAGCGACAGAGGTTGGAGCTGGTGTCTCCCCAACCCCCAACTCCTGACTCCCAACTCCTGAGGATCCGGTGAGAATCACCGAATCTCCACCCAGCAACCGTTGTTGTCGCAAGTATGCAGCTGCCAGAGCCCGCGAATCTGTCAAAGCGCCTCTTCGACAACGTCGAGAATTCGTTCGGCCACGTCGCGTTTGGGCAGCACCGGCAGGTCGACGTGTGTGCCGTTGCGTCCCAGAATCGTCACGCGATTGGTAGTGACCTCGAATCCAGCCCCGGGCTCGGTGGCGTCGTTCAGGATCACAAAGTCCAGCGCCTTATTCTGCATCTTCGAGCGCGCCTTCGCGAGTCCGTTGCCGGTCTCGAGTGCGAACCCGACGACGAGCGTCCCCTTGCGTCGTTTGAGCGAGCCGAGTATGTCGGGCGTCGCTTCGAGCGCGACGCTGAACGCGCCGTTCGCGCGCGGGCGCTTCGTCTTCGCCTGATCCTTGGGCCGGTAGTCCGCCGGCGCGGCGCTCATGATCAACGCATCCGCG
>DATMZX010000101.1:0-13744 GCA_035573235.1 Gemmatimonadales bacterium
CATCGGCGCGGGGCAGATGAGCCGGGTGGATTCGTCGTTCCTGGCGGTCCACAAGGCCCGCCAGCAGGGCCACGATCCCGCCGGCGCCGTGCTCGCGAGCGACGCGTTCTTCCCCTTCCCGGACGGGGTGGAAGAGGCGGCCGCCGCCGGGGTGACGGCGATCATTCAGCCGGGCGGTTCCGTGAAGGACGCCGAGGTCATCGAGGCAGCCAACGAGCATGGCCTTGCCATGATCCTGACCGGAATGCGCCAATTCCGGCACTAGATTTCACGCGCTCATGAATCGCCCACCCTACCGTGCCGCCGCGATTGTCTCGCTGGCCGTGCTGGCGCTCTACGTCCTCACCCTCGCCCCGACGACGCAGTTCTGGGACGCCTCGGAGTACATCACCGCCGCGCACGCGCTCGGCATTCCGCATCCGCCGGCGAATCCGTTCTTCGTCGTGGTCGCGCATGTGTGGGGGCTGCTGCCGCTCGCCGCCGATTACGGCCGGCGCATCAACATGCTCGCCGCGGTCACGAGCGCGGTATCGGCGGGGCTGTGGTTCCTGATCGGCGAGCGCTGGCTGCGCGCGATCATCGTTCCCGACCTGTGGCGCAAGGTCGCCGCCGCGGCGGGCGCGCTGGTCGGGGCGACGGTGTTCACCGTCTGGAATCAGTCGGTCGCGAACGAGAAGGTGTACACGCTGAGCGTGGTGTCGATCGCGCTCGTGCTGTGGCTGACGATCCTGTGGGCCGATCAGCCCGACGCAACCCGCCGCGACAATCTGCTGCTCGTGATCGTCTATCTGACGGCGTTGAGCGCCACGAACCACCTGATGGGGCTGCTCGTCCTGCCCGCGGTGTTCGTATACGTCGTGATGACCGAACCCGAGGCGCTGCTGCGCCCGCGCCTGCTGGGCGGGATCGTCGTGGTCGCGATCGTGGGGCTCAGTCTCAATCTGTTCATTCCGATTCGGGCGACGCTCGACCCCTACCTGAATCAGGGCGATGCCTGGACCTGGCCGAATCTGCGCGACGTGCTGATGCGCGAGCAGTTCGGCAAGCCGTCGGTGTTCGAGAATCCGATGTATCCGTCGGGACCCGACAATCCGGGCCGCTCGATCGATCTGATCGGCCAGCAGTATCTCAACTACTGGCAGTACTTCACGTGGCAATTCGGCCGCGACTGGTCCGCGATCCCGCAGCGGCTGCTGGCGGTGCTGTTCCTGTTCCTGGGCGTGCTCGGCGCGCGGCGCCACTGGAAGGCCGACCGCCGCTCGGCGCTGGCGATGGGCGCGCTGCTGTTCACGCTCACCATCGCGCTGGTGTTCTATCTCAACTTCAAGTGGGGCTACTCGCAGCCGTACGCGGGGCTCGACCATGAGGTGCGCGAGCGCGACTATTTCTTCATCGCGTCGTTTGCGGCCTGGGGCGTCTGGGTCGGGATCGGGCTCGCGGCGATTGCGGAGGCCCTGGCCGAGCGCGCGCCGCAGCGCGGCTGGCAGCTCGCGGCGCCCGTGTTCGCGCTCGCGCTGATTCCGCTGATCGGCAATCATCTCAGCGCGCCGCGCAGCGGCGAGACCCTGGCCCGCGATTACGCGCGCGACGTGCTGAACTCCGTCGACCCGTACGCGTTGGTCATCACGACCGGCGACAACGACACCTTCCCGCTATGGCACGCGCAGGAGGTCGAAGGACTGCGGCGCGACGTGAGCGTCATGGTGCTCTCGCTCGCGAACACCAACTGGTATCTCTCGCAGCTGCAGCGCCGGCCGCCGGTGCCGTTCCCCGGCGCGCCCGTCCCCACGACGACGTGGATGAGCCGCTACTATCTCCGCGGCCCGGCCGACACCCTGCCCCCGTACATTCTGGTCGACAAGCCGGTGGCGGGCACGATCGGCCCGATCGAGGTCACGCTCGACCCGCGCGCGCTGGGCCGGCCGTACCTGGGGCGCGCCGATCTCGCGGTGCTGCAGATCATCAAGGATCAGGTGGGTCACCGGCCGATCTACTTCTCCACCTCTACCGCCACCATCCCGGACCAGATGGGACTCTCGCCCTATCTCGTCAACGAGGGGCTGGTGCGCCGGCTGATGCCGGCGGCAGTGACGCCGAACGACAGTATCCGGCTGCTCGAGAACCGGGGATTTGTGAATGTGCCCAGGCTGAAACGGCTTTCCTTCGACGTCTACCGCGGCGGCGAGGCGTCCGCGCGGCCGCGGCCGCGGGGATGGGTAGACAGGCCGTCGCAGAGCAGTTTGTTTGGGTACGTGCTGGTCTATGACACGATTGCCGCCGCGCTGCGCGAGCGCGACTCGGCGCTGTCGCTGCGGGCAACCGCGCTGCGCGATTCGATTATCGCCAACACCACTTACCGTCTCCCCCAGAGTCAATGACGACTGCGGTACGATATTCCGACAGGGGTCGGGCTGGCCCATTACCCGTCCCCGAAATCGAAGCGCCGCCCTATGTGATGGCGGCGTGCGTCGCGGCCGGCGCGATGCTGCTCTACGCGCTCACGCTCGCGCCCACGACGCAGTTCTGGGACACCTCCGAGTACATCGCGGCGGCGTACACGCTCGGAATTCCGCACCCGCCGGGCAACCCGCTGTTCGTGCTGATGGCCCACGTGTGGGGCCTGTTTCCGTGGGTGCACAACTACGCCGAGCGCATCAACCTGTTTGCCGCCGCGACCAGCGCCGTGTCGGCCGCGTGCTGGTTCCTCGTGGGCGAGCGCTGGCTGCGCTCGTTCGTGCCGGCGCGCCTGCCCCGCCGGCTCGCGGCCCTCGCGGGCGCGATCGTCGCGGCGACGGCGTTTACGGTATGGAATCAGTCGGTCGTCAACGAGAAGGTCTACACGCTCAGCCTGCTCTCGATCGCGCTGATTCTGTGGCTGATCGTGCGCTGGGACGATCAACCGGCGGGTCAGGCGCACGATCACTATCTCCTACTCATCGTCTATCTGCTCGCGCTGACGTCCACGAACCACATGATGGGCGTCCTGGTCGGGCCGGTCGTCATCATCCTGCTGTTCCCGCCGCTCAAGCAACAGCGCCCGGTGTCCGATGACGAGCGCACCCTCGAATGGTCGCAGCTGTTCGTGGTCTCGAGCATCTGGATCCTGCTGATGTCGCTGGGGATGGAGAGCACGAATTTCATGATCGGGGCCGGCATCATTTGCCTGGCCGCGCTGGTGTACGCGTTCTTTGCCGGCAACGCGCTGTTCGCGCTCACCGCGCTGGGCCTGATGGTGGTCGGCCTGTCGGTGTACGGTTTTCTCCCGATCCGCGCGGCATTCCATCCGCCGATCAACGAAGGCGAGCCGACCAACTGGAAGGCGCTGTGGGCGGTGCTCACCCGGCAGCAGTACGGCAAGCCGCCGATCTTCGACAACCCCACACAGGCGCCAGGCCAGGGCAATTCCGGGCACACGCTCGCGCTGTACGCGGACCAGATTCAGAACTACTGGCTGTACTTCAGCTGGCAGTTCGGCCGTGACTGGTCGCCGCGCCTCCAGAACGTGCTGGCGTCGTTCTTTGCGCTGCTGGGGTTGACCGGCGCCTGGCGGCACTGGCGCGCCGACAAGCGCACCGCGGCCGCGATGACGTTCCTCGTCGTCACGTTCACGTTCGCCCTCATTTTCTACCTCAACTTCAAGTACGGCTATTCGCTGCGCCCGGACATGCCGGTCAACGCCCACGAGGTGCGCGAGCGCGACTACTTCTTCATCTGTTCATTCGCGCTGTGGGGCATCTGGGTCGGGATGGGACTCGCGACGCTGGTCGAGTGGGTCGGCGATCTGTTCCGCGAGCGCGAGCCGCTCGTGGAGCGGCGCTGGCTGTATGGAACGCCGTTGCTGCTGATCGCGCTGGTGCCGCTGTTCGGCAATCGCCTCACCGCGTCCCGCAAGGACGAGACGCTGGCGCGCGACTTCGCCTACGACCTGTTGCAGTCGGTCGAGCCGTACGGCGTGCTGGTCACCGCGGGCGACAACGACACCTTCCCGCTGTGGTACGCGCAGGAAGTCGAGGGGATTCGCCGGGACGTCACGATCCTGAACCTCTCGCTCGCCAACACCGACTGGTACGTGCGGCAGATCCAGAACCGGCCGGTCGCGCCGTACGACGCCGCCAGCGGGCCCGCGGTGTATCGCGGCCGGCAGTGGCCGATGCCGGCGGGCAAGCTCACGAGCTTCTCCGATCAGCAGCTGGACGCGCTCGAGCAGTATTACATCCTCGATCAGAAGCGCGTCGCGCGGCTCGGCGAGCTGGAAGTCTCGCTCGATCCGCAGATGCTCGGGCATCCGTATATCGAGCGCGCGGACGTGATCGTGCTGCAGGTCATCAAGGATCAGCTCGGCAAGCGGCCGATCTACTTCTCGCGCACGGTCGGGCTGTACGCGGATCAGTTCGGGCTGACCTCGCGGCTCGAGGGGCACGGCTTTGCGCGCGCGCTGCGAGCGCAGGAGCTCACTCCGTCCGACAGCATCAAGCCGATTCAATCGCTCGGCTACGTGAATCTGCCGCGGACGACGTCGCTGCTGTTCGACGTCTACCACACCGACGCCGCCGCGCGGCCGCGGCCGCGCGGGTGGGTCGACAAGCCGTCGGAAGGGATTCTGTCGCTGTACGGATTGACGTACTACACGATGGCGCAGGAGCTCCAGACGTCGAATTCGGCGCTGTCGTCGCGGGCCCAGGCGATCGCCTTGGGGATCTTCCGCAACACCGAAACGCCGATTCAGCCGCTCCCGGAACGGGCGGCGGCGCCGGCCAACACCGCCGCGGCCCCCGGAGAGGCGCCGCGGCGGCGTAAGCCCTAGTTCTTCGTCGTCTGGGGAGCCGCGGTGGATTCAGCCGTCTGCAGGCCGCGGCGGCGCTCGACGATCTGCGCCATCACTTTGGCGCCGGGGAAGAGCCGCTCCGCCCCGCCGACGACGACTGAATCGCCGGCCTCCACGCCCGCGACGATCTCGGCCCATCCCGAGGTCCGCACACCGATCGTGACCTCGCGGCGATCGGCTGCCCCCGCCTTGACGAGCCACACGAACACGGCGCCGCCGAGCGGCAGCAGCGCGTCTTCCGGGACGACCACCGCATTGGGCCGGATGTCGGTGGCGAGGCGCGCTTCGATGAACATGCCCGCCTGCAACCGGCGCTCGGGATTCGGCACGCGCGCCTTGATGAGAATGGTGCGCCCGGGCAGCTCGACGACGGGATCCACGAACACCACCTCACCCGAGAAATTCCTGCCCGGCAACGCGGCCACCTGGAAGCTCACGAGCTGGCCGTTCCGCAGCCGCTCGGCGTAACGCTCGGGGACCTGGAACACCGCCTGCTGCGGATTGACCGATTGCAGCGAGATCAGGGGTGTCTGGGGCGTGACGTAATCCCCCTTACTGACGAGCCGGCGCCCGACGAGTCCTGCGAATGGGGCGCGGACGACGGTGCGCTGCAGCCTCGTATTGAGCAATTCATACGTGGCCTGTTTTGACCGGGCATTGGCGTCGGCGTTTTCCAGATCGGACTGAGACGCCGCGTTCTGCGCGATCAGTCCCTTGGTGCGCTCTAATGCCTGCTGCGCCACGTCGCGCTCCGCCTGCGCCTGGTCGACCTGGGCCTTCAGCTCGGCGTCGTCCACCTTGAAGAGTGGCATGCCGGCCGCAACCGCCTGACCCTCGCGCACGAACATTTCGGTGATGCGCCCCGTGACCTCGGGACGCAGATCGGTCGATTGCACCGCTTCGATCTGGCCCGTGGCCTGCACGGCATCGACGACGGTATCCCGAATCGCGACGGCGACTTCGGCGGGCATCGGCGGCATGCCGCCGGCACCACCGCCGCCGGGAGCCGCGGACTTGGCCTTGTTGCACGCGGCCGCGCACAACATGAGTACTGCGAGCGAGCGGTACGACATCACTGGGTTCCCTTATCGCTAGAGAGTCTGCGGCCCAAAATCGTTTCGAGCCCCGCGCGCGAGAGCCGCGTGGCGTAGACCGCCTGGACGAGCGTTGCTTCGGCGTTCGACAGCGCGACCTGCGCCGTGATCAGGTCGAGAATGGTCGTCGCGCCGGCGGTGTAGCGCGTCTGCTGCACGCGGAAATTCTCCCGGGCAATGACCACGGCCTCACGCGCCAGCTGCGCGGTGGCGCGCGAGACGTTGTAGGCATCGTACGCGTTGGTGACGTCGGCCAGCACGCCCCGATCCATGTCTTCGCGCGTCACCCGCGCGACGTCCTTGTTCACCTTGGCGCGCGAGAGGTTCAGCTCCCGGATGCCGTTGTTCCAGATCGGGAATGAAATCCCGAGCACCAGGCTCGTCTGATTGAACAATTTCGGATAAAACTTCTGGTCCACCGTGTTCGAGCTGAACGTCAGCGTCGCGCGCGGCAGATAGTTGCCCAGCTCGGCGCGGTACGTGGCGCTCGCCGCGCGCTCATTGGCGGCCGCGATCCGGTACTCCGGCCCCTGCTGCGCGGCTTCCGCAATCGCGTCCGCCAGCGCAATCGGCAGATCCGGCGCCGGCGCCGTATCGACCGGCTCGGCGTCCACCGCGCCCATGACGCCCACCCGGCGGCCCAGGGCGAGCCGCGAGAATCGCAGCGCTGACGCCTGCTGAATCGCTCCCGCCTGGGCTCGGGCCAGCTCGAGCCGCAGGTTCAAGGAGTCGGTGGAGACCGCCGCGCCCGAGACGACGCGCGCGCGGGCGACGGCCAGCTGCTCCTGGGCACGCACCAACCGATCGCGCGCCACGCGGTCGAGCTCGGCGTTGGCCAGCACGGCGTAGTAGTCCGCCTCCGTCAGCTGCGCCGTGATGAAGCGCTGGCGCAGTTCGTCCGCGCGCGCGCTCTCGAGCGCCGCGGCCGAGCGGGTGAGCTCCGCGATTTTCTGGCCCCCGGTGAACAGATCGTAGCGCGCAACGAGATTCGCGGTCCACAACGTTTTCGCGCGCACCAGCGAATCGGTGAACAGAAAGCTCGGCGGATCCGAGCGCTGCATGCTCGCGCCGATCGTCACCGCGGGCAGGATGAATACGGCGAACGCGTTGCGCCGGCCCCACTGGGCGTTGTCGATCTGCCCCAGCGCCGCCACATAGAACGGATCGAGTCGTGCCGAGCGCTGCAGCGCCTCGGTCAGCGTGACCCGGGGCACGGTATCGGTTTGCGCCGGAGCCGCCTGCAGCGCGAGCAGCAACGCCAGCATCAGTCGCCCTCCGCCGTGATGGGTTCGTCGCGACGGCGCTCCAGCCGGTATGCCCACCCCCGCCGCAGCAGCGCCGGAATCACGAGGTAGGCGGCCGGAACGACGAACAGGGTCAGCGCCGTCGAGAAGAACACGCCGCCGACGATCGCGTAGCCCAGCGGCTTGCGCGATGCGGAACCGGCACCGACGCCCCAGGCGACCGGCACCGCGCCCATGATTGTGGCGACCGATGTCATGAGAATCGGCCGCAACCGGATGCGCCCGGCCTCGAGCAGGGCGGAGATCGCGTCCATACCCTTGTCCCGAAGCTGGTTGGTGTACTCGACCAGCAGAATCGAGTTCTTCGCCACCAGTCCGATCAGCAGAATCATGCCGATCTGGCTGTACAAGTTGAGTGTCGCCCCCGAGCGGTGAATGATCGCCGCGAACTTCAGCGTCAGGAGCGCGCCACCGATCGCGAGCGGCACCGCGGTCAGGACCGTCAGGGGGTGCAGCAGCGACTCGAATTGGGAGGCGAGCACCATGAACACCACGATCAACGCGATGAGAAACGCGAAGTAGATGGCACTGCCGCTTTCCTTATACTCGCGCGACTCGCCGGCGAGCGCCGTCGTGGTCCCTGGAGGCAGCAGCTGTTTCGCGACCGCATCGATCGAGTCGAGCGCCGCGCCTTGCGCCAGCCCCGGCATCAACGAGGCCCCCACCGTAAACGAAGGAATCCGGTTGAAGTGGTTGATCTGGCGCGCGCCGACGCCTTCCCGCACGTTCGCCAGCGCGTCGAGCTGGACGAGCTGGCCGTTCTTGCCGCGCAGGTAGATGCCGCGCATATCGCTGGGCGTCGCGCGATCCCTGGGATCGAGCTGCACCATCACGTAGTACAGCTTGTCGTTGCGCGTGAACGTGCTGACGCGGCGGCCACCCAGGAACGTCTGCAGCGCGCTGGCGACATCGCGGACGGGCACGCCCAGGTCCTCGGCCCGGTCCCGCTCGAACGTCACGCGCAGCTCGGGCTTGTTGACGAACAGGTCCGGCTGGACGTTCGCGAGCCCCTTGATCTGCGATACGCGGCCGACGAACGGGCCCATCATCGCGGTGAGCTTCGTGAAATCGGGGTTTTGGACCACGTACTGAATCGGCTGCGAGAATCCGATGGCGCCGGGCGCGTAGGGGAACGCCAGAACGCCGGAGATCCCCATGAGCTGCGGGAATAGCCCGCCGATCATGCGGTCCACGCTGGTGTGGCGCTCGCCCCAGTCCTTGAGGATGACGCCGATGAACGCGCTGTTCACCCCGCCCGCGAATCCGCCCACGATCGTGAAATACCCCTGCACGTCGGGCGTGCGGCCGATGATCTGTTCGACCTGCCGCACGTAGCCGTCGGTGTACGGCAGCGACGCGCCTTCCGGACCGCGCACGACCACCAGGAAGAACCCGCGATCGTCGTTCGGGATCAGCTCGCTCTGCAGCCGCGTCCCGCGATTCAGCGGCGTCGACGGATACCCAAAGAAGAAGAAGACCGCGGCGGCCACGGCGCCGATCGTCCCCCAGAACACCCACTGGCGGCGATCGATGGCCTTGCGCAGCAACACCACGTAGCGCTCCGACAGCGCGGTGAAGCCGCGCTCGAACATCTGGAACACCGCGCCATGCTGGTGCTGCATGCGCAGGATTTTGGCGCAGAGCATCGGCGTGAGCGTCAACGCGACGAAGCCGGAGATCACGACGGCGCCCGCGACCGCGACCCCGAACTCGCTCAAGAGCCGGCCGGCGGTGCCGGTCAGGAACGCCAGCGGGCTGAACACCGCCACGAGCGCAATCGTGGTCGCGATGACCGCGAACGCGATTTCGTTCGTCGCCTTGACGGCCGCTTCCTCCGGCTCCTCGTGCAGCTCCTCCTGGTGCCGGAACGCGTTCTCGAGCACGATGATCGCGTCGTCCACCACGATCCCGATCGCGATCGTGAGCGCGAGCAGCGTGAAGTTGTTGATCGAGAATCCCAGGAAGTACATGATCGCGAACGTCGCGACGATCGACGCCGGGATGGCGAGCCCGGGAATGATCGTAGCCCGGATGTTTCGCAAGAACACGAAGATGATCAGCACGACCAGGACCGCCGCGATGAGCAGCGTCAGCTTCGCGTCGTCGATCGAGTGTGTGACGAACTTCGAGCCGTCGAACGCGCTCTCGAGCTTCACGCCAACCGGCAGCGTCTGCTGGATGGCGGGCAGCTCTTCGCGAATGCGCTTCGCGACGTCGATCAGATTGGCCTTCGATTGCCGCACCACGCCGATCGCGACCGACGGCTGACCCGTCCAGCGAAAGATCGAGCGATCATCCTCGGGACCGAGCTCGACCCGGGCGACGTCCTTCAACTTGATCAGCTGCCGGCCCTGGCTCGCGACCACCATCTCCCCGAATTCCTGCGGCGTCTTCAGCTCACCGAGAGAACGCACGGAGAATTCCCGGCGCGTCGATTCGATCCGGCCCGCGGGGATCTCGACGTTACGCGCCACGATCGCGTTCTCGATGTCCTGCACGGTGAGCCCGCGCGCCGAGAGCGCCTGGGGCTCCACCCAGACCCGCATCGAGTAGCGCCGCTCGCCGAAGATGTTCGCGCTGCCGACGCCCGGCAGGCTCTGCAGTCGCGCCTTGACGAGGCGGTCGGCGATGTCGGAGAGCTGCATCAAGTCGTAGTTGTCGCTGGAGAGCGCGAGCCAGTAGAACGGCTGCGCGTCGGCCGACTGCTTCGCGATCACCGGCTCGAGCACATCGATCGGCAAGCGCCCGCGCACGCGCGAGACCTTGTCGCGCACGTCCTGCGCCGCCACGTCCACCGGCCGGTCGAGCGTGAACTCGAGCGTGATGTTGCTGGTCTGCTCCGCCGAGGCGCTGCTCAGCGTGCGGATGCCCTGAATCGTCGAGAGCTCTTCCTCGAGCACGTCGGTCACCGCCGTCTCGACCACCTGGGCGTGGGCGCCGGGCAGTACCGTCGTCACCGAGATGACCGGCGGATCGATATCGGGCAGCTCGCGCACCGACAGGCGCGTATATCCGATGAATCCAAAGAGCACGAGCGCTGCCGAGAGCATGCTCGCGAGCACGGGACGGCGAATGGCGGTTTCGGATAGCTTCATACGCGGAGATTTTCCCAGGAGTGTGAATCGGTCGTCCAGCCCAAAACGTAACGGGACCTTTGCGGCACGAGTTCCATCACGCCGTCGCAAATACGTCGAAAGAAAACGCCGGAAATCGACATCAGTCGTCCCGATCTGGTATGCATTTGGGGACCCGAACATATACCGAAGTTCGGAAAGCCCGCAAGGAGCGGCGATGGGCGCGAGAAGTCATAGCCTGACTGTGGTACGCGCTGCCGCGTCAGTAGGTTAGTGCCTGTTAGGGAGGGCTGGCCGAATGGCTAAGGCACCGGTCTTGAAAACCGGCGGGCGCAAGCCCTTACAGGTTCGAATCCTGTGCCCTCCGTCCCATCATCCTCCGGCATCGGAGGGACCATGACGAGTACCGCGCCGGTCCAGAAAGGCGGCAGTGGCGGCGGCAAACGCGAGCTGACGTTCCTGCTCGCGAATTGGGAGCGTCCCGTCCTCCTCTGGCTCGCCGCCCGTGTGCCGCGCACGATCCGGTCCAATCACCTCACGGGTCTCGGCGTGCTCGGCGCCACCGGCGCCGGGGTCGCCTACGCGCTGACGAATTTCAGCCACGCCTGGCTGTGGGTCGCGAGCGCGATGCTCGTGGTGAACTGGATCGGCGACAGCCTGGACGGCACGCTGGCGCGTGTCCGCGGGACGCAGCGCCCCAAGTACGGCTACTACCTGGACCATGTCGTCGACGCGTACTCGACCGCCGTCATCGGGTTGGGACTCGGATTGTCGCCCTACGTGTACCTCGGCATCGGGCTGGGCATCGTCATCGTGTATCTCGCGATGTCGATCAACGTCTATCTCGAATCGACGGTCTTCGGGGTGTTCAAGATTTCGTACGGCCGCGTCGGGCCGACTGAAGTGCGACTCATCTTGATTCTCCTGAATACGGCGGCGGTCATTACCGCCGGCTGGCCCTACCCGCTCGGCGTCAACATCAACAAGGTGGCAAACATCACGTTGGGGATCGTGCTCGCGGGGATGGTGCTGCTGTTCATCGGTCGCTTTGCGCGCAATCTCTATAAGCTCGCCAAGCTCGAGCCGCAGCGGTTCAAGTGGTGGGAGACTCGGGACTAGGGGTTGGGGATATGAGATGTGTCGGCCTGCTCGCGTTGATTGCCCTCCTCGGCCGGGATGTTGCCGCGCAGACCGTGCGCGGGCAGCTCAGCGACAGCGTCAGTCGCAGTCCGTTGGTTGGCGCGTTTCTCACGCTCGTCGACGCGCAGGGCGTGGAGCGCGCGCGCGCGATGACCGACGGCACCGGCGCGTTCACGCTCACCGCGCCCGCGGCGGGCAGCTATCGTATCCGTTCCAAACGAATCGGATTCAAGCCGTACATGTCCGTGCCGCTCACGCTCGAGGCGGGCGCGACCGTGACGTTCAATGCCGCGGTCGATCCGATTCCTGTTGCGCTCGCGCAAGTGGTCGTGGCGGGTGATCGGCAGTGCAACGTCGAGTCCGGCGCGTCCGTCGCCGTGTTGTGGGAAGAGGTGAAAGAGGCCCTGTCCGCGGTCGCGTGGACCTCCAGAACGCCGGGATACTGGTATCGCGTGACGCAGTTTCAGCGCGAGATCATTCCGGGCCGGCCGCGCGGGAAGGACTCGGTCTGGTTCAATGACGGGTTCTATGAAGTCCCGTTCAAGAGCGTGCCGGCCGAGGACCTCGCGCGTGAGGGATTCGTCGTCATCGACGAGGATGGGTGGGCGTTTCGCGAGCCCGATGCCGAGGTGCTGTTGTCCGAGCCGTTCCTGCGCACGCATTGCTTCGAGAGCAAGGTGGGAAAGGGCGACACCGAGGGACTCGTGGGTCTCGGCTTCTCACCGGCCCGGGGTCGCCGGTTGCCCGACGTCAACGGCGTGCTGTGGATCGATCGGGAGTCCGCCGAGCTGCGCCATCTCGAATTCAAGTATGTGCGGCTGCCCCAGAACCTGAATGCCCCGAACGCCGGGGGTCGCGTCGAGTTCATGCTCGTCCCCACCGGCGCGTGGATGGTACGCGACTGGATCCTGCGGATGCCGTTGACCGAATTGGGACGCACACCGACTGGTGGCATCGGGGGTCTGGAAACGGTCGGCTATCGCGAACGGGGCGGCAGCGCGGTCGAGATCAAGACGACCGCCGGTGCGGTCTTGTACCGCTCGCCGGCAGCCGACACGGCGCAGGTCGTCGCCGCGGCGGCGGCGCCACCGCCTCCGCCCCCGCCCCCGCCCCCGCCCCCGCCTGCGATCGTCACTGCCGCGGCGCCCGTGGTGACGACCGGAGCCGCTCCTACCCCGGATCCGGCGACGATCGATCCGAGCAGACCCGGGACGTCGAGTCACTCACGCGACGTGTTGACGCCGGACGAATACCGGGCGACCACGGCGCGCGACGCCTACGGCCTGGTGCTGCAATACCGCTCCGAGTGGCTGCGCACGCGCGGTCGCACGAGCTTTCACGCTGACAGCGTGGCAACGCTGCAGATCTACGTGAACGGGAGCCGGTTCGGCGACGTCGAAAGCCTGCGCGAGATTCCGATCGCCGAGATCCTCGAGCTGCGCTACCGCAACGGACAAGAAGCCACGATGCGGTATGGCACCAATCATCCCGCGGGTGTGATCGAGATCAAAACGCAGTAAGTCGTGGAGCCTACCAACAAGTAGCCCGGCTCGGTAACTTGAAGCCCGCTGTTGGAGAGGTGGCCGAGTGGCTGAAGGCGGCGGTTTGCTAAACCGTTATAGGGGGTAATTCCCTTATCGGGGGTTCGAATCCCCCCCTCTCCGTAACTGCAGCTATCGGCTATCGGCTATCGGCTATCGGGTCGAGACGCCGATTTGAGTACTCCGATAGCCGATACCCGATAGCCGATACCCAATGACCATCCGCGTTCGCTTCGCTCCATCGCCCACCGGTTACCTGCACGTCGGGGGAGCGAGAACAGCGTTATTCAACTGGCTCTTTGCCCGCAAAGAAGGCGGCAAGTTCCTCCTGCGCATCGAAGACACCGACAAAGCCCGCTCCACCGATGAAAACACCCAGGTCATCCTGGACGGCCTGACGTGGCTCGGCCTGGACTGGGACGAGGCGCCGATCTTCCAGGGCGCGCGACTCGCCCGGCACCAGCAGGTCGCCGATCAGCTGCTCAAGGAGGGGAAAGCCTACATGGAGGAGGACGCGGTCCGCCTCCGCGTTCCCCCCGGCGAGCTGGCGTGGGACGACGCCGTCCACGGCACGATCAGTTTCAAAGGTGAGGATATTCGCGATTTTGTGATTTTGCGGGCCGATCGCTCGCCGCTGTACAACTTCGCCGTAGTCGTGGACGACATCGATATGCAAATCACGCATGTCATTCGCGGCGACGATCACATCTCCAATACGCCCAAGCAGCTCGCCGTGTACCGCGCGTTGGGTCAAATGACCCCGATT
>DATMZX010000102.1:0-10463 GCA_035573235.1 Gemmatimonadales bacterium
TCGATGTCGTTGGCGCCGAATGTCTGCGCGGCCCACTCCTGCACGATCGGCACGTCACGGACTTGGACCGGCGCGACGACGACATCGACCGCATTTGGACCTGCCTTGGCGCCGTCTCCGCCACACGCCGCAGCCCACAACACAAAGGCACAACTGACGGCTGTCGCCCGGAGCATCACGGCCATGACAAGTGCTCTCCGTTGGAATGAAAGGTCGGTTATGAAGCCAATGTCACTTGCGGTATAAGGAGATGGAATAGAACAAAGGTCCAATACAGGCCCTGCAGCCGCTCCCGCACTCTTTCGATTGCGCCGTCCCTTCCCCGCCATCGGAGGAGTTCATGCGTCTTCAGTCCGTTGGGGTCCTGCTTCTTGCGTTGTCGAGTCCGGCGCTGGCTCAATCCAAGGACGAGCGCTCGACCGGCCTTCCCAAGGCCGTCACCTGGACGTTCAATCTCGATGCGGGCATCGGCGCCTTCGGATTCAACAATTCGCTCTACACCAATTCCCACCCCGATCCTTCCGGCGATCTCAGCGACAACTGGTTCGAGAGCTACGCGAAACCCGCCATCTCGGGCACGGTGCGCTCCGGCAAAGGCGCGTTCTTCGGCAAGATCAGTGCGGCGGGTGAGCGGACGTACGCCGCGCCGCCGCCACTCGTCGGGTCCGAAGCCTCGTCGTTCATGATCGAGGACCTCTACATCGGTTGGCGCTCGGGCACCGCGATCAAGGCCGGTGAGGACGCGCTCGAATTCACGTTTGGGCGCGCGCCGTACAAGATCGGTCACGGATTGCTGCTGTGGGACGGTGGCGGCGAGGGGAGCAGTCGCGGTGGCTTCTGGAGCAACGCCCGGAAAGCGTGGGCGCTTGCCGGCGTCGCGCGCTTCCACGCGAAGTCGAACACGCTCGAAGGGTTCTACCTGGACCGCAACGAGGTGCCGGAAGCCGAGACCGGGACGCGCGTCGTCGGCGGAAACTATGAGCGCGCGCTCGGAGAGGGCACCACCCTCGGCGCGACGTACATGCACTTCACGGCCGATTCGCTGCCCGCCCGCGACGGCATGAACGTGTTCAATGTGCGCGCCTACACCGCACCGCTGCGTACGCTGCCCGGCCTGTCGTTCGAGGCCGAGTACGCCATGGAGGACAACGGAGATCTTCGCTCCTCGACGGCGTACAACGTCCTCGGCGCGTACGAGCTCTCCAAAGTTTCCTGGAAACCCAAGGTGTCCTACCGCTACGCGTTTTTCGAGGGCGACGATCCGGGCACCACGAAGGACGAGTCGTTCGACATGCTGCTGCCCGGCTTCTACGACTGGGGCACGTGGTGGCAGGGGGAGATCGGCGGCGAGTACTTCCTCTCCAACTCGAACCTGATCTCGCATCAGCTCCGCGTCCACGTGACGCCGAGCGAGGCCGTGGCCGGCGGGATCTTCGCCTATGACTTCCGCGCCGATCAGCCGGCCAGTTTCGGACCGGGTGTGACGTCCAATCACATCGCCACCGAGCTCGATGCGTACATCGACTGGAAACTCAATTCGAACTTCAGCGTGAGCTTCCTCGGCGCCTTCGCCCAGCCGAAGGCAGCCGCCGAACAAGGCTTCGGGCGCACCGACAACTTCACCTACGGGATGATCTATGTCTTCTATTCGTACTGAGCACCCGCGAGGTGGCGCGTGATCTCGGGCACGGCCCGGCCGCTGACCCGGCGCGTCCTGATCATCGACGACACGCTGACCACGACCACAACCGGCGGACGCGCGATCCAGACGCTGGTCGACGAGCTGAAGGAGCGCGGGATCGAAGTGGTCGAAGCGCTCTCACTCGCTGACGGTCTTGCACGGGTCGTCTCCGATGCCGCGCTCCATGGAATTTTTCTCAAGTGGACCATCGCTGCGGAGAACGGCAAGGGAAACGGCAAGAGCAAGACGCACGCCGAGGCAACCCGGCTGCTGCGCACGCTCCGCGCCCGCAATCCGAAGGTCCCCGTGTTCCTGATGGCCGATCGCAAGATCACCGGCACGGTCACCATCGAAGTCGCCACGCTCGTCGACGAGTTCATCTGGATCCTCGAGGATACGGCGTCGTTCATCGGCGGGCGCGCCAGCGCCGCAATCGAGCGCTACATCCAGGGCCTGCTCCCGCCGTTCGCCGCCGCGCTCGCCAGCTACGACCGCGACCGCGAGTACTCCTGGGCGGCGCCGGGGCATCAGGGCGGCGTCGCATTCCTGAAGTCGCCCATCGGGCGCGCGTTCTTCGACTATTACGGCGAGAACCTGTTCCGCTCCGACATGGGCATCGAGCGGGGGGCCCTGGGCTCCCTGCTCGGCCACCTGGGCCCGATCGGAGCGAGCGAGCGCTATGCCGCCCAGGTCTTCGGGTCGCATCGCTCGTATTCGGTGCTGAACGGCACATCGGGATCGAACCGCGCGATCATGACCGCGTGTGTCGGCGACGGCGAGATCGCGCTGTGCGATCGCAATTGCCACAAGTCGATCGAGCAGGGTCTCGCGATCAGCGGCGGGATTCCCGTGTTCTTCCGGCCCACGCGGAACCGCTACGGCATCATCGGTCCGATCCCGCCGTCGCGGCTCGAGCCCAAGGCCATCGCCGAGAGCATCGCGCAGAACCCGCTCGCGCGGAATGTCGCCGCCAAGAAGCCGGTCTATGCGGTCGTGACCAACTGCACCTACGACGGGATGTGTTACAACGCCGCGGACGCGCAGGATCGGCTCGCGAAGAGCGTCGATCGCATCCACTTCGACGAAGCGTGGTACGCCTACGCCCGCTTCAACCCGATGTACGAGGACCGCTTCGCGATGCGCGGCAGCCCCGCCGATCATCCGAAGGACGGACCGACCGTATTCGCCACACACTCCACGCATAAGCTGCTCGCGGCGCTTTCCCAGACTTCCTACATCCACATTCGGGACGGGCGCGGCGCGATCGACCACGGCCGCTTCAACGAAGCCTATGCATCGCAGGCGAGCACGTCTCCGCTGTATGCCTTGATCGCCTCCAACGAAGTCGCCGCCGCGATGATGGAGGGGCCCGCGGGCCAGACACTCACGCAGGACGTCATCGACGAAGCGGTGGCGTGCCGACAGGCCACCGCGCGGGTGCACCGCGAGTTCGCGGCGAAAAAGGACTGGTTCTTCGCCCCCTGGAACGCGCCTGAGATCAAGGATCCGAAGAGCGGCAAGCGGATCCCGTTCGCCGACGCGGCGCCCGAGCTGCTCACGCGCGATCCCTCGCCCTGGGTCCTGCACCCCGGCGAGAAGTGGCACGGCTTCGATGAGATTCCGGACAACTGGTGCATGCTCGACCCGATCAAGTTCGGGATCGTGTGCCCGGGCATGAAGGACGACGGCAAGCTCGACGCCAAGGGCATCCCGGCCGACATCGTGACCGCCTACCTCGCCCGGCATGGGATCGTTCCGTCCCGGACGACCGACCACATGGTGCTGTTCCTCTTTTCGGTCGGCATCACGAAGGGGAAATGGGGCACCCTGCTCAACGCGCTGCTCGACTTCAAGGCGGATTACGACCGCAATGCGCCGCTCACGGAAGTCATTCCCGCGGTCGCGGCCGCCGGGGCGGCCCGCTATGCCGGGATGGGTCTCAAAGATTTGGGCGACGAGATGTGGGCCTATATGAAGGAAGGGCGGCAGGGCCACTGGCAGGCGCAGGCCTATGCCACGCTGCCGACGCCCGAGATGACGCCCCGCAAGGCTTTTCAGCAACTCATGGCAGGCCATGCCGAGAAGGTCCCGCTCGACAAGATCGCGAATCGGATCGTCGGCGTCGGCGTCATTCCCTACCCGCCCGGGATCCCGATCGTGATGCCGGGCGAGAACATCGGCCCCGCGGACGGCCCGTGGCTCACGTATCTGCGCGCGGTGCAGCAATGGGGAGAGAAGTTCCCGGGCTTCGCGAAGGAAGTGGAAGGCACTGAGGAGCACGACGGCACCTATCACATCTACTGCGTGACCCCGTAGGCGGGAGGCGATCGTGGCAACAGCGACAGCAGCTAAAAAGATGTCTCTTATGCAGCTCACGTTCATCGTCGCGGTGAACATGATGGGCTCCGGCATCATCATGCTGCCGACGAACATGGCGCAGGTCGGCGCCATTTCGCTGCTCTCCTGGGGCGTGACGGCCGTCGGCTCGATGGCGATCGCCTACGGCTTTGCCCAGGCGGGCATCTTCAATCAGCGCCCGGGCGGAATGTCGGCGTATGCGGAGGACGCGTACGGGAAGGACGGCTACTTCCTCGTCTTCTTCCTGTATTTCTTGTCTCTCGCCATCGGCAACGTCGCCATCGCGATTTCCGCGGTGGGCTACCTCTCCGCGTTCGTGCCCTGGCTGTCCTCGGCGCCGATCGCCACCTGCCTCGGCGTGATCGCGCTGCTCTGGCTCACCACAGTCGCGAACTTTGGCGGGCCCGCGGTCACCGGAAAGATCGGCTCCATTACGGTTTGGGGCGTCATTCTCCCGGTTGGCCTGCTGTCGATCATCGGCTGGTTCTGGTTTAGCAAGTCCACATTCTCGGCGGCATGGAATCCGCAGGGGCTGAGCCTCGGCGCGGGGATGGGATCGAGCATTGCGCTCACGCTGTGGGCGTTCCTCGGCATGGAGTCCGCCGCCCAGAACTCCGCTGCCGTCGAGGATCCGAAGAAGAACGTGCCGCTGGCGTGCCTGTTCGGTACGCTCGGCGCCGGCGTCATCTACATCCTCTCGACGGCCGTGATTCAGGGCATCGTGCCCAACGCCGAGCTCGCCCAGTCCACCGGTCCGTTCGGCGCTGCGTACGCCCACATGTTCAACCCCACCGTCGGCCGCATCGTCATGGTGCTCGCGGTTCTGGCGTGCCTGGGCTCGCTGCTCGGCTGGCAGTTCACGATCGCGTCCACCGGCAAGGCGGCCGCCGACGAGCGCATGTTCCCGAAACTGTTTTCGAAGATCAATGCCGCTGGAGCACCGATCGTCGGCATGCTCGTGCTGGGCGTGGTCCAGACGGTGCTGGCGCTCTCCACCATCTCGCCCAATCTCAGCAAGCAGTTCGGCAAGCTGGTGAACCTCGCGGTGGTCACGAACGTGATTCCGTACATCATCGCGCTGTCAGCCCTCGGCGTGATGATGAAGATGGGCAACGCCCCGCCGAACGTGTATCGACGCAACTCCATCATCGCCACGATCGCGATCCTGTACAGCACCTACGCGCTCTATGCCTCGGGATTCGAAGCGGTCATGGGCGGGATGCTCGTGGCGTCGCTGACGTATCTGCTCTGGGGCTTCATCGCCCATCGCTTCAGCGAACGGCGGACGAGCCCGCGCGGCGTTCCCGAACCTTCGCCCAGCTCGCCGGTCCGAGCCTGAAAGGAGCCATGACCATGCAACGCTTCATGATCCTGAGTCTCGCGATCGCCGCAGCCGCCGCGCCTGCCGTCGCTCAGAAGAGCGGCGCGGCTGCCTCGCCCACGCTCACGCGGATCAAGCAGAGCGGGCGGATCAAGTTCGGCTACCAACCCGATGCGGCGCCCTTTTCGGTTCGCGATCAGTCCGGCAACGCCGCCGGGTTCACGGTCGCGCTGTGCAAGACCGTGGCCGGCGCCGTGAAGGCCGAGCTCGCGCTCCCGAGCCTGAACATCGAGTGGGTCGCGGTGAATGCCGCGGACCGCTTCACGGCCGTCAGCACGGGGAAAATCGACGTGTTCTGCGGCGCTGACAGCGACACCTGGAGCCGCAGAGCGGAGGTGGCGTTCTCGCTGCCGGTGTTCCCCGGGGGCATCGGTGCCCTGCTGCGACGTGACGCGCCCGATCGGCTGCGCGAAATCCTGAACCAGAAACCGCCGTCCAGCCCGACGTGGCGGGCATCGGCCGGACAGATGCTGCAGACGCAGGTGTTCGCCGTCATCAAGGGGACGACGGCCGAAACATTCGTCGGCGCGAAGGTCAACGAGTTCAAGCTGTCGTCGAAAGTCACGCCGGTGTCCAACTACGATGCGGGGATCACGGCCGTTGTGGACCGGCAGGCCAACGTGTTGTTCGCCGATCGCGCCGTGCTGCTCGACGCGGTGGCCCACAACGCGGCGGGATCCAAGCTCGAAGTGTTGGACCGCCTGTTCACCTACGAAGCGTACGCGCTGCCGCTGCCCCGCGGCGACGAGGCGTTCCGGGCCCTGGTCGATCATACGCTCAGCCGGCTGTATCCGACGACCGAGTTTCGGACCCTGTACGTACAGTCCTTCGGCGAGCCGACGGCCGACGTGGTGACCTTCTATCGCTGGAACACTCGGCCGGAGTAGACATGATCGAGAGACGGATCAAGCGCATTCAGCTGCGGGCGCTCATGGTGGATGATGAGCTCCCGACCGCCACGGCCGAGGGGCATGCGGCCCGGACCCTGGTGCAGGAGCTCAAGGGGCGGTCGATCGATGTGGTCGAAGCGTCCTCGGCCGAAGACGGCATGTCCGTCGTCGTCTCCGACTCGGCGATTCACACGCTGTTGGTGGATTGGTCGCTGGGATCGAACGGCAAGCGCGAGCACGAACGGGCGCGCGAGCTGCTCGCGTTCGTCCGCGCGCGCAACGACAAGATTCCGATCTTCCTGATGGCGGAGCGCGGCAAGGCGGCGTCGATCCCCGTCGACGTCATGGAGATGGTGGACGAGTACGTGTGGACGCTCGAGGACACCGCGGCGTTTGTGGGCGGGCGCGTCGTCGCGGCCATCCGCCGCTACCTCGAGGTGATGATGCCGCCGTTGGCGGCGGCGATGATGAAATTCAGTCAGGTCTACGAATACTCCTGGCACACCCCCGGCCATACCGGCGGCACCGCCTTTCTCAAGTCGCCGGTGGGGCGGGTGTTCTTCGATTATTTCGGCGAAAACCTGCTGCGCTCCGATCTCTCGATCAGCGTGGGCGCGCTGGGCTCGCTGCTCGACCACTCCGGGCCGATGGGGGCGCACGAGCGCTACGCGGCCCGGGTCTTCGGCGCGCACCGGACGTATTCGGTCACCAACGGGACGTCGATGTCCAATCGGGTCATCTTCATGGCGGCCGTGGCCCGGGATCAGATCGCGCTGTGCGACCGGAACTGCCATAAATCGATCGAGCACAGCCTCGTCATGACAGGGGCGATTCCGACCTACCTCGTCCCGGTCCGCAATCAGTACGGCATCATCGGGCCGATTCTCCCGGACCGCCTCACGCCCGCCGCGATCAAGGCGGCGATCAAGTCGAATCCGCTCGTGAAGGCCGGCGTCGCCACGCGAGCCGTGCATTCGATCATCACGAATTCGACCTACGACGGGCTGTGCTACAACGCGAAGCGGGTGCAGGAGCTGCTCGACCCGAGCGTGGACCGGATCCACTTCGACGAAGCGTGGTACGCGTACGCGCGCTTCAACCCGCTCTACCGCGACCGGCATGCGATGCACGGCGATCCGAAGGACCACAAAGGTCCGACGATTTTCGCGACGCATTCCACGCACAAGCTCCTCGCCGCCCTGTCGCAGGCGTCGTTTCTGCACATCCGCGACGGGCGCAGCCCGATCCCGCATTCGCGCTTCAACGAGTCGTACATGATGCACGCGTCCACCTCGCCGCTGTATCCGATCATCGTCTCCAACGACGTGACGGCCGCGATGATGGACGGCCCGGGCGGCATCGCGATCACCGCCGAGTCCATTGAAGAAGCGGTCGCGTTCCGCCAGACGATGGGACGCGTGCACCGCGAGTTCAACGCGAAGAAGGACTGGTTCTTCAATACCTGGAACGCCGACACGGTGAAGCAGGGGAAAACCGGGAAAGTGGCGTTCGAGGACGCGTCGCCGGAGTTTCTCGCGACCGAGCCGAATGCCTGGGTCCTGCATCCCGGGGACGCCTGGCACGGATTCGGGAAGATCGAAGACGACTACTGCATGCTGGATCCGATCAAGGTGTCCGTCGTGACGCCCGGCATGACCGCGAGCGGACTCGACAAGCGCGGCATTCCGGCCACGCTCGTGACCGCCTATCTCCACAACCGCGGGGTGGAGGTCGAGAAGACCACGGACTTCACGATTCTGCTGCTGTTCTCGATCGGCATCACGAAAGGCAAGTGGGGGACGCTGCTCAACGCACTGCTCGACTTCAAGCGCGATTACGATCGCAACGCGCCGCTGGCCGAGGCCCTCCCCGAGCTCGTCCAGGGACATCCCGGCCCCTACGGCACGATGGGCCTGCGGGATCTGGCGGACCAGATGTTCTCCCAGCTCAAGGAGAGCAAGCAGACGCATTGGCTCTCCGAGGCCTTCTCCACACTGCCGCCGATCGAGATGACGCCGAACGCGGCCTACCAGTATCTCGTGCGGGATGACATCGAGCACTTGCCGCTCGACCAGCTGGCCAATCGCGTACTGGCGACGAGCGTCGTCCCGTACCCGCCCGGGATTCCCATGCTCATGCCCGGCGAAGGCACCGGCCCCGCCGACGGTCCCTACATCGGCTATCTGAAAGCGCTCGCGGCGTGGGACGCGCGGTTCCCCGGCTTCGGGCACGACACCCACGGCGTCGAGAATCGGGACGGCGTCTACTACGTGCAGTGCCTGAAGAAAGGCTGACCGCACGGCGATCTATCACGTAACGATCACCGGCCGCGACCGGCGCCATCTCGCCGCGCTCGGTCCCAAGCTGCGGATCGTCGTCACCGGCTACCGCGAGGACAAGCGCGGCGCGGTCGTGGACGCCTACGTCAACGGCGACAAGATCGATGTATTAAAGAAGAAGGGGTACGACGTCACCCTGCTCGAGCGGGTGGACCGTCGCGACCGCGTGCGCCAACACGAAGGCCGCCGAGCCGTGGCGCGCCGGATCAAGCAGGGGCGCTACGGCGACGTCGTGTGGGGCGGCGGCTATCTCACGACCGACGAGATCGAGCGGGCCCTCGTGCTGGGCGCCCAGAATCACGCCGGCTACTTCGAACGGATTCCCCTCCCCCACTCGACCTGGGAACGGCGACGCGTGCACGCGTTTCGCATCGGCGCCGGCAACGGGAAGAACCGGCCCGCGGTCTGCTTCCTCGGCGGCGTGCATGGACGCGAATGGGGCAGCTCCGACATCCTGATTTACTTCGCGATCCGGCTGCTCCGTGCCTATCGTGATCGGCACGGCTTCAAGCTGGGGCGGCACGAAGTCACGGCGGCGCAGGTGCGCCGCCTCCTCGAGACGGTGGACATCGTCGTCCTCCCGCTGGTGAATCCCGACGGCCGCTGCTTCAGCATGAATCGCTCGGCGATGTGGCGCAAGAATCGACGGCCCGCGCCGCGGGGCCGGCCGAAGTCGGCCGGCGTGGACATCAACCGTAATTTTCCGTTCCTCTGGCAGTTCGATCGCTACTTCGCGCCCGGGGTCGAAACCGGGTCGAAGAATCCCGGCGACTACGAGACCTACATCGGGCCCCGGCCCGCCTCCGAGCCCGAAACCCGCAACGTGATCTGGCTGCTCGATCGCTTTCCCAACATTCGCTACCTCGTCGATCTGCACAGCTACGGCGAAGCGATTCTGCACAGCTGGGGCAGCGATGAGAACCAGTCGAAGGATCCGCGCATGAACTTCCGCAACCGCGCGTACGACGGCAAACGCGGACGGCTGAACGACGACGTGTACCGCGAATACTTTCCGCCCAGCGACAAGAAGGCCGCGGTCGAGGTCGCCCGCCGCATGGCGGCGGCGATCAAAATCGTGCGCGGACGCAAGTATCAGGTGAAGGCGAGCGTGGGACTCTATCCGACCGCCGGCGCGACGGACGATTACGCCTACAGCCGTCACTTCGTCGATCCTAAAAAGGGAAGAATCATTCCGTTGACCGTGGAGTGGGGGCGGAGCCATGCCTCGACGCCGTTTCACCCGCCCTATCCTGAAATGCGCAAGGTGATGCGCGAGGTGAGCGCGGGACTGCTGGCGGTGTGCCTCGGCGCGCGGAAGGGGGCGCGATGACCACTCTGACCGCCGCGCCGCGCGACTTCTCCGTCGTGCTGGGGGGTCCGCTGTTCCAGCTGTTCCGCAAAGCGCATCTCAGCGGGGCGGGACTCGAGCTGGTCGGTCAGCGGCTGCTCGTGATGGTCGCGCTGTGCTGGCTGCCGCTGCTGGTGCTCTCCGCCGTGCAGGGGCTGGCGTACGGGTCGAACGTCGCCGTCCCCTTCCTGTACGACCTCGAGGCGCAGGCACGCATCCTCCTGTTCGTGCCCCTACTCGTGGGTGCGGAGCTGGTCGTGCATCAGCGGCTCCGCTCGGTGGTCGACCAGTTCCTGCAGCGCGATCTCATTCCGGACGAGGCGCGGCCCCGCTTCGAGGCCGCCATCGCGTCGGCGACGCGCCTGCGCAATTCCGTGGTGGCCGAAGTGACGATGGTCTGCGTGGTCTATGCGTTGGGGCTGGCGGTCCTATGGCGTCACACATCGCTGAATGTGCCGACCTGGTA
>DATMZX010000103.1:0-8974 GCA_035573235.1 Gemmatimonadales bacterium
CGCGACCAGATAGCCGACCTCGCCCGCCTCGAGCTGCTCCGCCGGTTTGTGCCCCAGCTGGAGGTAACCGACCTCGTCGACCTCATAGACGTCATCGCGGTGCGCCCCGAACGCGACCTTCATCCCGGGCTTGATGACACCGTCCACCACCCGAACGGAGGGGATCGCGCCGCGATAGCGGTCGTAGTAGGAATCGAAGATCAGGGCCCGCAGCGGGTCGGCGGGCTTGCCGCGCGGCGCCGGGACGCGCTGCACCACGGCCTCGATCAGCTCGGGCACGCCACGCCCTTCCTTTGCCGAGATGCGCAGGATCTCCTCGGGCTTGGTGCCGATCAGGTCGTGGATTTCCTGAGCGCGCTTGTCCGGCTCGGCGCCTGGCAGATCTATCTTGTTCAGCACGGGTATGATCTCTAGGCCGGCGTCCATGGCGAGCAGGAGATTGGACAGCGTCTGGGCCTGAATACCCTGCGAGGCATCCACGACGAGGATCGCGCCTTCGCAGGCAACCAGCGACCGCGACACTTCGTAGGTGAAGTCGACGTGTCCCGGCGTGTCGATGAGGTTCAGCTCATACAACTGGCCGTTCTTCGCGTGGTAGCTCATCCGCACCGCATTCAGCTTGATCGTGATGCCGCGCTCGCGCTCCAGGTCCATCGTATCCAGGACCTGCTCCCGCATCAGCCGCTTGTCGAGCGTGCCCGTCAGCTCGATCAGCCGGTCGGCGAGTGTAGATTTCCCGTGGTCGATGTGGGCCACGATGCAGAAGTTGCGGATATGGTCCTGGCGCATGCGGCGCTAAATATAGTCACGCGCTATTCGTTATCTTTCTCCCACCTTTCTTGGCATGCCTCCAATAACCGGTTGGTTTGACCCCTCGCAGAAGGGCGGCGCGCTCCGCGTCGCCGCGAACAGCTATCTCCCGGCGAAGGGCGACCCGGCGGTGCGAATGCCGGGCCTGCGTCGCGGCGATCTCATCACGCTCGACAACGGCCGGGTCACGACGGTCAACGGCCTCCCCGCCGCCCAGCTCGATGGCCGGCCGGATTTCACGACGCTCGGCGCGGTCCACCCCAATCGCCCGCTCACCCTCGAGACGCCCCGCGCCTCCAGCGCTCGCACCGCCGAGACGCAGCGCGTCGTCGACCTGATTTGTCCGTTCGGGTTCGGGCAGCGCGCGCTGATCGTGTCGCCGCCGAAGGCGGGCAAGACGATGATGCTCCAGGCGATCGCGGAAGGGATCGCGGAGAATCATCCGCAGGCGACGCTGCTGGTGCTGCTCGTCGACGAGCGGCCGGAGGAAGTGACGGAGATGGTGGATTGGGGCCGCGGCGAGGTGATTGCATCGAGCTTCGATTTGCCGCACGAGCGCCATGTCGCGGTCGCCGAAATAGTGTTCGATCACGCGCGCCGTCAGGTGGAGCTGGGCCGCGATGTCGTGATCGTGCTCGACTCACTGACGCGCCTGGCGCGCTCGCACAACACGACGGGGCGGGGAACCGGCCGCACCATGTCGGGCGGGCTCGACGCCAATGCACTGGCCAAGCCCAAAGGGCTGTTCGGCGCGGCGCGGGCCGTGCCGCCCAAGGATGGCGGGGGATCTCTGACCGTGATCGCGACGGCCCTCGTCGAGACCGAGAGCAAGATGGATGACATCATCTTCGAGGAGTTCAAAGGCACCGGCAACGCGGAGCTGCGGCTGACGCGCGCGCTCGCCGACCGCCGGATCTACCCGGCGGTGGACATCGCGGCGAGTGGCACTCGGCGCGAGGAGCTGCTCGGGGATGCGAAAACGATCGAGGCCAAACAGAAGCTCCGGCGCGCGCTCGTGGATCTGCCGCCGGAGCAGGGCATGCAGGCGTTGCTGCAACAGATGAAGCGCGCGAAGACCAATGCGGACCTGTTGGCCACGATCCAGTAGTCAGTCTCCGCGCGCCCGGGTTTTACTCCGGATGGGCCAGTGGTTTGCCGTCCGGCCCGACCTGAATCTCCGACCGCTTGTCACCGGTGCGTACGTGGGCTTCGTACGCGACCAGCGTGCCGCGCTTGGTCAATGACTCGACGTTCGTGATTTGACCGCCTCCGGCCGCCGCGCGCAGGCCGCTCCGCACAGCCTCCGGAAGTGAATCGAAGACAACCTGCTCCTCGACCTCCAGGACATTGCCGCTGCTGTCGATCGTGACATCGCGGCTGCGGCCGCCCACCGTCATCTCCACTTCGTAGACGGTTTGCCCGTTCTCCTTTTCAGTCTCGTAACCCAGCACCTTCGCGCCGCGGCTCTGTTCGTCCGCGGTGCGCCGTACTGCCGCCGGGAGCTGAGACGGGGTCACCTTTTTCTCTTGCGCGGCGGATGGCGTGGTGCGCGTGGCCAGCAGCACCGCGAGCGTTGTGATTGCGATTTTCATCGGGCCTCTTGGTCAGGGATCGAGTTCCAGCAGCGCGAACGTGCCGGGCAGAACCGGCGGCCGCGGCCGAGGGCGGTCAGCCGTTGGCGCGGGCGGCGGCCCAAAATCCGCGCTCACCGTAAAGAGCCGGTGCGTCTTCAAGTCGAGCTCCATCGTACGCGCGCCGCGCTTCGTCGGCACGTTCGCAACGATGGTGAATTTGTCGGGCGCATCTTCGTGGATGACGGTGATCGTGCCATCGCCGCCATTCGACGCGAACGCGAGCTGCGTGGCGGGATCGAACCGTGTGGCATCGACGCCCTGGCCGATCGGCACCGTCGTGACGAGCTTGCCTGCCTTTGCGTCCGAAATCGCCATCGCGCCGCTCCGGCAGCCGCTGAACAGAATGCCATGCGCGCGGTCGATCGCGAGGCCGGTCGGCGCCTCACATGGGGCGAGCGACCAGCGACGCGTGACCTTCATGGCCGCGGCGTCGACTTCGACGATGGCGCTCGAATCCTCGATGTTCACATACAGCTTCCCGTCATTCGTGGACACGCCGAACTCGGGTTTCCCGCCCAAATCGATCGTGCCGATGCGCTGGCCGCTCGCGGGGTCGATGACGCTCGAGGAGGCCGCATCGCCGTTGAACGTGAAAATATGCTTCGTCGCGGGATCGAACAGCACCGCGTCGGCATCGACGGCGGCCGTGGTGCGGCCCAGCACTTGTAGCGTCTTGAGATCGAAGATGACAACGCTGCTATCGCCGCCCGACGTCGCAAACCCTTTTCCGTTCGCGTAGCTGAACGCGACGCCGTGAGCCCGTTCCAGGCCCGGAATCTCGGCGAGGAGCTTCCCCGTAGCCGGGTCGATCACCATCACGCGCGTTTGGCGGGCGACAAACAGGCGATGACCAACGGTATCGAGCGCGACGTAATCCCAGCCTCCGTCTCCTCCGAGAGTAAATGTTTTCACCACGTGATATGACTGCCCGTGCAGCGGTGCGACGCCGGCGATCACCAACGCGGCGCACGCGCCGATGTGAAGCAGGGGAATTCTCATGAGTCCTCCGTTGTATCTGGAATGGTAATGGATCACTCCGCCGACGAAATGCTTCACCGAATCCGGAAACCCTTTCCGCGAATCGCGACCAGCAGCGTGGGAACGGCGAACAACGTGATGGGCGTCGACAGGACCAGACCCCCGATCACCGCCAGCGCCAGCGGGCGCTGCAGCTCGCTGCCCGCCCCGATGCCCAGCGCGAGGGGCAGGAGCCCGAACAGGGTACACAGAGTCGTCATCAGAATCGGGCGCAGCCGCACCCGCGCCGCCTCACGAATGGCCGCGTCGAGGGTCACGCCCGCTTCACGCATCCGCAAGCGCGTGAAGTCGAGCAGGATGATGCCGTTCTTCACGATGAGCCCCACCAACAGAATCAGTCCCATGAACGACGCGACGTTCAGCGGGGTCCCGGTGACGAGCAGCAGGAGCAGCGCGCCTACGAAGGAAACGGGCGCCACCAACAGCACCACCAACGGCTCGACGAACGACTCGAACTGCACCACCATGACCGCGCACACGCTCACCACGGCGAGAAACAGCACCAGCAGCAGCGAGCGAAATGCCTGCTGTTGACTCTCGTACTGCCCGCCCAGAACGAGGCGAATGCCCGCGGGCGGCGGCTGGGCCGCGAGCACCCGCCGCGCGTCGCGCATGACGCTCCCCAGCGACCGGCCGCTGACGTCGGCGGTGATCGCAATCATTTGCTGCTGGTTCTCCCGCTCGAGATTCATGCGCGACTCGGCGGGAGTGAACGAGGCGAGGCTGCCGAGCGGCGTGCCATTGATCGGGAGCTCCCGCAATCGCTGGGGATCGAATCGCACCGAGTCGGGCGCGCGCACGCGCACGCCGACCGGTCGATCCTCGCTGCGGATCTCCCCCGCCGGCGTGCCGAGCAGCGCCGCGCTCACCGCGTTCCCGAGATCCTCCGGTGTCAGCCCCAGCCGGTCGGCCTCGGCCTGGTTGATGCGCATCAGCAGCTCGGGGGAAGGCTCACTCACTCCGTCGTAGAGATCCTCGAGGCCGTGCACGCTGTCGAGCGCCGCCGCCAGCCGCTGCGCGTAGTCCTCGAGCGAATCCAGTCGCTCGCCGAACAGCTTGATCTCGACCGGCTTTGCCGCGCCGGCCAGATCGTTGATGACGTCGGAAAGAATCTGCACGAATTCGATGTGGAGACGCGGGACCGCGGTGTTGATCCGGTCCCGGACGTCATCGATCACCGCGAAGATGTCGCGCGAGCGACGGCTGGGCGGCGTGAGGCGGGCGACGATGTCCCCCGTGTTCTGCGCGGTCGCGAAGAGGCCGAGCTCGGCCCCTGTCCGCCGCGACGTGCCTGCGATCTCCGGCGTGGCGGCCAGAATACGCTCGGCGATTCCCACCTCGCGATCGGTCTCAGCCAGCGCCGTGCCCCCCGGCGTGAAGTAGTCGAGCACGAAGGCCCCTTCGTCCATCTCGGGCAGGAAGCCGGTCCCAACCAGTCGCCACAGCACGATCCCCAGGACGACCAAGGCGGCAGCGGCGAACACGATGCGTCGCGTGTGACTCAGCACGGAGCTCAGCGCGGATTCATAGCGCGGGCTCAGCGCGTCGAGCGCCGCCTGTGCCCGCGCCAGCGGACCGGACCGGCTGGACTCGACCTCATGAGCCGTGACGAATTGCTCGGCCAGGAGCGGAATGATCGTGAGGGCGAGCAGTAGCGACACGAGCACCGCGACGGTGAGCGTGGTCGCGAGCGCCGCAAAGAACTGCCCTACGACCCCTTGCAGCAAACCGAGTGGGAGAAACACCACGACCGTCGTGAGGGTCGAAGTCGTCACCGGCCAGATCAATTCCTGCACCGCCATCCGAATCGCCGTGGTCCGGTCGCTGGTGAGTCGCAGATGGCGCGCGATATTCTCGGTGATGACGACCGCATCATCGATCACGAGGCCGATGGCGATCGCCATCGCGCCGAGCGTCATCAGGTTGAACGTCTGCCCGAACAGCCGCATGACAAAGACCGTGATCGCCAGGGTCAGCGGAATCGACGTGGCGCTGATCGCGGTAATGCGGCCGTGGCGCAGGAACAGCAGCAATACCACGACGGCGAGGGCCGCGCCGATGAGCATCGCGTCACGCACGGCCCGCACCGCTTCGCGGACCAGCTCGGCCTGGTCGTAGACGGGCTTGAGGTGGACGCCCGGCGGCAACGTGGGCGCGATCGTCCGCATGATCCGCGCGACGCTGTCGGCGATGGCCGTGGTGTTGCCACCGAGCTGCCGCGTGATGTTGAGGAGCGCGGCGGGCCGGCCGTCCCCCGCGATGATCCGGACGTGATCCTCCGTGCCCAGCTGCACGCTTGCCACATCGCGCACATGCAGCCCGCCGCCCACGACGACGTTCCCGATGTCCTCGACGACGTGCGCTTCCTGATCGGTCACGATCAGGTATTGGCGGTAGTTCTGCGCCACCCGGCCCACGGCCTGGACCGTCACCGCGCGCCGAATGGCATCGCTCAGGTCGGAGTAGGTCAGCCGGTGCGCCGAGAGTCGTGTGGGGTCCGCGATGACTTCGATCTCACGCACGTCAGATCCCTGCACGTCCACCCGACCGACACCCGGCACGCGTGAGATCAGCGGTTTGATGTCATAGCGTGCCAGATCGTACAACCGGGCCGGCTCACCGCCTTCGACGTTGTACGAGACGATCGGGAACAGGGACGGGGTGAGCTGCTCGACCTCCAGCTCGAGATCCGCCGGCAGCGAGCTCTGGACCTGACCCACGCGCGCTCGCACGAGCTGCAGCGCGCGATCCATGTCGGTGCCGGAGGCGAACGTGATCGAGATCTCCGTGGCCCCGCGAATCGTGTGAGAGCGGACGCGCGTAACCCCGGGGACGATGCTCACCGCTTCTTCCAGTGGTCGGGTGACGCTGAACACGATCTGCAGAGCACCGAGGGTTGAGCCCTGCGCCACGACGGTGATGCGGGAGAACCGCAGCTCTGGGTAGATCGCCGAGGGCAGCCGCAGCGCGGTCCAGATACCCGCCACGCTCAGGACGGCGACGACGAGATAGACGAAGCGTCGCTGGCGGCTGAGGACATCGAACAGGCTCACGGCTGTTTTGCGCGGACCCGCACGCTGTCCGTCACACCGTACGCGCCGGTCGTGACGACCGTCTCCCCCGCCGCGAGGCCGCTCGTGATCTCGGCCTTGCGTTCGTTTCGCGCCCCTACGGTCACCGGACGGGCATACGCGATGCCGGCAGAATCGACGACAAACACTTGAAACCCTTCACCGTCCGGCACGAGCGCCTCGATGGGAACGGTCACGGCGTTGGGGTGGACCGCGGTCACGATGTGTCCCGCGACCGATTCCCCGATGCGCAGCGTGCGCGCAGTCGTCCGACTGACGCGCGCGCGCACGGCCACGGCTCGTGATGCCGAGTCGATCGCGACTCCTATGCTCGTGACGGCGGCAGACCCGAGATCCTCCGCGACGCCACCTTCGCCGCTTTTGAGAGCAAGCGAGTCGCCAACACGAATCCGGGCGGCCTCGTGGGGGGACACGTTGAAGAGGATGTCCAGCGACTGCGGGTCAGCGACCTCGACGAGGGTCTGGTTGGCGTCGACAGAGGTTCCCAGCACCGCCGTCATGCGCGTGACGACGCCCGCGAGCGGCGCGCGCACCGTCGCCAGCTCCTGCGCGCGGCGCGCCGTGAGCGCCGCGGACTGCGCTGCCGCGAGATCGGCGGCGGCTTGATCGGCATCCTTTTGCGGGAGGATCCCGGCTTGCATCAAGCGCTGGGCGCGGGCGTAGCTGTGTTCAGCGCTCGCTAGCGTCGCGGCGGCGGCTTGCGCGGCCGCATCGAAAGGCGCGCGCTCGAATTCGATGAGCGGCTCGCCCCGCGCGACGCGCTGGCCGGCGACGACGAAGATGCGCGCGACCCGCGTGGGACCTGGCGCGCCCAGCGCGGCGTACCGCTCCGGTCGCGCGCTGACGATGCCGATCGCGTTCACGGTTTGCGCGAACGGCTCCTGCATCGCCAACGCCGTTCCTACGCCAACGGCTGTGGCTTCATCGGCACCCCGGTTGGCTTCGCCGGTGCAGGCGGCGACGACCAGCAGCGCCCACACGATGCGCGAGCATCTGCTCATGGCTCGTCCGGTCCCGTGGTCAACCAGCGCAACGTCCGCGCCGCCGTGTCGGTGGCCGCCAGGTCGTCGATGTAGCGCGCCACGATCTCCCGCGCATTGCGCTGCGCCTCGAGAACATTCGCGAGCGGGACCGCCCCTTCGCTGTACGCCTGCAGCGACATCGTGGCAACGCGATTGGCGCTCTCCACGAGCGCCGCCGAACGACGCAGGCGATCGCGCGCCGCCGCCAGCGCACGGCGCGCCCCCATCACCGCCGCGTCGCTCTCACGGCGCGCGAGGTCCAGCTCCGCGCGCGCCCGATCACGCTCGGCGGCGGCGCGGGTGACTTCACCGCCACTCCAATTGAACAGGGGGACGGGGAGGGAGAAGCCGATCACCGGCAACAGCTGACTGGGTGTCGCGCTGCCGGGATCCCCTTTGTCGAGGCCGATCTGGAAGCTCGGCGCAAACAGGCTGGCGCGCGTGAACCCAACGGTTCGCTCCGCCGAGCGCAGCGCCGCGGCGGCCGCGGCGACCGGGAGCAGCTCGCCGGAGGCCGGGGCGAGCGAGGAATCGGGAACGGGGGGAGCCATGAGCGAGTCGCGCAGCGTGACCGCCGGCGCGTCACCCGTCAGCCCCATCTGCAGCTGCAGCGACAGGAGCGTCGTGAGCGCGGCGAGCGAATCGTCGAGCGCCACATTCTCGAGCTGGCCGGCATTCACCGCCGCCAGGCGCACATCGAGCTCGCTCACGTCGCCGACGTCGCGCCGGAGCTCGGCGATCTTGAGGAGACTGTCGGCGTCATCCGCGGTGCGACGCGACAGGCGCGCATGCATCGCGGTCGCCAGGCTGCGCGTGTAGGTCGTGTCGACGTCGAAGCGAATCGCGGCGCGCTCGTAGGTAAATCGATAGCGCGCCGCATCGCGGGCCGCCTCGGCGGCGCCGATGCGCGGCGACCGGAGCCACGGCATGTCGAGCGGAACATCGGCGAGCGCGTGGTAGTTCGGCGGGTCCTTCGAGTAGCTCCCTGAGAACGTCGGGTTGGGAAACGCACGCGCGGCACGCACGCCGCCGAGCGCCGCCGTGGTATCGGCGCGGCCGACGGCGATTCGCGCGCCACGCGCGAGCGCGGCAGCCACGGCGTCCGCCCGGGTGATCGGTTGCTGAGCGGAAAGGAGAAGTGGCGCAAAGATGAATGGAAAGACGGCGGCCCCACGCATGGCGGGAAACCTAAGAACTGAACCTTACGGCAACCTTACACGGCGGGAGGGAAATCGATCTCGACGCGCGTCCCCGTGGCGTCCGACGCCACCCCAATGCGGGCGTCGTGGAGATCCGCGATCCAGCGAGCGATCGGCAAGCCGAGTCCGGCGCCTTCGGCCTGGCCCCGGGCGTTAGCGCCCCGATAGAACCGCTCGAA
>DATMZX010000104.1:0-5151 GCA_035573235.1 Gemmatimonadales bacterium
CTCCGCAGCCGATTTTCTACATTCGGACGGCCCCCATAACGGTCCCCGATCTTCAGAGCCTGGGCACCGTTCGCGCTTAGGGATGTTTAAAAGCTGATGTATCGCGCGACATGGGGACGAGTTGCTCGGCGCGCGCTTCGCGAGGGGCGGACGTTTGACCGTACAAGCCCTGAAAACCAAGGTGGGCGTCAACAGCCGTCGATGCATCGGCGGCGCCGTCGGGTCATTCGTATCTTAGCGCCTGCATCGGATCCACACGCGATGCCCTCAGTGCCGGCAGGAAGCCCGCCGCAAAGGCGACCACCGCCAGCACGGCCGATGCCCCCGCGATCACGACCGGATCGGACCCCTGCAGCTCGTACAGCAACGACTGCGCGCCCCGGCCCAGCGCGAGTGCGGCGGCGATCCCGATGGCCCCCCCGATCAGCGTCATCACACCGACTTGCCGCAACACGAGCCGTTGCACCTTCCCGGCGTCCGCGCCCAGCGCCATGCGCACGCCGATCTCACGCGTCCGGTGCGCGACCGAGTACGCCAGCACACCGTATAGCCCGATCGCCGCGAGCAGCGTCGCGAGGAGCGCAAACGCCACGGTCAGCACGCTGGTCATGCGGTCGAGATAGACGTTGTCGCGCACCTGCTCGAGCAGCGGCTCGAGCGATTCGAGCGGCAGATTGGGATCGATCGTCTTCATCGCCGACCGGATGGCGCGGATACTCTGGTCCATGGGCAACGCCGTTCGTACGTAGAACGTGTTCTCACCCTGGAGGCCTGACTGCGGCAACGGAAGATAGTAGACGGGGGGAATCTTCGCCTTCACTTGCGAGTACTTCGAATCCCTGGCCAGCCCCACGATCTCGATGTTCAACGAGTCGTTGTACACGGACATGTGCTTACCGACCGCACTGCGGCCGAGATTGAACTTCTTGGCGAACGTCTCGTTCACGATCGCGACCCGCGTCGCCCCAGCGTTGTCGGTGGCGGTGAAGTCGCGCCCTGCCAGGAGCGGCACGCCGAGCACATGGAAATAGTTCGGCCCCACGTTGCTGTAACGCGAGACGTCGTCGGCATCGGGTTGCTTCCGGAATCCCTCGACGGACACCGGTCGGGACCGGTTGTTCTCTCCGAGCAGCGGAACGGTGGACGACGTGACCCCTCGCACGCCGGGCAGCGCCGCGAGCGCCTGCTCGACGGCATCGTACAGCGGCATCGTACGAGTGCTGTCGTAGCCGCTGCGCGCCGGCGAGATGCCGAACTGCACGACGTTCTCGATGTCGATGCCGAGATCGGCGCGGCTGATGTTCCGGAGGCTCTTGATGAACAAGCCCGCCGCGATCAGGAGCGCCATTGAGAGCGCGATCTGGACCGTGACCAGCGACGTGCGGAAGCGGACCGCGCCGCGATCGCCCGCGAGCTTGCCGGAGTTGTTGCGCAGCGCCGTCACGAGATCGGGCCGCGAGTTCGAGAGCGCTGGCGCGAGCCCGAAGAGGAGGCCCGTTGCCAGCGAGACCGCCGCGGTGAACGCGAAAGCGGGGACGCTCAAATGAAAATCGTACGCGCGGGCGACCTCGTTCGATAGGAGGGCGCTGATCCCCGCCAGGGTCCAGTACGCGACCCCCAGGCTCACGATCCCGCCTAGCGCGGCTAGCAGCACCGACTCCGTGAGGACCTGCGCGATGAGCTGCCCTCGCGTGGCGCCGAGCGAGAGCCGCACCGCCATCTCGGCGGTCCGGTTCGCCGCGCGCGCCAGGAGCAGATTGGCGATGTTGGCGCAGGCAATGAGCAGCACGACGCCTGTGACCGCGAAGAGGAGGGTGAGCGGGAGCCGTGACGCCGTGATGGCCGAGCTCTGGCCCTTGCGCCCGTCGGTGAGCGTGATGGCCTCGGCGCGGAATCGTGCCGCGGTCTGGGCGCTCAGGCCTTTGAGGCGTGGCGCCTCGACGTCGTTGATGATCGCGTGATACGCGGGGTTGATCGACGCGCTCGCATGCGCGATGGTGGCGCTCGGCGCGAGGCGGCCGAACACATAAACGAAGTGCTCGTCGCGATCCGTTTCGACGCCCTTCCAACCGTCGATCATGAGACCGGCTATGCTGATCGGGACGAACACGTCCGGCCGCACCCCCAGCGTGGTGCCGCTGAACCCGTGCGGCGCAACGCCGATGATTGTCAGTGGCTGGCCATTCACCGTGATCCGCTTGCCGAGCACTGCCGGGTTCGCACCGAGGGCGTTCTCCCAGAAGGCGTAGCTCAGCACCGTCACGTAGTTCGCCTCGATCGGCTGATCGACCGTCCGGTCGAGCAGGCGCCCGAGCGCCGGCTGAAGGCCGAGGACCGAGAAGTAGGATCCGGAGACTAGGACCCCATCGCCGGTGATCGGGGACTCTCCGGGCATGTCGAGGCTGACATTGAACGGCATGTGGCCGGCGATCCCGCTGAAGGCTGTCTTCGGCGCCGCCTGCTCGATGTCGCGAAACATCGGGTAGTCGAAGGTCTCGTCGCAGTTCCCGGCCCGGCCGCAGTTGTAATACATCACTTGAGGGCCGGGACTGGCGAAGTTGACCAGCCGGTCGGGGTGTGGAACGGGCAGCGGCGCGAGCAGGAGTTCGTTGAACAGCGAGTAGATCCCGGCGTTCGCGCCGATCCCCAGGCCGAGCGACAGGATCGCGAGGATCGTCACGAACGGAGTTCTGAACGACGTGCGGAACGCGAGTTCGAGACGGTGCATGACGGAGTCCATTGCCGAGGGGGTCGAGGAGCCGGGGGCTGACGGTCGCCGACGCCAGGTCAACCGGCGGCTTGGGTCAGGACATGACCGTCCGATGAGACACTCTATGTGGCGCGAAGGGTTGGCAGGACACTGATGGGTCGCCCGCTCTGACGCTTTTCATAGGAGGAATGGAGTGCGCCGGAGCCATAATGTGCCCCGGCGTTTTGTCGTGGGGCACATTTGTTGGAGCACATTTCTCCTGCCAGCGAGTCCTCCCAGGGCGGTTACTCACCGCTCTGAGGTGCATCGGTAGATGCGATCAATGCCGGCCGGACGATTCGAACGGGCCACCCGCGTATTGATCGTCCCGTGCTAACATATAGGGCCCGCGCGCCCGGCGTACTCCAGTGTGCGTTGCCAGCGCGACACACCCTGTCATCCCCTGCACCGCTACCTGCGTCGCGCTCAAGTCACGCAATTTTCATGAAGGACACTAATCGGACCGCGCAGTGAAACGCCGCACCACATCGCGATAGGCTCGACCTGACATCAATCGCTTGCCGTTCTTCAGGATCAGCACGTAGTCACCCTGAAACCACGGCTGGATCTCCTTGACGCGATTGATATTCACTATCACCGATCGATGGATCCGCACGAACTGCTCGGGCGGCAGCCTTTGCTCGATCTTGTTCAGCGTTTCCCGCACACGATATATCTGCTCGGCCGTCTGCACGATCACGACCTTGTCGGACACCTCGATGCAGTCGATCGTGGCCGCGTCAATCAGAATATGCCGGTCGTCGACCTTCAAGGTGATACGGTCTGGCGAACGATCTCGGGCGAGCCGGTTGAGCAGCGTCTCGAGGCGGCCCGAAAGCTCTGACGATCGTCCGCTTCGGACGCGGACGATCGCTCGTTCCATCGCCGTTCGAAACCGTCCGTTGTCAAAGGGTTTGAGCAGATAGTCGACCGCGTGCACATCGAACGCCCTCAGCGCATATCGCTCGTACGCCGTCACGAAGATGACCGCGGGCATGCTCGGCACACCGACAGCGGCGACGACACCGAAGCCGTCGAGGCCCGGCATCTGTACGTCGAGGAGTACGATGTCGGGCCGGAGCTGCCGGATCGCGTCGACGGCCGCCTGGCCGCTCGCCGCATCGCCGATGACGTCGACCTCGTCCATCTCGGCCAACAGTGATCGCGCCAGACGCCTGGCCGGCGCTTCGTCATCCACGACCAACACGCGGCAGCGCGGACTCATCGCGGTAGGACGATGTGCACGCGAAAACCTCCGCCGGGAGCGTTACCCGCTTCGAACGATTGTCGCTGCCCGTATCGCGCCTCGAGTCGCTCGCGAACGTTCCTCAAGCCACGCCCGGCCACTTGCCCGTTCTGCCTAACGGCGCCCTGTCCGTTGTCGGCAATGTCGATGTGCAGCGAGCCGCCCGAGACTCGTGCGGCGACGGTGACGCTGCCGCCGCGCTCGAGCGGCTCGATCCCGTGCTCGATGGCATTCTCCAGACAGGGCTGCAGGATCATGTTCGGGACCAGGATCGAGCGCGCCTCGTCGTCGACCGCCCACTCGACGGTCAACCGGTCGCCAAAGCGCGCGGTCTGAATGTCGACGTAGCCACGCAGAAAGTCGATCTCCTGCTCGAGCGCGATGTCCTGCTCGTCCATCCGGTCCAGAGCCGTGCGCAGCAGATCACCCAGTTGCGCCAGGACGCGGCGCGCGGTCACGACGTCTTCGGTCATGAGCGCCGATATCGTGTGCAGCGCATTGAATAGAAAGTGGGGCTGCAGCTGCTGTTGCAACACGTGCAGCCGGAACCGGGCCAGCTCGACCTCCAACGCCGCTTCGCGCCGGGATCGATCGCGGTAGGCGCCGTAGTAGACGAGCGCGTGATACAGGAGCGCCGCGATCAGAAACATGACTACGTTGGGCGCGAGCGTCTGGGCGTATCGGAGTCGCACCTCAGCGAGAAAGGATGTGCCTAACGGCGCCCCGGAGGGCGGGCGCAGGCCGAGCAGTCGAGTCAACGCCGTCATGATCACCGGGTCCGCGACGCAGGCGATGACGGCGGCCATGATCCAAACGGGCGCGCGCCGCGCGAGATTGCCGGTGCCCAAACGCTGGAACCATCCGAGCAGCGTGATCGCAGGAGCCAGTACCAACCAGGGTGACCAGAATATCAACCCACGCACGAAGACGCTCGCGATCGAAATGCGCGGCGCTTGGTTACCCATCGACATAGAGAGCTGCTCCACCGTCATGAGCAGCGTGAGCAGCACCGTGCAGGCGATCGCGACTCCCATCGCGATCAGCACGTGCGAGCCAAGGCGAGCCGACGAGTCAGCGGGGACCACGCCCGACGCAGTACCGGCGTTCATGGTTGCCATGGGCTTCCAACTTAACGACCGCTCGCGCCATCGACATT
>DATMZX010000105.1:0-10435 GCA_035573235.1 Gemmatimonadales bacterium
TTCACGACTACGAGGTGGCGCGGTTCGGCGGGACATCGGAGGATGTGGCGGCCGGTCTCAAGGACGGCACGTTCGGCATGGCGGAGGAGACAGGCCGCGAGATGAATGCGGCATTGGCGCGCGGCGCGAAGACGGGACAGGGCGCCGGCGAAGCGCTCGCGGAGTACTTGCACGCACGGAAGGATCTTCCCGGGCGCGACGTCTCGGTTCTCGTCGCGTGCGCCGAGCTGGGGTTGCCCGTCACCGTGCACGCGGCGATCGGCGCTGAAATCATTCATCAACACCCCTCGGCCGACGGCGCGGTGATCGGTGCGACGAGCCATCGCGACTTCAAGCGGCTCGCCGGTGCGCTGCCCGATCTCGACAACGGCGGCGTGGTGCTGAACCTCGGCAGCGCCGTCGTGATGCCGGAAGTGTTTCTCAAAGCGCTCACCGTCGCGCGCAATCTCAACGGGGGACGGCCCAAACAATTCACGGCGTGCGATTGCGACATGCAGCGGCACTATCGCCCGCGCGTGAACGTCGTGGAACGTCCGACGCTGGCGGGAGGGCGCGGGATTCAGCTCACGGGCCACCACGAAATCCTTTTCCCGCTGATCGCATGGTCGGTGCTCTCGCGTCTCGACGCGTAGCAGCGTTGCTGTGTGCGGCGACGCTCGCCGCCTGTACGACTCGAACGGTCCGACCGTCGAGCGCGGTGACCGCGACGACGGTCGGCGCGGGCACGGGGGATGTCGAGAATGTGGTACGGCTCGCGCTGATGCTCGACGCCGCGGCGGACCGGAAGGCGGACACGCTGTACACATCGGACGCGGTGGTCGTGGGAAACGCGCGCATGCGGTTGGCCGCGCCCAGATTCGCGGGCATCGGCAGCGGCGCTGGCGGTCGCGTCACGATTACGGCGGCGAACGCGACGGTGTCGGGCGGGCTAGCGTGGGTCCTGGTGGATTACCGCTGGATCAGCTCGACCGAGCAGCGGGCTGAAGTCGGCCGAGCAACGGTCATCTGCGAACGGCGCGGCAGCGGCTGGAAGATCGTGCATGCGCACTCGAGCCAGCCCCTGCCGTGGGATCCTTAGGAGGACCGCCCCTTGATCATGTCCCGGACGCGGTCGGCCGTCGAAGGACTGAGGATTCGCAGTGCGAGATAGAAGAAGAAACCGATGACGGCGAGCGTGATGACGGTCGCCGCGATCCCGAACAGGCTGCCGACGATCCCAAATATGAGCTTGAGACCGAGCCAGGCAACGATGGCGAGAATCGCGAACCCAATGATGCTCCGGAACATTATTTCCTCCGTGGTTCCCGGTGCGTCTGCAGCGTACGCCTAAATGTCGCACAAAGTTTCGTCCTGTGAAGTATTGATCGCGGGCGGCGGCATCATCGGCGCCGCCTGCGCCCGCGCGCTCGCGCTGCGCGGTCTGAAAGTGATCGTGTGCGAGCCCGGCCCCGACCCGACCGCCGCGTCGGCCGCGTCCGCTGGAATCCTGGCTCCGCAGATCGAAAGCACCGACGAGAGCCTGCGGGCGCTCGCGCTGCGCGGCCGTGAGCTCTACGACCCGCTCGCCGCCGCTCTGCTCGCGACCACCGGCATCGATATCGGGCTGTGGCGCGATGGAGTCGCGTCGCTCGCCTTCACGGAGGCCGAGGCCGAGCAGCTGCGCGAAGCCGTCGCGCATCAGCGGCAGGCCGGCCTGCGATGCGACTGGCTCGAGCCGAACGATGTGGCCGAGCGCTTTCCGGCGGCCGCGCCCTGTCTCGGCGCGCTGTTCGCACCGGAGGACGGCGCGGTCGATGCGCCTGCCCTGACCCGCGCGCTGCGCGCCGACGCCAAGCGCCTGGGGGTGCAGACGCTGGCGTCACGCGTGACCCGCCTCAAGACGATTCTCGGTCGCGCGACGGGCGTCGAGATTCCCGCGGGCAAGATCAAGGCGGAGCACGTGGTGGTCGCGGCGGGCGCGTGGTCGCCGCAGATCGAGCATCTGCCGCGCCATCTTCCCGTACAGCCGGTCAGAGGACAGATGGCGGCGGCACCATGGCCGCAAACCATGCCACGCACCGTGCTCTACTCCGATCATGCGTACGTGCTGGCGCGCGGCGGTGAGGCAATCTTCGGCAGCACCATGGAGCACGTCGGATTTCAGGGCGGCGTCACCGATTCAGGGATCGCGCAAATCGTGGCCGCCGCGCAGCGCCTGCTCCCCAGTCTGCCGGCGACGCCAACGCGCACCTGGTCGGGTCTGCGGCCCCTCACCCCCGACGGCCGCCCCATCGTCGGCCCCGATCCGGAGGTCCGCGGCCTGTGGTATGCGACGGGACACGGCCGCAACGGCGTGCTGCTGGCCGCGCTCACCGGCGAGATCATCGCCGATGTGATCACGAAAAATGAGTCCGAGATAGAGATTGCATCTCTGGCACCGGAGCGATTTACTTCCTAGGATGTTTCGCAGTTGTGCCTTCTGCAACGCGGCGTTTGACGGCGATGGTGGACCCTCGGGGCTGGGCGTGGGCCGGCGGCTCGCGTTCGACGAATGGAAGGGCCGGCTCTGGGTCGTATGTCCTCGATGCAGTCGCTGGAACCTCACCCCCTTTGACGACAGGCTGGAGCGGATCGAAGCGCTCGCGCGCGCGGCGAGTCAGGGGCGCATTGCCGCCGCGACGGACCAGGTCGCGCTGATTCGCTGGGAACGCTACGACTTCGTGCGCGTCGGGAGACCACCGCGCGTCGAGCTCGCCACCTGGCGCTACGGCGAGCGGCTGCGCAATCGCCAGCGCGAGCGACTGAAAGTCGTCGTCCCGCTCACGATCGCCGCGATCGGATTGGGAGTGGCGGCCAATGTCGCGGCGGGGGGCGGGTTCGGCGTGATCGTGTGGAACATCCATCGCATCGCGGACGGGATCTACCTCCGGATCGTCGGCGGTCGCAAAGTCGGGCTCGCCGAATCGCCGATCTGCGCGCACTGCGGCAGTCTCATGGAGCTGCGCGCGCGCCACGTGCAGCACGCGCGCGTGGTGCCCGATCGGCAGGCCGAGATGGCCGTGGTATTGAGCTGCCCGCGCTGTCGCCGGGAAGGCGCGCAGGTGACGGGCGACGATGCAATCCAGGTGCTGCGCCAGGGCCTGACGTACCTCAACCTGTCGCGGGGCGGCCGCCGCAAAGCCGAAGATGCCGCGCGCGAAGTCGACCAGGTCGGCGGGCCCGACCAGCTCGTGCGCGATATCGCTCGCCGCGAGCTCACGCTGCGCGCGCTGCGCCCCGAGCGCGGTCTGGCGTTGGAAATGGCCGTCGACGAGCGGGCCGAAGTGCTGGAGCTCGAGCGGCAGTGGAAAGAGGCTGAGGAGATTGCCGACATCGCCGACGGGAGTCTGAGCACGCCGTCCGACATCGAGGAGAAGCTTCGACTCCTCAAGAACCGGGGTGGCGATCAACCGTCTGGTTGAAAAATGACCTACCCGTGCTCGAATACCATGGCTATCTTCGACCTCCATGGCAGCCCCCCTCGTCCAGATCCTTCCTTCGCGGTCTTCCGCTAGCGGGGAGCCTGCCCGGAAGCCCTCCTGGTTGAAGGTCAAAGCGCCTGGCGGTCCCAATTACATCGCCCTGAAGCAGATGATGCGCGACCTCAAGCTCCACACCGTCTGCGAAGAAGCGCACTGCCCCAACATCGGCGAATGCTGGGAGCACAAGGCAGCCACGTTCATGATCCTCGGCGACGTGTGCACGCGTAACTGCGCGTACTGCGCGGTCGCCCACGGCACGCCGGCACCGCTCGATGCCGGTGAGCCGCAGCGGCTGGCCGACGCGGTCGCGCAGATGGGGCTGCAGCACGTCGTGATTACGAGTGTGGATCGCGACGACTTGCCGAACGGCGGCGCCGAGATGTTTGCCGAATCGATTCAGGAAATTCGCCGCCGACTTCCGGAAACGTCGATCGAGGTTCTGATTCCCGATTTCAAAGGCAACCCCGAAGCGCTCCGCATCGTCGTCGACGCAAAACCCGACATCCTCAATCACAATCTCGAAACGATCGCGCGGCTGTATCGCATCGCCCGTCCGGGCGGCCGTTACGCGCGCGCGCTGGAGCTCCTGAACCGGGCCAAGGATCTGAATCCCGAGTCGCTCACCAAGTCGGGAATCATTTGCGGGCTCGGCGAGGATTGGGACGAGCTGCTCGTCGCGATGCGCGATCTGCGCGGCGCCCGCGTCGATATTCTCACGATCGGACAGTACCTGCGGCCCTCGGACGAGCATTTGCCGATCGCGCGCTGGTATACGCCGGACGAATTCGCGGAGCTGAAGCGCTACGGCTTGGCGCTCGGCTTCCGGCACGTCGAGTCGGGCCCCCTGGTTCGTTCCAGTTACCACGCGTGGGAGCAAGTGGAGGCAGCGAGAGCATGACCGCGACCGCACGATCCCCCAAGAAAACCGCGCAGCCCGACGCCGAGCTGCACCTCAAAATGCTGCGCCAGATGCTGCTGATCAGGCGCTTCGAGGAAAAAGCCGCTGAGGCCTACGCGCTCGGCAAGATCGGCGGCTTCTGCCACCTCTACATCGGCCAGGAAGCGGTCGGCGTCGGCGCGCTCGCGGCCCTGCGCGACGATGACTACGTGATCTGCTCGTATCGCGAGCACGGCCAGGCGCTCGTGAAAGGCATCTCGGCGAACGCGGTGATGGCCGAGCTGTTCGGCAAGGCGACCGGGTGCTCCAAGGGCAAAGGCGGCTCGATGCACCTGTTCGACGCCAAGAAGGGGTTCATGGGCGGCCACGGCATCGTGGGCGGCCATATCCCCCTGGGCGCGGGGTTGGCCTTCGCGAGCAAGTATCTCGGCAACGAGAAGGTGTGCGTCTGCTTCTTCGGTGAAGCCGCGGTCAACATCGGGGCGTTCCACGAGACGATGAACATGGCGTCGGTGTGGAAGCTGCCGGTCATCTTCCTGTGCGAGAACAATCGCTACGGGATGGGCACCGCGTTCGAGCGCGTCGCGGCCGTTACCGACATCGTCGAACATGCCTGCAGCTACGACATGGCCGCCGAGCTGGTGGACGGCATGAACGTCCTCACCGTGTACGACGCGACGCGGCGCGCGGTGGAGCGGGCGCGCAAGCAAAGCCAACCGACGCTGCTCGAGGTCCGCACCTATCGCTTCATGGGTCACTCGATGTCCGACCCGCTGCATGGCGTGTACCGCACCAAGGACGAAGTCGAAGAGCAGAAGGCCCGCGATCCGATCACGAATCTGGCCGGCAAGCTCAAAGAAGACGGCGTGATCGATCAGCAGGGTCTGGATGCCCTGGACGCCGAAATCGTGGCCGAGGTCGAGCAGAGCGTGAAGTTCGCCGATGAAAGCCCGGATCCCGATCCGGATCAGCTCTACACTGACGTGCTGGCGGACTGATGCCGACCCTGACCTATCGGGACGCCCTCAATCAGGCGCTGCGCGAAGAGATGCAGCGCGATCCCAACGTCTTCCTGATGGGCGAGGAAGTCGGCGTCTATCAGGGCGCCTACAAGGTGAGCCGCGGCCTGTTGGAAGAGTTCGGCCCGCAGCGGATCGTGGATACGCCGATCGCGGAGCTGGGGTTTGCGGGCATCGGGGTTGGGGCCGCCATGGGAGGACTCCGGCCCGTCATCGAATTCATGACGTGGAATTTCGCGATCCTGGCGCTCGATCAGATCGTGAATTCTGCCGCGAAGATGCTGTACATGTCCGGTGGACAGATCCCGATGCCGATCGTGTTCCGCGGCCCCAATGGCGCGGCGCTGCAGCTGGCAGCGCAGCATTCGCAGGCCTGGGAAAGCTGGGTCTCGCACATTCCCGGGCTGAAGGTCGTCGCGCCGGCGACGCCGGCCGACGCGAAGGGCCTGCTCAAGTCGGCGATCCGCGACAACAATCCGGTCATGGTGCTCGAAGGTGAGATGCTCTACAACCTGAAGGGCGAGGTACCGGATGGTGAGCACCTCGTGCCGATCGGGCGCGCGGATGTGAAGCGCGAGGGCAAGGATGTCACGCTGGTCTGCCACTCGAAGACGCTCGCCGTCGCGCAGAAGGCCGCCGACCAGCTCGCCGAGCAGGATATCTCGGCCGAAGTACTCGACCTCCGCTCGCTGCGGCCGCTCGATGACGAGGCGATCCTGGCGTCGGTCCGCAAGACGAATCGCGCGGTCGTCGTGGAAGAAGGCTGGCCGCATGCCGGCATCGGCGCGCAGCTCGTCGACCTGATTCAGCGCGACGCCTTCGACGATCTCGACGCCCCGGTGCAGCGCGTCGGTCAGGCCGACGTCCCGATGCCGTACAACAAGCATCTCGAGCGTGCTGCCAAGGCGTCGCCCGAGAAAGTCGTGGCCGCCGCGCGCCGCGTGCTGTACCTCGACTGATGGCCACCAAAGTCCACATGGAGGCGCTGTCGCCCACGATGGAAGAGGGGCGCCTCGTGAAATGGAACAAGAAGGAAGGCGATGCCGTGAAGTCGGGCGAGACGCTCGCCGAGGTCGAGACCGATAAGGCCGTCATGGAGCTGGTCGCCCGGGCCGATGGACAGCTGCTCAAGGTGGTCGTCCAGGAAGGCACGACGGTCCCGGTCGGCAACGTTGTCGCGTGGATTGGGAAACCGGGGGAGAAGGTCGACGGCGATGGAGCCGCGGCACCGGCGAAACCAGCGGGAACCGTGGCCGCGCCGCCCGCTCCCGCGCCGAAATCCGCACCGCAGCCGGTTCCGCAGCCGGTTCGTCAGCCTGCCGCCGCACCGGCCGATGCGACGCGCGTAAAGGCGTCGCCGCTGGCTCGGCGCATGGCACAGGACGCCGGCGTCGATCTCAAGCTGGTGCAGGGATCGGGCCCGGGTGGCCGCGTGATCAAGCGCGACGTTGAATCGGCACCGGCGCGGCCCGCAGCTGCCGGCGCCACCACGTATCCCGTTTCCCGTGTCCCGTCTCCCGTTGTCCGCACGGGTGTCCCATACGAGGACGTGCCGCTCAGCCAGATCCGCAAGACGATCGCCAAACGGCTCGCGGCCTCGATCGGACCCATCCCCCATTTCTTCCTGACGACCGAGATCGACATGGAGCGCGCCGCGGACGCGCGCGAAGCGATCAACAAGCAGCTCGGTGAACAGGGCGGGAAGATCTCGTTCAACGACATCATCATCAAAGCGGTCGCGCTGGCGCTAATGCAGCATCGCGCCTGCAACGCCTGGTTCCAGGACGATCACATTCGCTACTGGAACGAGGTGCATGTCGGCATGGCCGTCGCGATCGAGGACGGCTTGATCACGCCGGTGATCCGGAACGCGGATCAGAAGAGCCTGCGCGAAATCAGCGCCGAGTCGCGCGAGCTGGCGGGGCGCGCCCGCAACCGGCGGCTCAAACCCGAGGAATACACCGGCGGCACGTTCAGCGTCTCGAATCTCGGCATGTTCGACATCGAGCACTTCACCGCCGTCATTAACCCGCCGGAAGCGGGGATCATCGCGATCGGCAGCATCGTGCCCCAGGCCGTCGCCGCGGGCGACACGGTCAGCGTGCGCCGCCGGATGAAGCTGACGATGAGCTGCGACCACCGCGTGATCGATGGCGCCACCGGCGCCGCGTTCCTGCGGACGCTCAAGCAGATGCTGGAAAACCCTCTCGCCATGCTTCTCTAAGGACTCTCAGTGGCAAACACGTTCGATGTGATCGTTCTCGGCGGCGGCCCCGCCGGCTACGTCTGTGCCATCCGCTGCGCGCAGCTCGGCCTTCAAACCGCCGTCATCGAGCAGGAGAAGCTCGGCGGCGTCTGCGTGAACATCGGCTGCATCCCAACGAAGGCCCTGCTGCACTCGGCGTACATCGCCAATCTCCTCAAGGAGTCGAAGGATTTCGGCGTTGAGGCCGGCAGCGTGAAGACGGATTACGGCGTCGCGATGAAGCGCTCGCGGCGCGTGGCCGACCAGAACTCCAAGGGCGTCGAATTCCTGATGAAGAAACACAAGATCACCGTCGTGCGGGGGACCGGTGTCCTGCAGCCCGGGAAGAAGGTGAAGGTCGGCAGCGACGTCTATGAAGCCAAGAAAGCGGTCGTGATCGCGACCGGCTCGCGCGTGAAAGGCATCCCCCAAATCGGGCTCGAGATCAACAAGACGACGGTGATTTCGTCCGACGAAGCGCTGCTCATGGAGCGCGTGCCCGAGACACTGGCCATCATCGGCGCCGGCGCCGTGGGGATGGAATTCGCCGACGTCTTCAATGCTTTCGGCGTGAAGGTCACGATCATCGAGGCCCTGCCGCGCATTCTCCCGCTCGAGGACGCCGAGGCGTCGGACGCGCTGAGCAAGAGCTACCGGAAGCGCGGGATCGACGTGATCGCCGGCGCCAAGGTGACCAAGGCGAACGTCGCGAAAGACAAGGTGACGCTCGACGTCGAGTCGGGAGGAGAGAAAAAGCAGGTCGTGGCGGCGGCTGTGTTGATGGCCGCGGGCCGCGCCGTGAACACGGAAAACGTCGGGCTCAAGGAGTGCGGAATTCAGCTCACGGAGCGCGGCTTCATCAAGGTCGACAAGAATCTTCAGACCAGCACCGCCGGCTACTACGCGATCGGCGACGTGGCCGGGCCGCCGATGCTGGCGCACAAGGGCAGCCGCGAAGGCGTGACGGTCGCCGAAATCATCGCGGGGCAGAAGCCGCATCCGATCAAGTACGACAACGTCCCCAGCGTGACCTACTGCCATCCCGAGGTGGCGAGCATCGGGCTGAACGAAGATCAGTGCAAAGAGAAGAAGCTCGACTATCAGGTGGGGAAATTCCCGTTCTCCGCGAGCGGCCGAGCGCGCGGCACCGGCGAGACCGAAGGCTTCGTGAAGATCATTCGCGACAAGAAGTACGGCGAAATCCTGGGCGCGCATATCGTCGGCGGGCATGCGTCCGAAATCATTCACGAGCTGGCGGTCGCGCGGGAGAACGAGTACACGGTGGAAGAGGTCGATCTCGCGATTCACGCGCATCCCACGATGTCCGAGGCCATCGCGGAAGCGTCGTTGGATTCGCTCGGCAAGGTCATTCACATTTGAGCGGCGCTCCCGCCGAATCCACCAAGGATCCGCTCGCGATCGGAATCGGATCGCTCGGCGCGGGGATCGGCTTCGGCAGCGCCGTGATGAGCGCCGCCCAGATCATCACGGCCATCCTCAGAGACTATCGTACGACGGACCCCGTCACTGACCCGGCATCCAAGGCCCTGACGGCCGGGCTGCTGCTCGCCATCGGTCTCGGCGGAGGGCTCGCGTGGTACCGCAGTTTTCCGCTCGACAACATCTGGCAACGCGGCGTCATCGCCGTGCTCGGAGCGTTGGGCGCGCTGCTCGTCGGCTTCCTGGGTGCTCCGATGTATCGCTGGATCAATATTCCCGGCCTCGCTGCCTGGGTGCTGATTGGCGTAATCATCGGGATCTTGGGGAACCGTTGGGCGATCAGAGGCAGAGGGGCCGAGGGGTTGTGAAGGTTCTCGAGGTTGTCGAGGCAGGCACAGTGCCGTACGTGGAAGCGCTGGACTGGCAGCGCCGGCTCGCCGATGAGCGCATTGCCGGGAGCCTCGACCATGACGTCCTCCTGTTATTGGAGCATCCGCCGGTCGTGACGCTGGGCCGCAGCTCGCAGGCGGCGCATGTGCTTCAGCCCGCGGGCGTCGACGTCGTGGAAGTCGAGCGCGGCGGTGATGTGACGTATCACGGACCTGGACAGCTCGTCGGCTATCCGATCATCGACCTCCGCAGCTACAAGCAGGATCTCCACTGGTATCTCCGCACGCTCGAGCAGACGCTGATCGCGGCGCTCGGTTTTCTCGGGATTCCCGCGGAGACGAACAAGGGATTCACCGGCGTGTGGACGCACGGCCGCAAGATCGCGAGCATCGGGATTCACGTGAAGCAGTGGGTGACGTGGCACGGCTTCGCACTGAACGTCGCCACAGATCTCGCCGAGTTTCAGCGGATCGTGCCGTGCGGGATTCCGGGTGTGGTGATGACGTCCGTGGAACGGGAAACAGCCTGCCCTGAGGCGCGCAGCGCCGAAGGGCTCTGGGCTGACAGTGTCGATGCGGTTGTGAAGGGATTCGCGAAGGTCTTCGAAATCGAGCCCACATGGAAAAACCAAGAGTCCCTCCCGGCCAAATAGCCACGACCAAGTGGCCGGTCCTGCATTACGGCGATGTCCCCGCAGTCGACACCACGAAGTGGACGTTCATGGTTTCCGGTCTCGTCGAGCGGCCGTTCTCGCTAACGTGGGACGAGTTTCAGGCGCTGCCGCGTACGACCGTGAATTGCGACATCCATTGCGTCACCACGTGGAGCCGGCTCGACAACACCTTCGAGGGCGTCTCCGTGCAGGACCTGTTGCAGCGCGCAGGCGTGAAGAAGGAAGCGAAGTTTTGCCTCGTCGTCGCCGAGCAGGGATTCACGACCAACC
>DATMZX010000106.1:0-3868 GCA_035573235.1 Gemmatimonadales bacterium
CGACCACGGCGCGGCGCACGTCTTTGTCGGGATCACTGAGCCGTTCCACCAGCGTCTGCACCGTGGCGGGATCGGCGATGTGCGCGAGCGCCTTGATCGCGGCGCGGCGCACGTCCGCATCGGGCGACGCGGTCGCGCGCACCAGCGCGGCCGGCGCCTTGTGGATCTCATCGAGACTCTCGATCGCGTTCGCGGCCTGGCGCTGCACGTCGATGTCCTTGTCGCCGAGCGCGCGCGCCAGCGGCTCGAGCGAGCGCGCCAGTTCCAGACTGCCGAGCGCGTTGGCCGCCTCACGCCGCACGCGCGGATTGGGATCGTTGAGCAGCAGCCCCTCGAGCGGTCCCACCGTCGAGGGCTCTTCGATTTGGGACAGCGCGTTCACCGCCGCGAGCCGAACGTCATCGCTGCGGTCGTTCAGCACGGCCACGAGCGCGGCGGCGGAACGCGGGCTTTCCATCTGGCCCAGCGCTTCGGCCGCGACGGCGCGCATCGCCGGATCCTGATCCTTGAGGAATGGCATGACGTCCTTGGCGTATCCGGCGTCGTCGAGCTGACCCAGCGCCCACACCGCCGCGAGCTTCACGCGCGGCGAGCCGGAGCGCAGCGCACTCTGCAGCGCGGGACCCGACTCGGGATTCTCGATCTGCCCCAACGCCCACGCGGCCATGGCCGCGGGCCCCTCGTCGCTCCCGGCCAGCACGCGTTGCAGCGCCGCCATCGTCTCCGGTCGCTCGGCGACGCCCGCCGCATACGCCGCGCTTTCGCGCACGCGCGGCGACGGGTCGCTGAGCAATTGGGTGAGCCGGCTCGCCGCGACGTCGCTCTGGCCGAGCAGCTTGGCCGCGACGCGACGCACGCACGGGCTGTCGGCGCCGAGGTTCGAGATCAGGAGCGTCACCGCGCGCGGATCGGTGATTTCACCGGACAACGAGTCTTTCGCGCCCTGCACGCTGGGCGCGTCGCCGAACCGGCCCAGGCCGCCGCCGCCATTGCTCCACCAGAAGTTGCCGAGCTGATCGCCGATCAAGTCGCAGATTACGGGATCGGTGCGCGTCAGCGCGTTGAGCAGCGCCGCGACGCGCGCGGAATCGGCGCCGGGGCGGTCGCCGTGGCCGCCCAAAACTCCGAGCCACAGCGTCAGGATGGAAAGCGTGTTCGTCATGGGTCTTGCCCCAGCGCCTGGGCCGCGGCCTGGCGCACTTTCGGATCGCGCGACTGCAGCGCCGCCTGCAGCGCCTGCCGCGCGGAGGGATCGGCAATGTTGCCCAGCGCCTGCGTCGCGGTTTCGCGCACGTCGCTCTTCGGGTCGTCGACGAGCCGGCGCAGCGAGGGAATCGCGCCGACCACGGAGCGATCACCGGCGAGCCGCGCGGCGCGCTGGCGCACGTCGGAATCGGTATCGGTCATCAGCTTGATCAGCGTCGCCTCGGCGATCGGCGCTTTCATGTCGTCGAGCGCGCCGAGCGCCGATTCGCGCACGTCGGAATTGGGATCGCTCAGCGCTTCCGTGACGACCGCGGCGCTGCTCTGATCGCCCAGGTTGCCGAGCGCGCGGAGCGCCGACTCGCGGACGTCGGACGACTGATCTTTGACCAGCTTCGCGATCGCGCCGGCGGCGGAGTGCACGTGGAGATTGTCGAGCAGCTGCACCGCTTCGCGCCGCACATCCTTGTCGGGATCGTCCAGCAGCGCGACGACACTGGCGGTGGGAACGCCGCGCTCGAAATGCGACAGCGCATTCAGCGCGTTGCGCCGCACGTCGGTGTCGGGATCCTTGAGCAGCCCGGCGATCGGGTTGATGGCTCGCGAGTCCTCGAAGTTGCTGAGCGCATCGACCGCTTCCCGCCGCACTTCGGCGTCGGAGTCGGCGAGCACCGCGATCAGCGGCGTCACGGCGCGCGGGTCACCGATGCGGCCTAATGAGCTTGCCGCGGCGCGACGCACGCCGGCGTTTTCGTCCTTGAGGCGGGCGATGAGGGCTACGACCACGCCCGTGTCTTGAGCCACGGATCCCGCAGATCCCGTCGCAGATTTCCGCGGTACGACGCTCGAGACCTCGGGCAAAGCGCGCGTAGTATCGATCGACGCTAACGCGACTCCTTCGGACACGTGCGGCGCAGCGGCGACGGTGACCACGACGCCGAGTGTCGCCAGCGCGGCCCAACCGAGGCGCGACGCGGGGCGCTGCGGCAGGCCGCCCTCGAGCAGTCTCGAGATCCGCGACACGAGCAGCGAGCGACGCTCGGCGAGGCCGGCGACCGGCACGCCCAGCGGCGACGCCTGAATCCATTCGGCCACGGTGGCCAGACACTTCGCGAGCGAAACTGCCGATCCGGTTTTACGCATAGCCCACTCGTCGCTCAGGTATTCCGCCGACGTCTCGAGCTCTTTGCGCGCGAGGCGGTTCAGCGGCTGGAAGAAGAACACACGTTCCATCAGGCTCGCGCCCAGGAGCCACAGCGAATCGCGCCGCGCGAGGTGCGCCAGCTCGTGCGCGAGCATGCTGCGCTGCTGCTCCGTGCCGAGCTCCGACAGCGCCAGCTCGGGGACGCAGATCTCGGAGAGGCCGAGTGCCACGGGACTCGAAATCGTCCGCGCCATCGTGAGGTGAACGCGACCGCGGAAACGCGTGGTCTGGCGCAGCTCGGCGAGCGTCGCGGCGAGCGGGCCGTCGCTTACGGCGCGCCGGTCGGCGAGTCGCCCGACGAGGATCAGCCGGCGCGCTACGTAGTAGAGCGACGATACGAGGGCGATCACGGCCCAGAACAGCACGATCAGGAGGGGCAGTGAGGGCAATGCGGGCTTGGGGTTTTCCAACCCCGGCAAACCCGGGGTTACCGAAGCTGTGGCGTTCCCCGGACTTGCGCCCGGGGTCAAAACACCCTGATCAACTGGCGTAGCGTGCGGAGCCGCGGCCACAGGCAAGCGCACCGCTTGCGGTGTCGCGAGCTCGAGGCGCGATTGAACCGAGCCGGTGATGAGCGGAGCGAGCAGCGCCACCTTCCACAGGAGATCCGAGGCGTGCGGCTCGAGCCGCCCGCGCCGAGTCACGAGCCAGGCGATGCCGAGCAGCGCGGTGCTGTGGATCAGATACGTCAGCAGCCATGCGAGGAGGCTGGAGGGGAGCGTGTTCATTTGGACTCCGTTTTGACGCGTTGGAGCATGGCGCGGATTTTGGCGATGTCGCCGGGGCTGACGTCCTTTTCCGAGAGCAGATGCTGCACGAGGGCGGTAATGTCGCCGTCGAACAGGCGCTCGGTGAGCTCGGCGACCATCGAGTGCTGGACTTCCGGCTCGGTTACGGCTGCTTTGTAGTGATACTGACGGGCCTGGGCGCGGCGAGTGACAACGCCGCGGCGCTCGAGGCGCGACAGCATGGTGGCGATGGTGGTCTGGGCCAGCCCGCGGTCTTTGTGGAGCGCCTCCCAGATGTCCTGGACGGTGGCTTCTCCCTTGTCCCAAACGACGCGCATGATGGCTAGCTGCAGCTCGGTGAGTTGATGGCGCTCCGACACTCTAGGCCTCGCGGGTTGATCTACAGGCGTAGATTTACAGGTGTAGTACTAGAATGTCAAGGCGCGTTTGCGGACGAAAAACCCTCCTGTTCCAATGAGAATCCCCGCGCCAAACAGCTCCCAGCGGAAGCGCGGGGGGTCGGTGCGGGTGAGCGCGTAGCGGAAGTCGACGGAAAAGGAGAGCAGGATCAGGAACGCGCCGAGGATGGCGAGTCCCCAGGCCAAGCGCGGCAGCCGCAGGTCAGGGTGCGCGAGCAGCCAGAGCGAGCCGGCGATCAGGCAGAGGCTCACGATCACCGGTGCGATCACGGGGCCTACCCACGGGACGGGGATGAGAAACAGGATGTCCCAGG
>DATMZX010000107.1:0-4185 GCA_035573235.1 Gemmatimonadales bacterium
TTCCGGCGGAACGAGAACAGCACGCTCGGGAACCTGCTCGAAAGCCGAGTTCCCGGCTTGGACGTCGTCAAGGGAACGACGCTGGTCTCCGGCCGCAAACACTGCCGGGGCCTGCTCTTCATCGATGACCCCGGCGCCAAAGTCAAAAGCAGGTGCAAGGAAACCGGGATTTCGGATTGCTACGTGACGATCTACGTCGACGGAACCTTGTACTACACGGCAAAGATGGCGGACCAGGGTATTGCGCCGCCCGACGTCTCGCGGGCGTTCAACGTGAGTGACTTCGCCGGCGCCGAATTCTACGCCGACGGGGCCGCATCACCCGCGGGGATGCATTCGAACGACGACGGCTGCGGATCTCTCTGGCTCTGGACCCGGGAGCGCTGACTCTACCGCGCGCCGAGCATGCCAGCCCGAAGCACTGACAGCCGGCGCCGAACCGAGCCGTCGAGCACGGTATCTCCAACACGGACGACAACCCCGCCCAGAATCGCCGGGTTCACGTGGAAGTGCGGCACCACGTCCTTGCCCAGTGCGCGCGAGAGCTGCGTGGCAATGACGTTGCGATCCGCTTCGTCGGCGTCGCGCGCGACGGTGACCGAGGCGTGGACTCGCCCTTCGACCTGGTCGACCAGATCGTGGTATTCGTGCGCGATGGCGGGGATCAACATCTGCCGCCGGTGCGTGACGAGCGCCTGAAGAAAGCGCACGAAGTCGCGCGGGAGCGCGCCCCCGAACGCTTTCTGGATGACGTCTTTCTTCTGCTGGCCGCTGACCCGCGGCGACTCGAGAAAGATCCGCAGGCGGCGGTCGGTCTCCACGGCGTCCGACACCTGTTCGACCAGCTCGCCCCAGCCGCGCAGATCGCCGGCGCGGCGCGCGAGCTCGAGCAGCGTTTCGGCGTAGTTGCGGGCGATCGTCGGCTCGCGCATTAGTTGCTCGCCGCGGCGGTGCCGATCGACGAGAGGTAGCTCTCGACGAGCTGGCGGTTTTTCTGCGACTCGAGGTTCTGCTCGATCACTCGGCTGGCGCCGGCGAGCGCGAGGTCGACCGCGTCGCGCCGGAGCTGCGCGATCGCCTTGTCCTTCTCGCTCTCGATCTCGCGGCGGGCGCGCTCGAGCATGTCCTGCTGCTCGCGCCGCGTCTGCTCGAGTAGATCGGTGCGCATCTTTTCAGCGACGGCGCGGCCGTCGGCGATCAGCTTCTGCGCCTCGCCTCGCGACGCATCAATCGCCGCCTGGTGCTCGGCGAGGAGCTTGGCCGCGGCCTCACGGTCGCGCTTGGCCGCTTCGATCGCGTCCTCGAGCGCCTTCTCGCGGCGCTCGACGGCCGCGGTGATCGGGCCGAAGGCGTAGCGCGACAGAAGGAAATAGAGCAGCACGAAGATGAGCAGCGTCCAGAACATCAGGTTGACCTGAAGGCTCATCAACCCGCCGCCGCCCGGCGCTTCCTGGGCTGCGGCAACGACAGCGTTCGACACGAGCAACAGAGCAGAGAGCGGGAGAATTCGCATGGGGAGCGCGGAGTAGGCGATCACAGAAGGGTGATAGTGGGAATCGGTGTCCGCAGGACAGTCGAAGCTCGATCCACGTCGCGGGTCGAGCACTCGGGCCGGCGACCCCGGGGCCGCCGGCCGAGACCTGCTCAGAAAAACTTCTTCAGCTCGATCAGCAAGCAGACCACGACGCCGAACAGCGCCACACCCTCGATGAGTGCCGCGATGATGATGCCGTTCGCGAAGATGGTGCCCGCGATTTCCGGCTGGCGCGCCTGGGCCTCGGCGACACGGCCTCCAATCAGGCCGATGCCGATGCCCGCACCGATGGCCGAGAGGCCTGCGCCGATGCCGGCGCCCAGCATAGCCCAGGCGCCGGTGTACGCCGGCGTGTAGCCCACGGCGGCCTGAAGCAAGGGAAGAATCGTCATGTCAGTTCTCCAATTCCAACGGTCGACTACGTTGCTCCGCGCCGCCGTCCTGCGCGCGCGCCGCTCGTCACCGAGCCCCGGGGCTCAACGAGCATCACCGGACCCTCGTCCGGCTACGATCGCGGACGGTGAGGAGCATCCCACCCGCGAGGTACCAATCTCAACTCACGACGCACTACTCATCGCTTCGCCCAACGTCCAACGTCCCACGCCCAGCGCAACTCAATGGTGCGCCGAACGAATCTGCCCGATGAACACCGCCGCGAGCAACGAAAAGATGAACGCCTGAATGACCGCGACGAGAATTTCCAGAATCATGATGCCGATCGCCATTGCGATCGCGAGCGGCGCGACGAACCAGCCAAAGAGGAAGATCAGACCGATCAACGCAAGGATGATGACGTGCCCCGCGATCATGTTGGCGAAGAGACGGATCGTGAGCGCGAACGGCTTCGTGAATTTGCCGACGATCTCGACCGGCGTCATGATCAGCGTCAGCGGCAGCTTCACGCCTACGGACATATCGCTCGGCCAATAGATGATCGTACCCAGGTATCCCGCGCCCAGCTCCCGCATGCCCGCCACTTCGATCACCACGAAGGTGATCGCGGCGAGTGTCGCGGTGACCGCCACGTTCCCCGTCGGCGTCGACCCGTACGGGATCAGTCCGAACAGATTGCAGAACAGAATGAAGAAGAAGAGCGTGAGGCAGAACGGCACGAACTTGGCGCCGCCGTGACCGAGCGCTGGGAGAAAGATCTCGTTGCGAAAATAGAGCACCACCGCCTCGAGTCCGGCGGCAAAGCCTTTCGGACGGCCGGCGTCGCGCGTCGCACGCACGTGCGACCGCGCCGTCGCGATGAGCACGATCGCCACGATGAGGGCCGCGAGCATCATGAAGAAAATGTGCTTCGTGATCCCGAGATCGTAGGTGTGGCCGGCAACCGTCACGTTCCAGGTCGGAAACGTCGCCTCGCATGCCCACTCGCCCGCGCCCCGATAGCACGGATACTCGATCGTCTTCGAGTCCGTGATGTGGGGCATGATGATGTCGGCCGGACCGAGCTGACGCTCCACCGGCGCGCCTGGCTCGGCCGCGGCGGGCGAACCGGTTTGCGCGCGGACGCTGCGCGGCGCGACCGCAGCGCCAGCGAGCAACAATGTGAGCACAGCGGCCATCCATCGACGCCGCGGCGAGGTGCGAAGAGCGTTCATGGCTTGATCACAAGAGGTTCGATCAATGTCGACGCGAAGTAGAACGCCGCCAAGCTGACGAGCGCCGCAGTAATCGGCAGCGCACTGAACGCCGCCACCGTCACCGCATACACAACGAGAGTGAACATTCGCAACAGCGCTCCCAATCCCATGCGAGCCGCCGGGACATTTCCAGGGACGAGACGCGCCAGCAGGACCGCCGTTGGCTGGACGACGAGAGCGATCGATCCGCTGACGGCGATCGCCCAAGCATTCCCTGCGCCCCGAAACAAGAGGCACAGCGCACCGCCCAACAGCGCCACGACGCCGAGCACGGCCACTTCGTACCGCCCGAGGGCGCCGGCAAGCGGCACTCTGCTCACGCTACTCGTGCTCACTGCGCGCTCCTCGGTCCCGATTCGTCGTTTGGCCGTTTGGCTCGCCCTTCGTTTGCGGAACGCCCAGGGCTCCGCGCTCTTTCCGCGCCTGCGTGTCCCGCCGTTGCGCCGTTACGACCCGTCGATACATCGAGTAGAAGGCTGCGGCTCCGCCGACGAACACGCACAGAAGGAGAAGCCAGGGGGAGGAGTGAACCCGATCGTCCAGCCAAACACCGAGGAAGGCGAAGAGGACGAGGGTGAGGGCGAACTGGAGGCCGATTCCGGCAAATTCGGTCCCCGAGAGCGCCGGTGCACGCTCCGCTGGCCGCCTCACGGGCCCCTCGCCCCCCGGGTTCATGCGCGGGAAAATCTAGGAGCTTGTGAAATTTTTCGCAAGCGAATCAGCGCACAGAAACCGAAGGTAGTCCGAATGATTGCGTACAAATTTTCTGAATATTTAAGTGATGAAACCGCTGATACTTCCCGTGTTACGCTTCACGTTGACTATTCGTCTCCGGGTTGATAAGTTGGCATCGCGATGATTTGTGAGACACCGCACACTCACAAGGACGCGTCGCCCCGACCCGCTGCTCTCGGGACATGAACACTCGGTTGATCATCACGTTGCTCTGCGCAGGCGCCATCGCGTTCGCCTGCAGCCCCCGCTCGCACTCGGCGACCCCCG
>DATMZX010000108.1:0-3636 GCA_035573235.1 Gemmatimonadales bacterium
CCCGCGTTGCGCCAGCGTACCAAAGCAGATCGCATCGGCGCGCTCGGCGACCTGCTCGACCGTTTGGGACCACGGCAGATAATCCCACGCGACGTCGGCTGCGATATCGAAGGTCGGCTGCCCTTTGGAATCGACGCTGACCTTGACCACGCCGGTGGGACGTCCGCGCAGCTGCGCGACGGCGTCGCGATTGACGCCGGCCGCGTCGAGCCGCGCCAGCGCCGCCGCGCCGCGCGCGTCCGGACCCACCGCGCTGATCATGTAGGCTTCGGCCCCGAGCGCGGCGGCATGCATCGCGACGTTGGCGGGCGCGCCGCCGAAGTGCTCGCCGTCGGGAAAGACATCCCACAGCACTTCACCGACGCCGACGATGACCGGCTTAGGAGGCAAGCCCCAACCGCCGCTGGATTTCCTCGAGCGGCACGCCTTTCGTTTCCGGCACCATCGCCAGCACCCACACGAGCTGCAGTGCCATCATCCCGCAGAAGAAGAGGAAGATCGTGCCCGGCGCGAGCCGGCTCACCATCAGCGGGAACACGGTGGTGAGCAGCGCGGCGAACACCCAGTGCGTGGTGCTGCCGAGCGACTGGCCCGCCGCGCGGTAGGTGTTGGGGAAGATTTCGGAGATCAGGACCCAGATCACGGTGCCCTGGCCGATTGCGTGCGCCGCGATGAATGCGAAGATGCAGGCCGGCACGATCGCCACGTGGCCCGTATAGAACGCCCACGAGCACAGCCCCAGCGACGCGATGTAGCCGAACGAGCCGATCAGCAGCAGCGTGCGCCGGCCCAGCCGGTCGATGAGCCACAGGCCCACGAAGGTGAAGAGGAGGTTGGTGATGCCGATGCCGACCGATTGCAGCAGCGCCGCCTGTGGCCCTAGCCCTGTGAGGCTGAAGATGCGCGGCGCGAAGTAGAGGATCGCGTTGATGCCGGAGAGCTGGTTGAAGAACGCGACGAGGAAGGCGAGCGCGATCGGCACGCGCAGCCGCCGCTTCCAGAATCCCTCTCCCGCCTGCTCGGCGCCGCTGGTCGCGATCGCGTTCGCGATCGCTTCGAGCTCGGCTGCGCTCGCGGACGGCATGAGGGTGGACAGCATGTTCACGCCCTTCACGCGGTCTTTCTTGCGCGTGAGCAGCCAGCGCGGCGACTCGGGCAGCCACAGGGCCATCACGAAGTAGATCAACGACGGGATCGCGGCGACGCCGAGCATCCAGCGCCACGCGTCGGCGCCCAGCCCCGAGAGCGCGGCGTTGGACGCGAACGCGATCACGATGCCGAGCACGATGTTGAACTGGAACATCGCCGCGAGCCGGCCGCGCCGTTCGGGCGGCGCGATTTCGGAGATGTAGAGCGGGGCGGCCACGGTGCTGATGCCGATGCCGACGCCGCCGATGAAGCGCGCGATGATGAAGAGCTCGACGTTGGGCGCGAGCGCCGAGGCGAGCGCCGACACGAGGAACAGCGCGCCGACGGCGAGCAGGGTGGGGCGCCGCCCGAAGCGATCGGCGGGCCACGAGCCGAGCAGGGAACCCAGCACGGTGCCGTACAACGCGGCGCCCATCGCGAAGCCGTGCACGCCGGGGCTCAAGCCCCACAGCCGCTGGATCGTCTGCTCGGCACCGGAAATGACGACGGTGTCGAAGCCGAACAGGAAGCCGGCGAGGGCGGAAGTGAGGGCGTAGTAAAAGAGGCGACGATTGGTCGTTGACACGGACATACGATGCGGCTGAAGCCCGTCCTTCGCCACGCGCGGTCCGTGCCCTAAGGACCGCCGCGTGGCTGTCGCGCCACACCGTCGCGCGCCGGCCACGTCAACTCTGCCCCAGTCAGCGCCAATCCGTGCGTCAGAAACCGGGCACGGCGCTTGCCTTCCGGGAGATCTGGCTGATCCAGCTCACTCACGGAGGCTTAATGAACACCCTGAGATCACTCGCCGCGCTGGCGGCGATCCCCGCTGTGGTGCTGCTCGCGTCGAGCTGCGCGCAACGGGACAACGCGGTCGCGCCGAATCTCGGCACGCCATCCTTTCACTTCAACGTCTTCACCTGTACCGGCTTCAAGATGACGGGCGGCGGCCGCATCGACTTTCCGCCCGGTACGGCCGACAAGAATCCGCCGGCCAGTCACGAATACGAAACCTTCGGCGCGCACGTGATCGCCGAGCCCAACGGCCAGACGGACGAGCTCGGGCACTGTGAGGGCGCGAAGGGCTCGCTCGAATGGGTCGACCATCGTCCCGAGTACGAACTCAACGGGCGGCCCTTGAACCTGCACTCGATCGACGTCACCTGGGCTGAGCTCGCCACCGATACCGACTGCGAAGAAGGCGGCGTGCACTGGGGCGGCACGCTGGTGATCAAGAACACGGGCCAACAGTCGCGGTTCGAAGTCTTCGATTGCGACAACGGTGAGCCCGGGGCGGGGCACGATGGCTTCGGCATCAGGCTGTTGGACTATCCGTACGAAGTGTTGTGCCCGGATCCGGCACTCCCCCCCGCCGAGCCGTCGTGCACGCTGACGGGCGGCAACCGGCAGTTCCACCCAACCCACTAGCGAGGACACCATGAAGATCCAAAACCTTGGGCGGGGACTGCGATTCGCCGCGATGGTCCTGCCGCTCACCTGGTTCGCCCGCCCGGCCTTCGGCCAGGCGCAACGAACCGCCACCGCGCAGGCGTTCGGCGTTTCCGTGAGCACCGCGCTGGTGAATCAGAAGACCCCGTCCGCCACGGCACCGGCCGAGGGCGGAATGGTGCAGACCGATGCCGCCGACGTCAGCATCACCGGGCTGGTGTCGGCGCGCGACGCGTATGCGCTCGCGTCGGGCTGGTCGGACGACGGCTACTCGGACGCCGTGAGCAGCGCGTCGCTCGGCCAGGTCAACATCCTGAACGGACTCATCACGGCGAACGGCGTGCTCGCGCTCGCGACCACAACGGCCGCGGGCAGTGACGCCGACGGCTCGACGCTCGCCGATCTGTACGTGAACGGCGTGGCCATTTCGGCCCCGGCGGCCAACACGCGCGTGAACCTGCCTGGCGTGGGGTACGTCGTGCTGAACGAGCAGATTGCGACGGGTGGGGGCATCACGATCAACATGATCCATGTGTACCTGCAGCAGACTGGCCTGCTCGGCACCAAGCCTGCCGGCGAGATCGTCGTCGGGTCGGCGACCAGCAGTGTGAATTAGGACAGAGCAGTCTCCGCCACATCGGGGCAGTCCTGCAACCCTGGGGGCTGCCCCTCTATCCTATTGGCAAATCGCCCCTAGGATATTCTCGCATGCGCCTACTCATCGCCGGGCTCTGCGCGGTGTTGCTTGCCGCCGATCAGCCCCTGAACGTGCGCCTCGGCTATCCCGCCGATGCCAAACTGCTCATCATCAATGCCGACGACCTGGCGATGTCGCACTCCGAGAACGACGCCAGCTTCGCCGCGCTCGACCAGAAGCTCGTCACCTCCGCGACGGTGATGGTCCCGGCGCCGTGGTTCGGCGAGGTGGCCGCATACGCGAAGACGCATCCCGACGCCGATCTGGGCCTGCACCTGACGTTGACCGCCGAGTGGCAGACGTTTCGGTGGGGACCGGTGACGCCGCGCAATCTCGTACCGAGCCTGGTCGGGCCCGACGGG
>DATMZX010000109.1:0-8988 GCA_035573235.1 Gemmatimonadales bacterium
GTAGTCCTCAAACGGGAGGATCTCAATCACACCGGCGCGCACAAGATCAACAATACCCTGGGCCAGGTGCTGCTCGCCCGGCGCATGAACAAGCGCCGCATCATCGCCGAAACGGGGGCGGGGCAGCACGGCGTCGCGACGGCCACCGTGTGCGCGCGGTTTGGACTCGAGTGCGTCGTCTACATGGGCGAAGAGGACATGCGGCGGCAGCGGCTGAACGTGTACCGCATGGAGCTGATGGGCGCGACGGTCGTGCCGGTGAGGTCGGGCACCCGCACCCTGAAGGACGCGACGAACGAGGCGCTGCGGGACTGGGTCACCAACGTGACCAGCACCCATTACATCATCGGGTCGGTCGTGGGGCCCGATCCGTTCCCGCGCCTGGTGCGCGATTTCCAGTCGGTGATCGGCCGCGAGGCCCGCGCGCAGATGCTCGAGCAGTTCGGGCGGCTGCCCGGAACGGTCGTGGCCTGTGTGGGGGGCGGATCGAACGCGCTCGGCATCTTCACCGCGTTCCTCGAGGACGCCGAGGTCAAGCTCGTGGGCGTCGAAGCCGCGGGCGAAGGGGTCAAAAGTCACAAGCATGCCGCGACACTCGCCAAAGGTCGCCCCGGCGTGTTCCACGGCAGCATGAGCTACCTGCTTCAGGATGCCGACGGGCAGGTGCAGCCCGCGCACAGCGTGTCGGCCGGTCTCGATTATCCCGGTGTCGGCCCGGAGCACGCTTACCTGAAAGACAGCGCCCGAGTATCGTATGAAGCCGTGACCGACCGTGAAGCGCTCGAGGCATTCGCGGCCCTCTCGCGGCTGGAAGGGATCCTGCCGGCGCTCGAAAGCGCGCACGCGATTGCGTGGGTGATCAAGAGCCGGTGGACGTCGAACGATCTTATCCTGATCAATCTGAGCGGCCGCGGCGATAAGGACGTCGCGATGGTCGCTGAGCTTACTGGAGCAGCGATCTGACGAACCCCACGTCGCCCGTCCCGGAGCTGGCGCTCCCGCCGTCGCAAGTCGAAGAGCTGATGCAAGTCATCAGCAAGGGGATGCGCGCGACGCAGCTGTACCTCCCGAACAATCCGGTCTATCAACGCGCCGTCGAAAACGTTCGGACCGCCTTCCGCCAGATCTGGCAGGCGACCGACGATCTCATTTTCGACGTGGGCGAAACGGAAATCCGCTGGGAAGACAACGCCATCTACAGCCAGGAGCAGCGCAACGAAAGCATCGCGTGGACGCTGTACAAGGACGGCGTCCGCTCGCTCACGTTCAAGCCCGGCGTCGAAGACGCGGAGATCGTGCGGTTCCTCGCCGTGCTGCACCAGGCGAAGAACCTCCAGGCCGACGCGCCCGACGATTTGCTGACGCTGCTGTGGGCGGAAGACTTCCAGTTCATCTCCTACACGTTCCGCGAGCTGGCGAGTGAAAACGCGGTTCCGATCGAGCGCTCCGATACCTCGACGCCCGCGATCGGCGGGGGCGGTACCCCGGGCGGCGACGCCGCCGGGGATGCCAGCACCGCGACCACGATTCGCCGGCAGGTGGAAGAAGAAGCGCCGCCCAAGAAGGAGGGGCTCGTGTCGGTCGACGACTTCGACACGACGCTCTACTTCCTCGACGACAAAGAAATCGAATACCTGCACAAGGAGATCGAGCGCGAGTACGCGCAGGACCTCCGCGGCAACGTCCTGGGGATGCTGTTCGATCTGCTCGAGCTGCAGACGTACGGCACCGTCCGCGCCGAGCTCATCTCCATCCTCGAGAACTTCATCCCGTATCTGCTGGGCGCGGGCGACTTCCGGTCGGTCGCGTTCATTCTGCGCGAATGCAAGGTGATCATGCAGCGCGCCCGCGAGCTCATTCCCGAGCATCGCAAGACCCTGGAAGGCTTGCCCGCACGGCTGTCGCAGCCCGACGCCTTGTCGCAGCTGTTGCAGTCGCTCGATGAAGCGACGAGCCATCCGACCGAAGAAGAGTTGAGCGACCTGTTCACCGAGCTCCGCGCCGAGGCCCTCGGCACCCTGATGGCCTGGATGCCCAAGCTCAGCAACGAGCGGGTGCGCAACCTCGTGCAGAATTCCGCCGAGCGACTCGCGCAGGTGCACGCCGCGGAGGTGCTCAAGGCGCTCGCGAGCAGCGACCCCGCGGTGCAGCTCGAGATGGTGCGCCTCGCGGGCCGGCTCAAGCTGCCCGGCGCGCCGGACGGCATGGGCCCGCTGCTGGAGCGCGGCGAGCGCGACCTCAAGCTCGCCGTGGTCGAAGCGCTCACCACGATCGGCAGTCCCGGCGCCACTCGGCTGCTCGAGAAAGCGATCGACGACAGTGAGCGCGACGTCCGCATCACCGCGGTCAAGTTCCTGGGCACGCGCGGGTATCGCAACGCGTTCCCGCGGATCGAAGCCGCGGTGATGGGCAACAAGCTCAAGGATACGGACCTGACGGAGAAGATGGCGTTTTTCGAAGCGTACGGATCGCTCGCCGGCGCGTCGGGCATCCCGGCGCTCGAAAAGATTCTGGTGCCCAAGGGCGGTCTGCTCACGCGCAAGGAAGATCCCGAGACGCGCGCGTGCGCCGCGATGGCGCTCGGCAAGATCCGCACGCCGGCCGCGCGCGAGATTTTGCAGAAGGTGACGCAGGACAAGGAGCCGCTGGTGCGCAACGCCGTGAGCCGCGCGTTGCGCGAGGTCGGCACAGGAGGGGGCACCGCATGACCGCGCCGGGCGGCAGACGTCCCTCGATGATCGAAACCGTCCAGACCACGGACGGCTTCCTCCGCCATGCCGGGCGCGATTTCCTGGTGGTCCTCTATACCGCGTTCCGCTCGCTCAAGCTGTATCCGATCGAGAACGCCCAGGTGCAGAAGGCGCTCGACGATCTCGCGGCCACGACCAAGCAGCTGCTCGACGTTGAGCGCGAGCTCGAGATCCGGCTCCAGGGCGAGTTCATCTTCGTCAACTCGACGCGGTTGCGGCTCGATCTCGACAACTACGCGTCATTCTCGCACATCTTGAACGTGCTGCAGCAGTGCGGCATCGGCGCCGTGCGGCTCGACGAGGGCGTGGACCGCCGGCAACTCCAGGTGTTCGTGTCGCTGCTGCTGTCCTACGCCGCGAAGGAAGCCAATCCCAACAAGCTGTTCGAGCTGTCGCAGAAGCTGGTCGACGGCGGCGTGTCGTTCATTACCGTCGAGCCGCCGCTCGAGCAGGAAGAGGACGTCGAGGAAGAAGAGCGGCAGAAGGAAGCGGCCAAACGGACCTACGCCCGCTCGGTCGCCGTGACCAAAGAAGTCATCAATTCGATCCGCATGGGCCGCACCGCGAACGTGAAGAAAGTGAAGCGCGCGGTGCAGGCGATCGTGGACCAGGTCCTGAACAATGAGTCCTCGCTGGTCGGGTTGACGACGCTGCGCGACTACGACGAATACACGTTCACGCATTCGGTCAACGTCTGCATTTTCTCGGTGGCGCTGGGCCGCAAGCTCGGCCTGACCAAGCTGCAGCTGTACGACGTCGGCATGGCGGCGCTGTTCCACGACGTCGGCAAGTCGCGCGTGCCGCTCGAGGTCCTCAATAAGGAAGGCGGCCTCACCGAAGAAGAGTGGCGCATCATGCAGGCCCACCCGTGGCTCGGCGTGCTCACGCTGTTCGGGCTGCGCGGGTACGGCGAGATCCCCTATCGCGGGATGGTCGTGGCCTACGAGCACCACATGAAGATCGACCTCACCGGCTATCCCAAGTCGATCCGGCCGCGGATCCTGTCGATCTACTCGAAGGTGATCGCGGTCGCCGATGGTTTCGACGCGGCGACCAGCCGGCGCGTCTATCAGACGACGCCGATCCAGCCGGACGCCGTGCTGAAGGAGATGTGGGAGAATCCGCGCCGCGGCTACGATCCGGTGGTCGTGAAAGCGTTCATCAACCTGATCGGGATCTACCCGGTCGGGACGTGCGTCATTCTGGACACCTACGAGGTCGCGCTGGTACACAACGCGAACCCCGACGTCGCCCACGTGCATCGCCCCGTGGTCCGCGTCGTCACCACACCTGACGGCGCGTTGCTCACCCCGGGGACGGTCGTGGATCTGTCGCAGAAGGACGCGAACGGCAACTACCCGCGCACCATCGTCAAAGTCACCGACCCGGTCAAATACGGCATCAACGTCAGCGACTACTTTGTCTGAGCAGAGCGCCTCCGCCATCGCGCAGCGGTGGCGCGCGCTCGGCAAATCGCGGGCGCTGATTCCGTACCTCACCGCCGGATTTCCAACCTACGATGCATCGCTCGATGCGCTGCGCCGCGTCGAGGCGGCGGGCGCCGATTTCGTCGAGATCGGCGTGCCGTTCTCCGATCCGCTCGCCGATGGTCCGACGATCCAGCGCACCACTCAGGCCGCGCTGGAGCAGGGGATGACCGTGCCGCGCGTGCTGGCGCTGGTGCGCGCGGCGGCCCTGCGCGTGCCCGTCATCATCATGACCTACCTGAATCCGGTGCTGTCCTACGGCGTGGCGCGATTTGCCCAGGACGCGCGGGCGGCGGGCGCGGCTGGGGTGCTGCTCACCGATCTCCCGGCCGGCGCTGATCCGGCGATCGAAACCGCCGTCACGCAGCACGGCCTGGATCTCATCCGTCTCATCGCACCGACGACCGACGATCGGCGCCTGCCCGCCGCGATGAGCGGCGCGGGCGGCTTCATCTATTTGATCTCCCGGCTGGGCGTGACCGGCGCGCGCGACAGCGTGCCCGCCGACCTGGACGCGCAGGTCCGGCGCGTGCGCGCGGCGACGCGGCTCCCAGTCGCGGTCGGTTTCGGGATCGGGACGCCGGCGCAGGCGGCCGCCGCGGCCCGTCACGCCGACGGCGTCGTGGTCGGCAGCGCCTTGCTCGATGCGCTCGCGAAGGACGGACCGGATGCGATGGAGCGGCTGACGCGCGACCTCGCGGCGGCGGTGCACGGATGACGGTCAACCGCTTCGTCGCCGTGTACAGTCAGGCGCTCGCGTATGCGGGCACCGCGATTCTCGTTGGGGTTCTCATCGCGGACCCGCGCTGGCTGGACCAGCTGGTCCCGCTCGCGATCCTGTTCGCGAGCGCCGTCGCGCTGCGCGGCCTGGCGGTGCCGCTGAGCAAGTACTCCTACATGACGCAGACGGCGCTGGTCGGGCTCGCGGGCAGCTTGCTCGTCGGCGTCCCGGCGACCGCGCTCGCCATTGCGGGCGCCACGCTCGCGACGGATTCGCTCTGGCAGCGGAAGCCACTCCGCGCGGGCTGGGTCAACATGGGCCGCGAGGTCATCACGCTCGTGGCGGCCTTCGGAGTGTACGGCGCGATTCTGTCCTGGCTCGAGCTGCATGGAGTCCCGGCGCTGTCGATCGAGCTGCTGCCGGCGCTCGCGGGCTATGCGCTTGCGTACTTCGTGTTCGGACGCGTGCTCTTCTACTTCAGCCTGATCGTCCGGTCCAAGCTCGAGCCCGCCGAGCGCCTCATGATCGTGCGGTACGAAGTGATCGCCTACGCCGCGACGGTGTTCGCCGCGACGAGCTTCGTCGGCGCCGTGATCGCCTGGTCGTTCGGCGCGGGGATTCTCGTCGGCCTGGTGCTCACGTTCCTCGGCCTGCTGCTCAAGCAGATGATCGAGGAAGCGATCTCGGCCGAAGAGCTGAACAAGATTCACGCGATGGAAGCGGTGATCACCGCGAACATCAGCCTCGAAGATTCATTTCAACGCATCGAGCGCCTGGCCAACCGGCTCGTGGACTGGGGCGATTTCCGGATCTATCGCCTCCACGAGGGCGAGATGACCCTCGCGCATCGCTCCGATCGCGGCCGCGAGGGTCGCGGCGATCCGACGGCCGACACCGTCGCGCTGCGTCGCAGCGTCACCGAGCGCGGCGAAACCGTCGTGATCGACGACGTCACGCGCGACGACCGCGTCGCGGACGCGCCGCTCGAGGTGCAGAGTCTCGTGATCGTCCCGCTCAAGTTCGGGGATCATGTGATCGGGACGCTCGAGCTCGAGCATCACAAGAAGCACTGCTACCGGCGTCAGGACATTCTGACCATCACGACGTTCGCCAATCAGCTCGCGACCGCCGTCCACATCACCGACCTGCGCCGGCCGCTCGTCGAGACGGTCGACCGCATGACGCGCCAGCTCGCCACGATCGCGCAGACCGCCGAGGCCTTGAAAGGCGCGGCGTCCGCCGTGGCGGCGTCGACGGGCGTCATCCGTGAAGGCGTGCGCCGCGAGGAAGGGGAAGTGTCGGGCGGCCTCGAGGCCACCGAGAGTCTCGCCCAGGTCTCGCGCCGGGTGTCCGACGACGGCGCGGGCGCCGCGCGGGCATCGACCGCCGCCAGCGACGTTGCGACCCGCAATCGCACGCAGATCCGCGAGGCGATCGAGCGGCTCGTCGCGCTGAAAGCCTTCGTGGGTGAGAGCTCGGCCAAGGTGCAGCAGCTCGGACAGATGAGCCGGCGCATCACGGGATTCATCGCGTCGATTCACGAGCTGGCCGAGATGACCAACCTGCTCGCGCTCAACGCGGCGATCGAAGCCGCGCGCGCCGGCAAACACGGCAAGGGGTTCGCCGTCGTGGCCGATGAAGTTCGGCATCTCGCCGAGCAGAGCGCGAGCGCCGCGATCGAGGCGGGCGAGCTCGTCCAGGACATTCATACGCAGGTCGGTGAAGTCGTCGAGCAGATGCGGCGCGGCCAGGTGAATGTCGGCGACGTCGAGGAGCTGTCGGCCGCGGCGCTCGAGGCGCTGGACGCGATCGTGGCCGCGACCGCGGAAGCCACCGCGCACGCGGGGCGCATCACAGCCGCCGCCGGCGAGCAGAATCAGGCGTTCGCGCGGCTGCGCGAACGGATCAACGCCGTCGCGAGCATCGCGGGGCAGAACCGCGCCGAAGCCGACGACGTCGCGACCCGCGCGGTGCAGGCCGCCCAGGGCCTGACCGACCTCGAGCGCGCGACCCGCGATCTCGAGCAGGTCGCTACCATGCTGCGCGACTTGACGCGAGGTTTCGCCAACGTCAATTGAACGAGCCTACGTGGCGTTGGGATCCAACATAGGGGACCGCGACGCGCATCTCGCGCACGCGCGCGAACGCCTGGGCGGGCTGCCGGACACGCGCATGGTTGCGGCGTCCCGGGTGGAAGAAACGGCGCCGCTCGGCCCGGTTGCGCAGGGGCCGTATTTGAACCAAATGGTGCTGCTCGAAACGAGTCTCAGCCCGGCGGACCTGCTGGCGCAATGCCGGGCGATAGAAGCGGAGCGGGGCAGGGAGCGCCGTGAGCGGTGGGGACCGCGCACCCTGGATATCGACATCGTACGCTACGGAGCGCGCATTGTGCGGGAACCCGATTTGACGATTCCACATCCCGAGCTGCCGAACCGCGATTTCTGGCAGCGCGAAATCGCCGAGCTGGATGGTGAGCATGCCTAGCATCACCACGCGGGCGCTGCTCGAGATGAAGGAAAAAGGAGAGCGCATCGTGGCGCTCACCTGCTACGACGCGCTGTTCGCGCGCCTGCTCGACGCGACCGGCGTCGACATTCTGCTCGTGGGCGATTCGCTCAACCAGGTGCTCGCCGGCGCGCCGTCCACGCTCTCCGCGACGCTCGAGCAGATGATCTACCACACCACCATGGTGCGGCGCGGCACCGAGCACGCGCTCGTCGTGTGCGACATGCCGTTCCTCACCTATCAGGTTTCGCCCGAGCAGGCGCTGACGAACTGCGGTCGCGCGATGAAGGACAGCGGCTGCCACGCCGTCAAGCTCGAGGGCGGGCAGACGATGGCGCCCACGGTGCGACGGCTCGTCGAGGTCGGGATTCCGGTGATGGGACACATCGGACTGACGCCGCAGTCCGTCCATGCGCTGGGCGGATACCGCGTGCAGGGCCGCGACGAGGCGACCGCGGAGCGCCTCAAAGCCGACGCCGCCGCACTGCAGGACGCCGGCGCCTTCGCCATCGTGCTCGAGCTGGTGCCCGCGCCGCTCGCCTCGCAAATCAGCAAAGCGTTGACGATCCCGACCATCGGAATCGGCGCGGGGCCCGCGTGCGACGGACAGGTGCTCGTGCTCCACGACATGCTCGGCCTGAACGACCAGTTCTCCGCCAAGTTCGTGAAGAAATACGCCGCGCTCGCCGAGGACGTCCGCGAGGCCGCGCGGGTGTACGCGGCCGAGGTGCGGGAGGGGCGCTACCCCGGACCGGAGCATTCGTTTGGCAAGTGATATTAAATTGAGGGCACCTATTTCGGGGGTTGCGCATGTCCAAAACTGAAGACGAACGAATGGCGAAGCTCATCAAGAAGAACATGGCGAAGGCGGAGAAACAGAAGCCCAAAGCCCGCAAACGCTACGACCCGACGCTGCCGCCAGAAAGCACCGACGATGACATCGAGCGTCGCGACTTCTTTTCGGAGATGAAGAAGCGCGAGTTCTAGTTGCGCGAGCTTACCTCCATTGCCGAGATGCGCTCCTGGTCCCGGGCCGAGCGCGCTCGTCGTCACACCATCGGCTTCGTTCCCACCATGGGATATCTCCACGAAGGCCATTTGCGTCTCGTGGATCGCGCGCGCGAGCTCGCTGAGCGCGTCGTCGTCAGCATCTTCGTCAATCCACTCCAGTTCGGGCCGCACGAGGACCTCAGCCGCTATCCGCGCGATCTGCCGCGGGACAAGAAGCTCGCCGAAGCGCGCGGCGTAGACCTGCTGTTCGTCCCCGATGCCGCGGCGATGTATCCGAGTGAGCCGCTGACTCGCGTGGTGCCGGGGCCGGTCGCGGACACGCTGGAGGGGATGGCGCGGCCAGGCCATTTCACCGGCGTCCTCACCGTGGTCGCCAAGCTGTTTCACATCGTCGAGCCGGACGTCGCCGTCTTCGGCCGCAAGGACTTTCAGCAGGCGATGCTCGTGAAACGGATGGCGCAGGATCTCGACTTCCCGATCGCGATCGACATCGCCCCGACCGTGCGCGAGCTGG
>DATMZX010000110.1:0-4557 GCA_035573235.1 Gemmatimonadales bacterium
TGCATGCACGCGCGTTCCACAGCCGCCGAGCGAGATTGTCCGTGCCTGTCACACGGCGACGGCATGTTCGATCACGGGGACGCTCCAAAGCTGCGCCACGGACTACTTCCAGTGGTTGCCGAGCGCGTCGGACGCTGCGCAATTGCACATCGGGCCCAACGAGATTGCCTGCCTTGCGAACGCGGGCACCGACTGCGACCGTGCGCGCGCATGCGTCAACCTCGGCGTCGCACCGACGGCGTGCAGTGACCCGCTGCCAGGATTCGGAACGTTGGCCAACTTGCGGCCGGCGACGCTCTCTTGCGGCGAGGGCGATTCGCTCACGCTACTGGTAGAAATACAAGATATCGTAGTCCATCGCGGTCGGGCATCCGGTGACTTTCCCGCTGACCCAGCGCTGTAGATAGACCTGCGTCTGTCCTGTGTAGGGCGACGCGCATTGATAGGTTTGCGCCGTGATATAGGAGCGTGAGCTCGCAAGCGACGCGCTCATCAATGGGAACATTATTCCGCCCGCGGCGGGGGCGCTCACCGTGAACCCACCCGGACAGAACGACCCGTTGGTGATCGCGCCTGCGACGCAGATCTGTTTGTTCTCAGGGACAGGTACGATGAAAAAGTCATCCTCGCCAATGAACCCTGCCGCTTGTGTTCCGCGAATCACGTTGTAACCGCTCGGGACCTGATTGGCTTGAGACCAGGAGTTGTTGGGCTCGCCCTCTGGGAAAACGAGATCGGTCGTGCCGATTGAAAACGGCGCCGAGTCTCTGATCGTGGTGAGCTGGTTATTGCCCCACACCTCGACGCGAGCAAAATACGTCCCGCTGGCAATCCCGGTCACGTCGAAGGTATGCGTCGATTGGTCGGTAGACGAGTTGGTCGGCGTGAAGGTTCCCTTCGCCTGGCACAAGGTCGACGTGCAGAGATTCAGGCTCACCTGGTGAATGCCGTGAGTCGCGCCGTAGTTCGCGGTCACCCGCACGTGGCCCAAGAGCGAGGTATCGACCCACACCGAGGGCGTCGACAGCGTCGGAGCGATGGGCGTCATCGTGATCGACCCCGAGGTGACGGCGTCGTTGTTCCAGCGATCGGTTACGTGGGTCTTGTACGTATGAGGGCCCATCGCGATACCGTCTTTGTAGAAGTCGAAACAGCCTGGGGTCGTTCCATTGCTCTGAAATTGGGTCCAGCTGCCGTCGAGGTCGTTCCCCGACCAACTCAACCCTGAGGGATCCGTGGCGCAGTATTTCATGTGGAGTCGACCTTCGATCGTTGCATCCTGATAGACGTTCGGCCCCGAGGTATAAGTCGGAGGCGTCAAGTCGATGTCGAAGGTCTGCCACGGCGTAGTGCTCGCATTTCCCAGTAGATCTGTCGCCCGGCCTTGCAGGGAATGGGCGCCGCCGACGGTGTAGTTCACGGTGAACACATAAGAGCTTCCACTTGCGCTACCGACAATCGGCCCGTCCACCAGTAGTGCTACGTTCTGCACTCCCGAGAAATCGGTGGCATTCACCTTGTACATGCGTTGGTAGCGATAGTCGTAGCAAATCACGGCGCTTGGGCAGGGCGTCACATCGGTCAAGGTGATACCCGGTCCGCTGCCGTCGAACACGACCGCCCACTGGGTCGTCGTCTTGTTGAGATGCGCATCGATGGCGGTCACGTAGAGCGTGTGGCTGCCTTCCGGCTGTAGTGGCGGCGTCAACTGCCACGGCGGCGCAGAGAGCGTGCCGAGGTTGTTGCCGTCGAGCGTGAAGCTCACGCTGGTGATCGGGTTGGTGCTGCCGATGGCGACGGTGATGGGGCTCCTCTGGCTGAGCATCGTCCCCGACGTCAAGGTGATCACGGGCGGCGTGCGATCCGCGGGAGCGCCGACGCCGATGACGGCGAATGCGTCCTCGATCGCTTTGTACTGGTCGCTGTACTCGCCATAGTAATCGACGGCTGCGTCGAGCAACGCATAGCGCAGATCGATGAACATCGCCGGGAGCGGCGCGCCGCGCAGATAACTGAGCGCGCGATATTCAAGCTTGCCGACGGTTTTGCCGCCGAGCCCGGCAAAGCCGGCGGGAGCGATCGGCGACTGTAGCTCGAGCTCGGTGGGCGAGCCATTCGGCACCATGCCGCGTCCGAGCAGACACCAGACGCGATCGATGGGACCCATGGCGAGGTGCGCATCGATGTGGTTGGCTGGATTGTCGAGGTCCGTCGACCATACGTCACGGTACGGGCCGTAGGCAGCCGAATACGGGCTCGTGCTCGGCTGGCACATGTAGCGCCGCGTCGACGGCGGGTACGTCCCCGAGGCCTGACCGAAGTCCCACTTGTCGCGGATGTCGTCGTCGACTTGCAGGCCGGCGGCGTGGAGCGCGCGCGCTTCGATGAGCTCGCCGAAGAGATCGGAGTTCGCTTCGTTGATGCCGCCGTTCGCGCCCCAGTAGGTGCTGGGGGTGTAGTGGGCCGTGTCGGCGTTGAACACCGCGTGTGTCCACTCGTGGCCGACGACGTCTGCGGTGACCCAATTCTGCCAGGCGGTGCCGCTGGCCTGATCGATTTCTATGAGCCCAGTGTCGGCGTGCATGATGAGGTTTAGGCCCGCGGTAGGGTTGAAATAGGCGATGGCGTCGTTGGCCGTCGCCTTCGCTGACGGCTGCGCATTGCGCAGGCCGCGCCGCCCGAACGTCGCGGCGAAGTAGTCCCACGCCTGCTCGAGATCGAACGCGACGTCGTTGTCGAAGCTCGCCGTCGTCGAAGCGCGAGCGTAGGACAGGGCTTTGGTCGTGTCTGTCGGCAACCCGGCGACGATGCCTTGTCCGTTGATCGGCGACCCGCTGGTCGCGTCCAGCAGCGACGCGCGGACCGGATCCTTGTACGACGAGGTCCGCGTGAGCACGTTGTTCGTGATGTCGATCGGCTGCGTTCCGTACTGCATGGTCGGCGCGTTCACCGTCGTCTGGACCCACTGCGAGTATCGGCCGATCTCCTCGCCGGTATACGCGTCGAGATCGCGATTGAGCTTGGCGTCGTTGTCGACGAGCTCGATGACGAGCCGCCAGCCGGCGACCACGAGCTCGACGTCGGTCTCATTTTGGGGCGACGCGACCAACGAATGCAGCTCGAGCTGCGGGCGGTAGACGATCCGCCCTTTGACTGTGCCGCGCGCCAGACCGTCGTCGAGACCGGCCTTCGTCGCGGCGCGCTCGACGGTCCAGACCTCCGCGCGTCGCACCGGCTCGGGCTCGGACAGCTCGCGCAACCAACGCGTGTGCCAGGCGCCGTTCGGGTGCAGCGTCGAGCGCGCGTCGTTGTCGAGGTCGACGCCGTCGTAGCGGCGCGACCAGACGATGACGCGGCCATCGGAGGGCAGCGGCGGCGCCGCGACGACGGTGTGCAGAGCCGGCCGTTGATAATTGACGTCGACGAGCGCCTTCACTTCGGCGGCGGTGGGTGCAACGGGGGAAGGGCGCGGCTCGACATCGCCCTGCCCGCAACCGGCGATGAAGGCGAGCGTGAGGCAAGGAATGGACACCGACGCGACCGCGAAGCGGAGCGAACGATCGGAAACGCGCATGGCGGCGTGGTCAGCAATTTTCCGGCCAAGTAAAGATCGATTACTTCGCGGGCGAATAGCGACGGCGACGGCCAGGGCATCGTCAATTCGCCTAGCCAATTCGGCTAGACAGCGCGCCCGTGGGAGCCGCTGCAGGGCCAGCCAGGGCCTCCAAGGGGGACGGAATGCGCCGCCGTCGGAGCCCGCGCCCGTGCGATAATCGTGACGTGGGGACATTGGTGGTTCTGCAGTGCGCCGAGTGCGGCACACCGCTCGTTCTCAACGACACCGACGCGATCGTCTGCCCGAGCTGCGGCGCCAGCACGCCGGTGCCGCAGGCGTATCGCGATCTGCGCCGCGCACGCCGCGACGATCCCGCGGTGCGCGCGCAGGCGGAGCAGGTGCTGCGCCGGCTCGACCGCCCGCCGGGCATGGTCGTGAAGGTACTCGCGCGCTGCCTCGACCTACCGATGCTCGCGTTCCTCATTCTGTACGGGATCCCGCTCGGGCTGTTCGCGATCCTCGAGGCCGATCGCTTCAACCGGTGGCTCGCGCCGCGCCTTCACCTCGAGAGCGCGAACGACGTGCCGTTCGGCTACATGGTCGCGATGATGTTCGGCATCCTGCTCGTCGTTGCCTTCATCCCGCGCGCGTTCGGCGTGTACGCGAACCGCCGCTTCACCGGACGGGGCCGGCTGCTCGCGGCGCTGCGCGCCCGCCAGCCGCGCGTGGCCGGCGCCGCGGCGCAGTGCCGCACGTGCGGCGCCCCGCTCGCGGTCGTGCCCGACGCGATCGTCGCCACCTGCAGCTACTGCGGCTCCGAGAGCGCCGTCGTGATCGAGACCGCGGTCGCCGAGACGGCGCAAGAGGTCGTGCGCAACCTCGGCGCGACGATGGCGGAGGCGGCGGAACACGACCGCGCGGACCGGCGCACGACGCTCCGCCTGCTCGGCCAGGAGCTCGCGCGCTACACGTTCCGCACGATCGTCCTGGGCGGGCTGTTC
>DATMZX010000111.1:0-18666 GCA_035573235.1 Gemmatimonadales bacterium
GGCCCGGACGCGATGGTCGAGTATCTCAGCCGCGAGCTGAAGCTCAGCGACGCGCAGCGTGACTCGGTGCGGGCCATTTTCCAACGCCACCGCCCCGAAACCGACTCCCTCTGGGCGCGGGTCCGGCCTCAGTTCGATTCCATCAAGACGCGGATGCGCGCGGAGATCGACGCGCAGCTGACCCCCGAGCAGCGGACCCGGCACCAGCAACTGATCGAGCGGGCCGAGCATCACAGCAGTGGGGAACGCGCCAACCGGGGGGAGCGTCACTAATGCGGCGGGTCTGGGCAGGGATTCTCGCACTCGCGTTCGCCGGCTCGGCCTGGGCGCAGCAGCCCACCGCGGCAGTGCCGCCGGCACAGCTCGAGGTGACGCTCACCGAGGCGATCCAGCGGTCGTTGAGTGTTCAGCCCGCCATGGTGGCGGCGCGCGGCGACCAGCGCACCGCCGGCGCATCCAAGCTGAGATCGTACGGCGCCTTTATCCCGTCTATCACACCGAGTATCTCCGCGTCACGCGGCAATGCCGCTCGCGTCGATCAGCAAGGAAATCCTTTGCCGGGCGGCAATGTCTACACGTATACGGGCAACCTCAGCCTCCAGCTCGACCTGTTCGACGGGTTCAAGCGATTTGCAGATTTGAAGGCGAGCTCGGCCACCGACGCGGCGGCCGACGCCGGCATGGTGAACCAGCGCTTCCAAACGACGCTGCAAACCAAGCAGGCGTTCTACAATGCGCTCGCCAATGAGGCGCTCGTCCGGGTCGCCGACGCGCAGGTGTCTCGCGCACAGCAACAGCTCCAGATCTCAGTTGAAAAACTTCACGCCGGCTCGGCGACACGGTCCGACTCGCTCCGTTCAACAGTCGAGTTCGGGAACGCGCGAATCGCGTTGCTCCAGGCACGAGCCAACCTGGCCACGGCTCAGGCCCAACTCGGTCGACAGATCGGCGTCGACGGCCTCGTGCGGGCAATTACGGACTCGATTCTGCCCGGCATGCCTGATACAGCGGCGCTGCGCGGCTTCGCAGTCGAGGACTTTCCCGCCGTCGAACAGGCGGACGAGCAGGCGAGGGCTGCGCGCGCGAGCGTGTGGAGCGCTCGGTCGCAATACTGGCCTACGATCAACGTCAGCTACAACAACAGCCGTTCTGGCACCGAGGAGCCCGTCCTGCCCTTCTTCGACAATTACAAGGAATCGTTTTCCTGGCGATTCGGACTGTCCTGGCCCCTGTTCAATGGTTTCCAGCGTGAGCAGAACCAGGTGACGGCCTCGGTCAATCGCGATAACGCGGTGGCCCGCGCGAACGACGCGCGGCGCCAGGCGAATGCGCAGCTCACGCAGCAGATGGCCGTTCTGGCGACCGCATACGAGCAGATCGCCATCGCGGACGAGAACATCTCCGCGGCGCGTGAGGATCTGCGCGTACAGAACGAGCGGTACCGCGTTGGCGCCGCGACGATCCTCGATCTGTTGACGTCTCAGGCCGCGTTGACCCAGGCCGAGGTGAACGGGATTCAGACGCGCTTCAATTATCTGATCTCGCGCGCGCAGCTCGAGGCAACCGTGGGACGGGCCCTGTGACGACCGCCCAGGAGCTCATGTTCCGCACCGGCGACACACCGACGCCCGACACCGTGATTCTCACGCACAATCTGGCGCGCGAGTACCACATGGGCGCGGAAGTCGTCTACGCGCTGCGCGGCGTGGACATCAAGATCAAAAAGAACGAGTTCGTCGCGATCATGGGCCCATCGGGATCGGGGAAGTCGACCCTGATGAATCTCATCGGCTGCCTCGATACCCCGTCGGCCGGCGAATACTGGCTCAACGGGCAGAAGGTCAGCGATCTGACCGACGACGAGCTGGCGCGGATCCGGAACAAAGAGATCGGATTCGTCTTTCAGACGTTCAACCTGCTGCCCCGGGCCGACGCGCTGCACAACGTCGAGCTGCCGCTGATCTATGCCGGCATGGGGGCCAGAGAGCGGCGCGAGCGCGCGGCGGGCTCCCTCACCCAGGTGGGGCTCGCCGACCGCATGGACCACCGGCCCAACGAGCTGTCGGGCGGCCAGCGCCAGCGCGTCGCGATCGCGCGCGCCCTGGTGAACGCGCCCAGCATTCTGCTCGCCGACGAGCCGACCGGAAACCTCGACTCGGCGACCGGCAATGAAATCATGCAGCTGTTCCACGACCTGCACGATACCGGCCAAACCATCGTGCTAGTGACGCACGAACACGACATTGCGGCGCACGCGCGCCGCCAGATTCATCTGCTCGACGGGAAGATCGCGCGCGATGAGAGGACGGGAGGACCGTAACGTGAAAATGACGATCCGGGGAATCGTGCTGGCGGTCGCGGGGCTGGCTGCCTGCGGCAAGCCGCAGGCGAATCCCATGTACGAGGCAGTGCCCGTCGAGCGACGCACGCTCGTCGTGTCGGCGTCCGCGTCGGGCGCGATCGAGCCGGTGCTGACCGTCGACGTGAAATCCAAAGCGTCGGGTGAGATCATCGGCATGAACGTGCAGACGGGCGACGACGTGAAAGCGGATCAGCTGCTCGCGACGATCGATCCGCGCATTCCGCGCAACAATCTGGCGCAGGCACAGGCGAATCTCGAAGTGGCGCAGGCGCAGCTCGCCAATGCCAACGCCCAGCTCGCGCGCTCGGACACGCTGCTCAAGGCGCAGGCGATCACGCAGACGGAGTACGACACCGCGAAGCTCGGCTATGCCAACGCGAACGCGGCCGTGGTGCGCGCGCGCTCGGACCTCGAGAACGCGCGCGATCGCATGAACGACACGAAGCTGCGCGCGCCCCTCGCCGGCACGATCATCGCGAAGAACGTCGAGCTGGGCACGGTCATTTCCTCGCCCACGACCGACGTGGGCGGCGGCACGCTGCTGTTCAAGATGGCCAACCTCGATACCGTGCAGATCCGCGCGCTCGTCGATGAAACGGACATCGGGAAGGTGCAGCCGGGCCTGCAGACCACGATCACGGTCGATGCCTATCCGAATCGCCCGTTCGAGGGACTGGTGTTGAAGGTCGAGCCGCAGGCGACGGTGCAGCAGAACGTGACGATGTTCAACGTGCTGGTCCGGATTCCGAACCCGAATCACCTGCTGAAGCCCGGCATGAATACCGAGGTGGAGATTCACGTGGGACGGCGGGAGAACGCGCTCGCGATTCCCAACGCGGCATTGCGCACGCAGCGCGACGTCGCCTCCGCGGCGCAGGTGCTCGGACTCGATCCCAACGACGTGCAGCAGCAGCTCGCGGCGCGTCCGGCCCAAACGAGTCGGGACAGCGCGTCGCTGGGCGGTGGCGGCACGGGCGCGCGGCACGACTCCGCGGCCGCTCCGGCCGGGAACACCATGACGACGCCTGACGGCCGCACGATCCAGCTGCCGCCCGGCGTGACCGAAGCGCAGGTGCGGTCGGCGTTCCAGAAGCGCATGTCGGGCCAGGAGCTGACGCCCGCGGAGCAGAGCGCGCTGGCGGCGATGCGGGCGCAGTTCCAGCGCATGGGCGGGGGGGCCGGCGGTGGCGGCGGGATGCGCCGCAACGGCGACGTCTCGAGCTACATCGTGTTCGCGCTCAGGAACGGGAAGCCCACGCCGGTGCAGATTCGCACCGGGCTCACCGATCTCGACTACATCGAGGTGCTCAACGGGCTGAGCGAACAGGATACGGTTTTGGTCCTGCCCAGCGCGTCGCTGCTCAACTCCCAGCGCGACATGCAGCAACGCATGAAGAGCATCACGGGCGGCGGCCTGCCCGGTCTGCAGCAGCAGCAGCCCACGACGACGCCGCGGACGCAAACGGCGCCCGCACCCGCGCCGAGGCCGTAACATGCTGCTCGGCGAGATTTTCCAGGTCGCGCTGCAGGCGATTCGGGCGAACAAGCTCAGATCGTTCCTGACGATGCTGGGCATCATCATCGGCGTCGGCGCCGTGATCACGATGGTCGCGCTCGGCAGCGGCGCGCAGAAAGCGGTCCAGTCGCGCATCCAGGCGCTGGGGCCGACGCTGCTGACCGTCTTTCCGGGCGCGTCGTTCCGCGGCGGGATTTTCATGGACATGCGGGTTTCGCTCACGGTCGACGACTATGAAGCCGTCGCGCGCGATGCCCGTTACGTCAAAGGCGTGGTTCCCGAGCTGACGCGCAATTTGCAGATCAAGAAGGGCAATCTGAATCAGAACGTCAGCGTGGTGGGGACGACGCCGAACTACACGGCCGTCAAGAATTACACGGTCGTGGCGGGTCGCATGTTTACGGCGGGCGAGGACGAAGGACGACGCCGTTTCGTCGTGCTCGGCTCGGCGATTCCGGACATGCTCAACGCCAATCCGGTGGGATTGATCGGACAGGAAATCCAGATCCGCGGCATTCCGTTCGAGATCATCGGCGTGCTGGGCCCGAAGGGCTCGTCCGGCGGGTTCGGCAATCCCGACGAGCAGGTGCTGATTCCGCTGCAGACGGCGCGCTACCGCATCATGGGGACCGACCGGCTGCGCTCGATCACCGTCGATGCCGCCAGCGTCCCCCAGATGACCCTCACGATGATCGAGATCGAGCGCGTGCTGCGGCGCGAGCACAAGATTCGGCCCAGCGCGGAGAACGATTTCCAGATCCGCAATCAGTCGGACATCCTCTCGACGTTCCAGGACACGACCAAGACGTTCACCTATCTGCTCGCCGGCATCGCCGCGGTGAGCCTGCTGGTGGGCGGCATCGGGATCATGAACATCATGCTCGTGTCGGTGACCGAGCGGACGCGCGAGATCGGTGTGCGCAAGGCGCTCGGCGCGACGCGCTTCAACATTCTGTTTCAGTTCCTGGTGGAGGCGCTGGTGCTGTGCCTCGTGGGGGGACTGCTCGGAATTCTGTTCGGCACGCTGGGCGCGGTCGGCCTGTCGTCGTTGCTGAAGTGGAACACGTCGATCAACGTGTTCGCCATCCTGATCGCCTTCGTGTTCAGCGCGATCGTGGGACTGTTCTTCGGGATCTGGCCGGCGCGCCGGGCGGCGAGCCTCGATCCGATTGTGGCTCTGAGATACGAATAGTCAACGTCTTGAAAAACGGGAGCCGGGAGAGGGGAGAAGTACGTGACGCTCCGTAAGTAGGCACCCAGCGTACCTCTCCCATCTCCCCTCTCCCTTTTAGTTTGTTGTCATGCTCGCCGCCGTTCTCCTCGTCCAAGCCGCCGCCCAGCAGCCGGTCTACGACGGCCGGCGCCGGCAGATCGAATTGAATCCGCCGCGCGTCGAGACCTCCTCCATTCGTATCGACGGCTCCCTCGACGACGCCGACTGGCGCCAGGCGGCACTGCTCACGGGCTTCACCCAGTACCGTCCCGTCGACTCGCGGCCAGCCGAAGACACCACCGAAGTGCTGGTGCTCTACGCGGCCGACGCGATCTACTTCGGCATCCGCGGATTCGAGTCTCACGGCAACGTGGTGCGCGCCACGCTCGCCGACCGCGACAACATCGACGCCGACGATCAAATCCAGATCCTGCTCGACACGTTCAACGACCGGCGCCGGGCGCTGCTGTTCGCGGTCAACCCGCTCGGCGCGCAGGAGGACGGCGTGCGCAGCGAGGGGCTGGCCGGAGCCGCGGGCGGCGCCAACGCCGGATTCCGTTTCGACGGCACTGTCGACCTCAACCCCGACTACGTCTTTCAGTCTCAGGGCCGGCTGACGGCAACGGGCTTCGAGATCGAAGTGCGGGTTCCGTTCAAGAGTCTTCGGTATCAGAGCGGCGAGACGCAGGACTGGGGCATCCAGATCGTTCGGCTGACGCAGCACTCCGGGTACGAAGACACCTGGGCCCCCACGGTGCGCGCCAACGCCAGTTTTCTCGTCCAATCGGGAACGCTCAAGAGTCTCACCGGATTGCACCGCGGGCTCGTCATGGACGTGACACCCGAATTCACGTCACGCGTCGACGGCGCCCCCGCCGCGGGCGACTCGAGCTATCAGTATGGAAAGACCGAGCCGCAGCTCGGCGTCAATCTGCGCTGGGGCGTGACGCAGAACCTCAGCGCCACCGGCACCGTGAACCCCGACTTCTCGCAGGTCGAAGCCGACGTCGGACAGGTGACGGTGAACGAGCGCTTCGCGCTGTTCTATCCTGAGAAGCGGCCGTTCTTCCTCGAAGGCCTCGAGCAGTTCGACACCCCGAACGCGCTGATCTATACGCGGCGCATCAACGCGCCGGTCGGCGGCGCGAAGCTCACGGGAAAGGTGGGAGGCACGGGCGTCGCGTACATCGGCGCGGTGGACGACAACGAGTTCTCCGCAACCGGGGACCAGCCGATCTTCAATCTTCTACGCCTGCGCCGCGATCTCGGCACGAATTCGACCGTCGGCGTCGCGTACACCGACAAGATCGACGGCAGCGCGTGGAATCGCGTGGCGGCCGCCGACGCGCGCCTGGTCTGGGGCAAGATCTGGTACTCGGCCGCGCAGTTCGCCGGCTCCTGGACCAACGACGGACTGGGATCCGGCGTGAAGTCCGGCGAGCTGTGGGAAGTCACCGCGTACGACCGGACCGGCTACTCCTACGGCAATCACGGCCGGCTGACGGGAATCAGCCCCGACTTCCAGGCGCTCAGCGGATTTGTGAATCGCGTGAACATCGTGCAGGGCCGGTTTTTCAACCGCTTCTCCTGGTATGGAAAGCAGGGCGCCTGGCTCGAGAACGCGACCACGTTCATCGGCGTCGAGCCGGTGTGGCGCTACAACGATTTCTTCAAGCTGAAGAGCACGCTCGAGGGAAGCCTGTCGCAGCGCTGGATTCTGCAGCTGCGCGGCGCGTGGCAGGCCACCGTTTTCTATAGCGTGAACCACCAGCGGTTCGATCCGCCGGAGTATCAGGACTATCAGGTGGACTCGGCCGGGACTCCGGTCGCATTCGCCGTTCCGCATGGCCTCTACAATCTCTGGAGCGGGCTGGCGGCGCTCAGTACTCCCAATCGCGCGCTCAAGGCGGATGTCAGCATCGGCTACACGTCGGAGCCGATCTTCGCCGAAGCCTCGGAGGGACACGCCCTCAACATCTTCTTCGGCCTGACGTGGAAGCCGACCGCTTCACTCCGGGTCGACGGGCAATGGCCCCATCAGATCATCCACCGCGCCGATGATCGTAGCTGGTTCTCCACCGCGAACATTCCGCGGCTCAAGATGGAGTATCAGCTCACGCGCGACATCTTTTTCCGGTATGTGGGCCAGTACCTCGCCCAGGTGCGCGACACGCTGCGCGACCCGATCACCGGCAATCCGATCATCGTCGGCGGCACCGTGGCGGGACGAAGCACCCAGACCGAGTTCCGCAACGACTTCCTGTTTTCCTACAAGCCGCTGCCCGGAACGGTGTTCTTCTTCGGCTACGGCGCCTCGCTCAGCGAGCCTGATCCCTTCAGCTTCCGTGACCTCTCGAGAACCAAGGATGGCTTTTTCCTGAAAGCCAGTTACCTCTTTCGGATGTGAACCCCGAGCTCCTCGCCAAGCAGCGCCAATACGTCCTGACCAACACGCGGGCCCGCTGGGGATTCGTGGGATTCGGCATCGCCCTCGTCGCGGCCGTCAAGCTCGCGGGGATCACACCGATCTCCTGGTGGTTCCTGCTCGGATTCGCGATCGCGTTCGCGGCCGCGAATCTCGCGTTGCGCCGTCTCGTGCAAGCGACGGCATTTCACCCCTGGTACGCCCAGCTCAACCTCGGCGTCGGCTGTCTCCTGATCTCGGCCGTGTTGTTCGCCATCGGCCCGAACGGGCATGTGTTGTATGGCGCCTACATGATCGCGCCGCTGCAGGCCGCGCTCTACCTCGAGCGGCGCGATGCCTGGGGCGCGCTCATCATCAACCTCGCCGCCTTCACGCTGGCGACGGCGCTCGCGCAGGTCGCGGGTCACGGGTGGGCCTGGACGATCGTTGCGCAGGAAAGCCTGGTGCTGCTGTTCGTGTGCGTCGCGCTCGTTCCGATGCTCGTGCAGATCGTCGACCGGCTGCGCGCCGCGCGCGTGGTGCTCGGCGAAATCGAGCACGGGGACCTGACGCGACAACTGAACAGCAGCGCGGATGCGGGCGCGTTGTCCGACGAGCTGGGCTACCTGGGTCTGAGCGTCAACCGAACCACGGCCGCCATCGCGGAGCTCATCCGCGACATCGGCAAGCAGGGGCAGGCGCTCGCCTCGATGGCGTCCGGTCTCGCGACCGCCGCGCAACAATTGCAATCATCGTCGCAATCGATCTCCAAGACGACGGTGCAGCTCTCCGAAGGCACGGAGCGCCAGCGCCAGCTCATCGGCTACGGCCGCCAGGATTCCGAAGCGGCGTCGGGACTCGCCGGCTCCCTGCATTCCCGCGCGCAGCAGGCCGAGCGCCAGATCACGGAGATCGCCCAGCAAGCGCACAAGCGCGGCGAGGAGGTGGCCCGCGCCAGCTCGCTGCTGATGAATCTCCTGGTGCACATGGATCACGCCTCTGAGGTGGCGAGTGAGCTCGATCGCGAGTCGCGGGAAATCGGCAAGCTGGTGGACGGCATCACGCGGATCGCGAGCCAAACCGATCTGCTGGCGCTCAACGCCGCGATCGAAGCGGCGCGCGCCGGGCAGCACGGGCTGGGGTTCCGCGTCGTGGCGGGCGAAGTGCGCAAGCTCGTCGAGCAGAGCGGCCGCGCCGCGGAAGAGGTGCGCGCGCGCGTGCGCGCGACCCAGGAGCAGATCACGCGCGTCGTCGGCGCGATGCAGCAGGGTCGCGACGCGGCGAAAAGCGTCGGGACGGTGGCCACGACCGTCCAGGGCGCGCTCGACGCGATCTTCGCCGACTTGAACTCGACCGTGCAGTTCGCGACGACGTTCGCCGCCGAAACCGACAACCAGACCAAGCGCATGCGGGAAGTGCTGCGGCGGATGGAAGAAGTGGCGTCGATCGCGGACGGCGCGGCCGACGGCGCGCGCCAGACGTCGGCCGCAACGGCTCAACAGATCACGTCGTTGCGCGATCTCACCACCACGTCACAACAATTGTCGGAGGCGGCGGCGCTACTGACGCAGACGATTCGACGCTTTCGGGTGGGCGGAAACGGCAGCCGCTAGCCGGCGCGCTTCCTTGTTGGCGGTCGCGCGAATCTTCGACAGGTCCGCGGTCTTCAGCAGTCCATCACGCACCACGATTCGCCCGTCCACCACCACGTGGCGCACGTCCGCGGCGCGCGCGCTGTAGACGATGCGCGACACGAGGTCGGCCCCGTCCGGCTGCGCGTGCGGCCCGTCCAAATCGAGCGCGATCAGATCGGCGCGCTTCCCCACCTCGATCGAGCCGATCTCCGATTCCAGCCCCAGCGCGCGCGCGCCGCCGAGCGTCGCGAGCTCCAATACCTGCGCCGCGGGCATCACCTCCGGCCCGAGCCGCGGCTTGTGGAGCAACGCGGCGAGCCGCATCTCGGCAAAGGCATCGAGCCGGTTGTTGCATGGCGCCCCGTCCGCTCCGAGCGCGACGCGGCACCCGGCCTGGAGCATCTCCGGAACCGGCGCGAGGCCGCTGCCGAGCTTCAGGTTCGAGCTGGGACAGTGAACCACGTTGGTCTGCTGGCGCGCGAGTCGCGCAATGCCGTCCGTGTCGACCCACACGCAGTGCGCCAGGGCGGAGCGCGGACCGGAAATCCCGACCGAGTCGAGGTACGCGATCTCGTCGTGCCCCGTTTCCCGCTTTACCGTGTCGAGCTCCGAGAGCGTCTCGGCCGCGTGGGTGTGGATGACGGCGCCGGCTTTCTCGGCGAGATCGCTCACCGCGCGGAGCAGCGGCCCGGTGCAGCTGGGCGCGAAGCGTGGGGCGAAGCAGTAGCGCAGCCGGCCACCCGCCGCCCCATGCCAGCGCGAGCACAGATCGCTGCTCTCGGTCAACGCCTGGTCGGCGCTTTCGCGGAGCGCCGCCGGATTCGACGGCGCATCCATGAGGCACTTGCCGACCGTCGCGCGCAGGCCGATCGATTCCAGCGCCTCGAACGCGGCACCCGTGTGTCGCACCGTCTCCATGTCGAGGATCGCGGTGGTACCGCCGAGCAACAGCTCCGCCGCGCCGAGCATCGCGGAAGCGTGGATCGATGCTTCGGTGTGCGCGGCCTCGAGCGGCCAGATGCGTTTGGCGAGCCAATTCTCGAGCGACAGATCGTCGGCGAGTCCGCGGAACAACGTCTGGCAGAGATGGATGTGCGCTTGAACCAAACCAGGAAGGATGACGAGACCTGTGCAGTCTATCGTTAACGGTTTTACCGTCCTACCGTCCGCCCGTCCTACCGTCCTGATGCGCCCGTCCTCCACCAGCACATCGGCGTCAAGAATCCGCCGAGCGCCGTCCATCGTCACCACGCGCCCGCCGCGAAGCAGCAGGGACTTGCTCAAGGGATGGTCAGGAGATCTTCGGGATCAAAAGAGATTACGCCGTACTGCGCCCCCCAATGCAGATGGGGACCGGTCACGCGTCCGGTCGCGCCCACGCGCCCGATGATTTGACCGCGTTCGACGGTGTCGCCCACCGCGACGAGGGCTTTGCTCATGTGGTGATAGACGGTGACCAATCCTTCCCCATGATACAGGTACACGGTCTTCCCGCCATAGAACAGGTCGGCAACGAGGGCCACGACGCCGCGATTCGACGCCGCGATCGGATCCCCTTTGCGTCCCTCGAGATCCAGCCCGTAGTGCACGCTCGTCCGCACGCCGTTTACGACGCGCCCGCCTCCGAACAGGCTCGTCACCCGGGCGTCGCGGGGCCGGATGAAATGACCGTGCAGCAGATTCGGCACCGCGTGCGCGCGGTGCGCGAGATCGCGGGTCAACGCCCGCTCCCGATCGATGCGGGCCTGCAGCGCGCTGTCGGGCGGCACCGTGAACCGCCGCGACACACGAATGCGCTCGCGAGACACGGGACGCTCCGCGACCGGGACGTGTGCCCGCGTGCCCTGAAGGGTGCCGTCCCACCGCAGATAGAGCACGTTGACCACCGCCGAATCCGGCGTGCTCAGCGGCACCGCCGCGAACGCGTGGCCGTCGCGGAAGTGCAGCGGCTCGCCGGCCACTTCACCGGTGAGCGCGCCCGGCGCCGAAATCGTGATCAAGGATCCCTGGCGCGGCACGGCCGGCTCCCAGGTGATCTGCTGCTGAACCGCCAGCGCGCTGACGACAAGCAGCACCATCAGGTGGAGATCCGTGGTCCCGCGGACGAAGAATCCGCCGTCGAGGGGAGGTCGAAGTAGGCTTCGATTTCATCGAGCAGCTCGTCATCCCCGTAGACGCCCGCGAGGATGCGCTCGGCGCTGCCCGGCTCGATCAACACGTAGCCGAACGGATAATCGACGCCCGACAGGAGAATCAGGCGCCGCTTGTTGTTCGGAAGCGAAACGTACACCGAGTCGGAGTTGGTCGGCACGAGCTGGATGTGGTTGCGCGAGAGCTCGGGCGCGACCTGCTCCGTGGCGTAATTCAGCTCGTCGAGCGCTTCGGCCTGATCGTCCGCCGACAACGTGTCGGCGCCCGCGAGCCAGAACACGATCACCGTCGGACCGGTGACGAGCCGCGGCGTCAGCAGGATGCTGTCGGCCGAGTCGGCCGGGCTGAGGTCGGCGAAATCGAGTGAGTCGACCGGAGCGCGATCCGCGACGGCGGCGTTCTGGGACCGGCAGGCGGCGAGGAGCGTCATCACGATGAGCGTTGCTGCGCGCATGGCGAACAATATACTTCCTCCATGAGTGCTTCCCCTGCCCCCGCCGTCACACCTGCTCCGGCAGCGCGTCAAGTCAGGCGTCATCATTGGATCGTGCGGCTGACCCACTGGCTCACGTTCGTGGTGGTGCTGGGCATGATCGCGAGCGGGCTTCAGATCTACGCCGCCTATGCGAAGTTCGGCGAGCGCAACGGACCCTACTATGTCAATCCGTTTCAGGACCGGGCGTTCCCCGACGCCGTGCGTCTGGGCGGTTGGCTCGCGGGGGGACTCAACTGGCACTTCACGCTGGCGTGGCCGCTGGTCTTCGGAGGGTTGCTGTATCTGGCCTACCTGGTCGCGAGTGGCGAGTGGCGGTCCTTGCTGTTCCGCCCGCGCGACCTGCGCGGCGCGATCGAGATGCAGAAGTACTACCTCCGGCTGCGCAAAGACCACCCGCCGCAAGGCAAGCACAATCCGCTCCAGAAACTCGCCTACACCTTCATCGTCGGCGTCGGCGCGCTCGCCGTGCTGAGCGGCTTCGCGGTCTACAAGCCCACACAGCTTTCCTGGCTCACGTGGCTGTTCGGAGGCTTTCAGGCGGCGCGCTACTGGCATTTCTGGGGCGTGTGGATCTTCACCGGCTTCCTCATCGTGCACGTCGTGCTGGTGTTCGTCGTCGATCCGGCGTCGCTGCGCGCGATGATCTCGGGCTGGTATCGCGGGAGGTTCCCGAGCCATGACTGACCGTCGCGACTTTCTGCGCTTGCTGGCGGGCGCGGGTACCGCGTCGCTGCTCGCCGCCTGCGGGTGGGACGGGGGCAACGCCGTGCGCCCCGCGCTGCTCGACGTCAGTCGCATCAACGACTGGGTGGGTGAGAAGATTCTGTTCTCGCCGCGCCGGCTCGCGCGCGAGTACCCGATCAGCGAGCGCACCGCGCACTTGCCGAGCTATTTCATTTCGCGCGAGATGCCGATCCTGACGAATCCGTCGGCGTGGCGGCTCCAGGTGGGTGGGCTGGTGCGCAAACCGCTGTCGCTGTCCGTCGCCGATCTCCAGGCGATGCCGTCAACGACGTACACGGTGAAGCATCATTGCGTCGAAGGCTGGAGCGCGATCGCCACGTGGCACGGCGTCCCCGTCTCGGCGATCGCGGAGCGCTGCGAGCTGCTGCCGCAGGCGCGCTACGTGCGATTCGACTCGTTCGATTCCGGCTATTCGAACGGCTGGGACATGGCGAGCGCCATGCATCCGCAGACGATTCTCGCGTACGGCATGAACGACAATCCGCTGCCGCCCACACACGGCGCGCCGCTGCGCCTGTACTCGCCGACCAAGCTCGGCTACAAGATGACCAAGTATCTCGTGTCGGTGACGTTCACGGCCGAGCGGCCGGGCGGGTACTGGGAAGACCAGGGCTATCCCTGGTTTGGAGGCGTGTAGCTAGCCGATGCGCGCGAGCGCGTCGTGCATCTGCGACGCCGACTCGAAGCGCTTCTTCGGATCTTTCGCCATCGCCTTGAGAATGACCACCGCGAGCGCCCCCGGCACATCGGGGTTGGTCGTGCGCGGATCGGGCGGCTCCTCTTCGAGATGCTTGGCCACGAGCGCCCACGTCGTCTCCGCTTCGAACGGCAGACGTCCGGTGAGACACTCGAACAGCACCACACCCGCCGCGTAGAGATCGCTGCGCGGATCGAGCTCCAGTCCCGACAGCTGCTCGGGCGACATGTAGTCCGGCGTGCCGATCGCCGTGCCCGCTTCGGTGAGCCCCTTCCCTTTCGGCGGATTGGCGAGGCGCGCGATGCCGAAGTCCATCACTTTCAGGAAGCCGTTCGGCTCCACGACGATGTTCTGCGGCTTGATGTCGCGGTGAATCACGCCTTCGGCATGCGCGACCTCGAGCGCGCGGCACAGCTGCTTCCCGACCGTCAGCGTCACTTCGACGGGGAGCTTGCCTCTCGAAACGATCAGCTGTTTCAGCGACGTTCCCTCGACGTACTCCATCGTCAGGTAATACATCCCGTTCTGCTCGCCCAGGTCGTACGTCCGGACCACATTGCGATGCGCGATCTTGCGGGCGAGCCGGATCTCCTGCTTGAACCGGTCGAGCGCCGCGCCGCCGGCCATCGCCTCGGGCTTCAGCGTCTTGATCGCGACCGGCTCCTGCAGCTCGCGGTCGAACGCGCGATACACGACCCCCATGCCGCCCGCGCCGAGGATTTCCTTGATGTCGTAGCGGCCGGCGAAAATGGCGCCCGGCCGGAGCTGATCGCCGCCGACGGCCCGGACTGCCGTGGGAACGGAATCCAAGCGCTGCGTCGGAGCACCGCCCGAGGTCTGCATCATGTACTCGACCAGCTCCGCTTTGGCCCGGAGGTCGTCGACGAGACTCTTGAACGCTCGCGAGAGGATGCCGATTTCGTCGCGCGACTTCACGGCGATGTCGACGGTGAAGTTTCCGTCCTGCACTTCGCGCGTGGCGAGCACGAGCCGGCGCACCGGGCCGGCGATCTGGCGCGCCTGCACGAACGCCCAGATCAACGCGAGCACCACGCCGAGCGCGACCGCCCACAGCATCGTGCGGCGCAGCGTGTTGAACAGCGCCAGCTCCGCGTCACGCGAGCGCAGCGCCACGAAGCCGCCGCGCACGTCGCCGCTCGGCGAACGGATCGCGCCGGTGAGGCCGATGAGGTGCTCGCCGTTCATCGTCGCGGCGAGCGGTGTGCCGGCTCCGGTATCGGCCGCGAGCGCCTCGGTTGTGACCGAGCGCTGCAGCGCCGGCCCGATGTCAGTCGTCGCCAGCGTGCTGCCGACGACGACCGGTGTGTTCAGCGTGTCGAGCATGAAGAAAACGACGTCGGAGTTCGTGGCCTGCTTGATCGCGTTGGCGAGCGAGTCGTCGAGCTGATACGTCGCCACCAGCGCGCCGAGCGGCGCGGAGGTCGGACGATCGCGCAGCGGGGTGCCGACGGCCATGAACATCGAGCCGCGCACGTCGTCGAGCCAGGCGCCGTCGGTCTGATCGCCGCTGAGCGCGTTCGCCACGAGCGGCGCGATCGACAGATCACGGTCGACCTGCTCCCGGTAATCGGTGCGGGCGATCAGGATGCCGTCGCTGTTGGTGACGAGCACCCAGGCGGCGCCGATCAGGCTCCTGACATCGTCCGCCTGATCCAGCGCCTCGGCGCGCTGGCGCTGATTCAGCAGCCGCTGGCGGTACTGCGGCACGTCGGTCGCGACGGTGCTGGCGCGACCCAGCGTGCGCGTGCGCGCCGCGAGATAATCGTCCACGGCGCGGCGCGTGGACTGCAACGCGCGATTGATCGACGCGTCGGCCGTCCGATTCGCCTGAATGGTCGTGACGCCGAACGTGATGCCGAGCACCGCCAGCACCAGCAGCGCCGAGGCGACGAAGATCTTGGCCGTGAGGCCGAACGCCGGCTTAGTAGCGTTCGCGTCCGGCATTGGTGGGGTAGTTCTTCCCGTATTTGTTGCGGTGCGGCTGCCATTTGTAGCCGCGCGCATTGAGCGCAATCTGGAGATCGCCGTCGGACCCCGCGGGCACTTCCTTGATCACCTCGGTCGGAATCCGCTCGTGCCACACATGCAGGCGGTGGGGTCCCGGCGGCACGTTCGCGATCGTGAAACTCCCGTCCTGGCCCGGCTGGGCGTAGAGCCGGTTCGCCATGACGAGCACGTACGCGACCATGCGCGGATGCACGTTGCAGTACACACGGACCAGGCCGGGATGCGTGAACGTCTGGCCTTTCGTCTCGCCGCGTCCGTACAAGCCCAGATCGAACGAGTTGGGCTCACTGACCGAGAAGACGTTGTGATTGAAGGGATCGTGATTGGGAAAGCGCACCATCGACCCGACCGGCACGACGACGACGTGGGGCGCGTAGGCCTTGTCCGTGATCGCGATTTCGACGGTGTCGGGTGCCGCGGTGGTGGCGGCGGTCGCCGCCTCCTCCAGGTAGACCACCGCGTCGCCGAGGTCCGGCGTGGGCTTGTTGTCCTTCTCGAGGATGACGATACGACCGCTGAGGCGCGCCGCGCTCACCGCGCCAATCGTCACGACAACGCACAGCGCGACTGCCCGCATCACACCTCCGTCCAGCATGTCGACCTGTTGCGCCTGCTGCGCCTGTTGCGTCTGGAAAGTTCGAGCTTACTGTAGTGCTACCTAAGTCGCCAGGAGCGAACCGTGATGCCGGTTTTGCTATTCGTGGGGCTCATCGCACAACAACCCGCATCGCCGCCACCGGCTCCGCCGCCAGCGCCGCCCAAACGCACGCTGGAGTTCACGGGCACGGTCCTGATGAACAGCTTCTATAATAGCGCGCTCACCAACAACAGCGACGTGCCGACAACCGCGGCGCTCGATACCATCGGCGTGACCGGCGGAAGCGCGACGGTCCGCCAAACGCGCGTCGGCGCCCTCCTGACCGACCCCGACGTGCTGGGCGGAACGTTCACCGGCGAGCTCGATCTCGACTTCTACGGCGGCCAGCTGGCGACGTTCGGCAACCGCACCTTCCCCGTGCTCCGAGTCCGGCGCGCCATCGGCGTCATGCAATGGACGCACATGCAAGTGCTCGTCGGACAGGAGGCGCCGCTCATTTCCGAGCGCAATCCGCTGTCGCTCGCGAGCATCGGCGTTCCGGGATTCACGACCGCGGGCAATCTCTGGCTGTGGATTCCGCAGGTTCGCGTCACCGCCGAGTACGGCTATACCCTCCGACTGGCGCTGCAGGGCGCGCTGCTCGCGCCGATCGCCGGTGGTGTGCAGGGTCCGGTCAACACGCAGCCTGATTCCGGCGAGCGCTCGGGCCGCCCCTACGTGCAGGGACGCGTGCGGCTCGGGTGGGGACCGACGGACGATCCCAGCGAGGTCGCGATCGGTGGCCACATGGGTTGGGTCGTCGGGTTCGACTCGACGACCGGCGACACGCTGCTCAAGTCCAACGCCGTCTCCCTCGACACGCGACTCCGCTTCGGGACTCTCGAGTTCCTCGGCGAGGCGTACTCCGGGCAGGCCGTCGCCGGACTCGGTGGCGGCGCGATCGGGCAAAACTTCGGTGTCGCCGGCGTTCCCGTGCACAGCAAAGGCGGCTGGGGACAGCTCAACGTGCGCCCGCGCGCGGGCTGGATGTTCGGCGGCGGCTGCGGTCTGGACGACCCGGACGACGCCGACCTGCCCGCCGGCGGCCGGTTCCGTAATTTCGTGTGTGAGGGCCACGTCGAGTGGCGGCCCGGTCCGTTAGTGCTGGGCTTCGAATTCCGCCGGCTCGAGACGCGGTATCAGGCGGGCGACTTCGTCGTCAATCACCTGAACCTGGCGACCGGCTTCCGCTTCTAGGAGATCTGCAGCGCGCGCTGGCAGTACCGGCAGGCCACTCGGCGCGGCACATGCCAGCGCCCGCCGATTTCCAGCTTCTGCGGTTTGCCGCAGTCCGGACAGACCCCTTCCGCCGCCATTACGACTTCCTGCGCGCCGAGGCGCTCGAAGAACGTGTAGGCGCCGTACACCGCGAAACCCGGCACGAGCAGGAAATGCGCGACCGGAATGAACACGCTGCCGATCGCGGCGGCCCAGAAGGTCGCCAATCCCTTCAGCGCGCGGCGGACGCGCTCTTTCTTGTCGAACGATTGCGTGGTCACCGTGGCGGTTGCCGGAGTCGGGCTGTAGCCGGTCAGCTGATACTGATGCGTCTGGGTCATGAGCGTACGCGCTGCGCCAGCCTGCTGAGCCAGCCCGAGTCGCGCGTCTGCTCCTCCCGAGTGGCATGCAGCCAGACCGCCATGACGCCCGCGCGCCCGAGCAGCCCCAGGAGCTTGCCCGAATCTGCGCGATCCACGACGGGCAGCCGCCCGATATCGTGCGCGATCATCTTGGCCGTCGCACCTTCCAGCAGCTCGTCTTCATGCGTCACGACCAGGCGGCGCGACGCCAAATCCCCCAGCGTCGCGACTTCGCTGTCCTCGCGCTCCAGCGCGCGCACGAGATCGCCGCGCGTGACGATGCCGACGAGACGATCGGCGTCATCCACGATGGCCCATTCCTGCCGGCGCGCCATGATGGGATCCTCGTCGGCGAGACGTTGAAACAGACCTTCGACGGGGAGCGACGCGGGAACCGTCGGGACGTCGCGCTCCATCACATCGGCGACGCGCATCAGATGCAGCGGGTTCACGATGTACTCGCGCATCACGTGATGGCCGCGGCGCGCCATCTTCTCGGTGAGAATCGAGCGCTTCATCAGCAGCACGGTGACCGCATCCGCCGCGACGCAGGCCACCAGCAGCGCCGGCAGCAGGTTCACGTCGTGCGTGACCTCGAGCATGAACACCATCGCGGTGAACGGCGCGCGCATCGTCCCGCCCATCATCGCGCCCATGCCGAGCGCGGCCCAGACGCCGGGATCGGCGCCGGGCAGCCACGGCCCCGCGAGCGCGCCGAGCGCGCCGCCCATGATCATGAGCGGCGCGAGCACGCCGCCCGACGTTCCCGAGCCGAGCGCGATCGCCCAGATGATGGCTTTCGTGATCAGCAGGCCGAGCACGAACGTGCCGATGAGCCGCGCGTTGAGCAGGTCGCGGATCACGTCGTAGCCGACGCCCAGCGCCCGCGGATAGAGCAGCCCGCCCAGCCCCACGACGAGACCACCGATCGTGGGCCACCACATCCAGTGGATGGGGATCTTTTCGAAAAAGTCTTCAGACGCGTACACGAGCCGCGTCAGCGCTCCTGATCCGAATCCCGCGGCGAGACCGAGGACCAGCGCGCTGAGCAGGCCAAAGAACGCCAGCGGCGGGTGCCCCGGGGTCGCGAAGACCGGCCCCGCGCCCATCAGCGGCACGCGCAGCGCCCCCGCGACCGCCGCGGCGCTCGCGACGGGAATGAAGCTGCGCGGCTTCCACTCGAACAGCAGCAGCTCCACCGCGA
>DATMZX010000112.1:0-2206 GCA_035573235.1 Gemmatimonadales bacterium
TGAATAGAGTGAGCGTCGCAGGCCGTCGGTGCTCCACCAGAAGTACGAGGCGAGTCCCGCATCGCCGTCGTAATCGGCGTGGGTGAGCGACTTGACCGCACGGCGGACGGTGTGCAGTGATTGCGGAACCTTCCGCCGTCCCTCGGCGATGCTGCGGGCGGAGCGAGCGATGCCCGTGCGCGCCGCCTGCGGCAGCCACCGCCACATCCGCTCCAGTCGAAGGGCGTAATGACGCCGGTAACCGGAGAAGATGTCGTCGCCGCCGGCGCCGGAGAGGAGCACCGGAATGCCATCGGCGCGCGCTTGCCGTGCGATGAGGAGGGCGTTGATCGGCGCCGGGTCCGCCTGCGGCTCGTCGAGATGGTAGAGCATCTCGTCGAGGTGGCCGATGATCTCGGGTCCGATCTCGATGGTGCGCAGGCTCACGCCTAACGCAGCGGCAACGCGCCTGGCATACGGGACATCGCTGGGCGTGCCCTCCACGGACGATTCACCGGCGAACCCGATGGTGTAGCATTGCCGGGGCATCTGGGCGCCGGCGCGCCGCATCATCGCGACGACGGCGCTCGAGTCCAGGCCGCCGGACAAGAACGCGCCGACCGGGACGTCGGAGACCAGCTGCCGCTCGACTGCGGACGCAACCTGCTGCTCGAGGGCGGCAGCGATGGCATGCGGCTCATCCGTTAGGCGGTCGCCATTGTACGGGAGATCGTACCAGCGCCAGCGCCTAGCGACCGCTCCCGCGCGAACGACGACGGCGCAGCCGGGTTCGAGCTTCCGGACGCCCTCGAGGAGGGTGCGCGGCGCCGGCGTCCACAGGTAGGCGAGGTGGTAGTGCAGCGCCTCGAGATCGAGCGAGCGGCTCAGTTCGCGACACTGCAACAGCGCTTTGATCTCCGATGCGAAGAGAACGCCGTTGGGCGTCTCGGACACGTACAGCGGCTTGACGCCCAACGGATCGCGTGCAAGGAAGAGGTCGCCGGGTTGGCCATCGGTGTGCGCTCGCGCGCGGCCGTCGTGAATCGCGAAGGCAAAGATGCCGTTCAGGCGTTCGAGCATCCCCGTCCCCTGCTCACCGTAGAGGTGCAGCAGCACCTCGGAGTCGGTGTGGCTGTGGAAGACGTGGCCGCGGCTCTCCAGCTCGGCGCGGAGTTCGCGGTAGTTGTACAGTTCGCCGTTGTAGGTGAGGGCGAGGTCGTCGAGCGACGCCGCACCGCACCGGGCGCACGCGACGCCGATCGGCTGGCGGCCGTGATCCGACACGTCGATGATGGCAAGGCGGCGGTGTGCCAGGCCGTTAGACACACCAGGGAACGTTGTCCGGAGGATGGCCGATCCGTCGCCATCGGGGCCGCGATGCGCGATTGCGCGACTCATCTTGTCGAGGAGGTCGCGCGTGAACGCGCCCTGGAAGCCGCTGATGCCGCACATATGTTAGGGGCGGAGCTTACCGGCAGGCAGCAGTTTGCTACAATGCGTATTGTGGTTCATTTCGCTCGGACGCCCGTGATCCATGGCTGACGATTCGATAGTCGAGTTGAAGGCGAGCGTCCAGAAATTCTGGGACGCCGCTTCGTGCGGAGAAATCTACGCGACAGGCGCTTCCGCCCGCGCACGATACGCTGCCCAAAGCAGGGCGAGATACAATTTAGAACCGTACATCGCGGAGTTTGCCGATTTTCCGAGCGGCAGCGGACGTGACATTCTCGAGATCGGCGTCGGGATGGGGGCCGATCATGTCGAGTGGGCCTGCAGACAACCGCGGACGCTTTGCGGGATCGACCTGACGCCCCGAGCCATTGCACACACGAACGCGCGATTTACGCTGGATGGCCTGGAATCGCGACTCGCTGTCGCTGATGCCGAGCGGCTTCCGTTTGCAGATGAGAGCTATGACTTGGTGTACTCGTGGGGTGTCTTGCACCACTCACCAGATACTCGACGAGCGATCGCCGAAGTGCATAGGGTTCTCCGCAAAGGCGGCCGGGCGCGCATCATGATCTATCATTCGCGCTCCATCGTAGGCGCCATCTTATGGCTGCGATATGCGCTCTTGAGTGGTCGTCTCCAACGAAGCCTGGCACAGATCTACTCGAACTGCCTCGAAAGCCCAGGAACGAAGGCCTACAGCATTGAGGAAGCGCGAGACTTATTTGCTATCTTTGCGCGGTGCCGCATTCGCACGCAACTATCATTCGGCGATCTC
>DATMZX010000113.1:0-2915 GCA_035573235.1 Gemmatimonadales bacterium
AAGCGCCGGATCTGGTCACGCAGCGACGCGGCCGCCACGGTGTACTGCTCCGGTCCCCATTTGGGCCACTCCTCCCACGCGCTGCAACAGACCCAGCCGGTCATCACGAGAATCCCGAGACTGTCGGCGCGCTCCCAGAAATGGTCGTTCTCGTAATTGCCCTCGAGCCGAATGGCGTTGAGGTGCATGGCCAGCGCGTAGCGGAGCTGCACGTCCTGCCGCTCGGGCTGCGGGCGAAAGAACATGTCCGGCGCCCAGCCGCCGCCGCGAATCAGGATGCGACGACCGTTGATGCGAAAGAGCCGGCCGCCCCGGGGCGTGGAATCGGATGTGATTTCGCGAATGCCGAACGCGATGCGCGAGTGATCGGACACGCGCTCGCCGCTCGTGAATTCGAGATCGAGCTGGTAGAGCGCCGGCGTGCCCAGCTCCGCCGGCCACCAGAGCCGCGCATTCGCGACATGAAGCTGGGGAAAGCTGTCCGGCGTGAATCGCACGAGCGCGCTGTCGTGCGCCTGCAGCGTCACAGCTTGGCTGAACGCAATGCTCCCGATCCGGCCGCGCAGCGTGCCGGTGACCGGATGTGATGCGAGGTTCCTGAGCTCCGCCGTTACGGTGAGGTCCGCGCTGCGCAACGTGGCCGTGTCCACGTGGCTCGCGACTTCGGGATAGCGCACGACCACGTCGCCCGTCGTGCTGAGCCAGACGGGCTGCCACAGCCCCATGTCCTTGTCCGGCGGCGACGGATTCCAGTCGACCCACGTGGTCTGCAGGTCGGGCGGCGTGGGCGCGAAGATCTCGATGGCGAGCACGTTCGCGCCGCGGGCGGCCAGTGCGCTCGTCACGTCGAGCTCGTAGCGGCGGTACGTTCCGGCAACCTGACTGGAGTCGGCGAGCCGCCGGCCGTTGAGCCAGATGTTCGCGCGGTAATTGATGCCGTCAAAGCCCAGCGTCACGTGTCGATCGCGCGCACCGGCCGGAGTCTTGAAGGTCGTCCGGTACCACCAGGCCACCGCGAAGGGACTCCTTGGCGACATGGCCGTGTGCACGAAGTTCGCGCCGATCTTGTATGTCATGCCCGGCAGCGAGCGCAGATTCATGCCGAAGAACGGATCGCGATAGACGCCGTCTTCCACCAGCGTACCGACGACGGTGGACGGCACGGTGGCGCGGTACCAGTGGCGCGGCACGTAGCGGCTGGTGGATATGCGCGGCCCGTTGGTGCCGGCTCTGGCCGACGACTGGATGAGCCAGCCGCTGTGCAGCATCTGCTTGTCCTGCGCGCGCGCGGCGCCCGCGCACACCAGCATGAACACCAGCGCCCGCCACACGATCTTCACGATGCCTCCTGCAGAATGCCGAAGGGCCAGCTCCGGGCTCGCCACGACCACACGAGAAATGTCAGGCATCCCAGCAGCAGCACGCCAACGCCGAACAGGATCACGCGCACCTGTGTCGTCGCGAAGACGAAGATCCAGCCGAGCAGCGCGACGAGCGCCGGAATCGGATAGAGCCACATCCGGTACGGGCGGCGCATCTGCGGCGCGCGGCGGCGCAGCAGGATGAGGCCGACGATCTGACCGATGAACTGCACCAGGATCCTGGTGACGATCAGCGCATCGATCACCGTGCCGAGCGCGAAGAAGCCGGCGAGTATCGAGAGCACGCCAAGCACGAGGAGCGAGACGTACGGGAATCCCCTGGTGGGATGCAGGCGGCCGAATACGCGGAAGAAGTAGCCGCTCTCGGCGGCGGCATAGGGGATTCGCGAGTAGCCCAGGAGCAGCGCGAACACGGAGCCGAACGCGGTCCAGAGCACGAGCAGCGTGAACGCGGCGGCCACCGGCTCGCCGTAGATCCGCTGCATGAAGATGGAGACGATGAAGTTCGACGCGGGGTGGTTAGCTGCCGGCACGAAGTCGCGCCACGGCACCACGCCGACGATCGAGAGGTTGATCCCCAGGTAGATGACCGCCACGGCCGCCGTGCTGATGAGAATGGACCGCGGGATCACGCGCCCCGGATCGCGCACTTCGTCGCCGATGTAGCAGATGTCGTAGTAGCCGAGGTAGTCGTAGATCCCGATGCGCGAGGCCGCGCCGAGCCCGAGGAAGAATCCGATGGAGAAGTTGAACGCGCCCGCGGGAAAATCGAATGCGACCTTCGGATCGAAGTGCATCGCGCCTGTCACGATGACCGCGAGCACCGTCACGAGCGTGCCGATCCAGAGTGAGATCGTGATTCTGGCGATGGAGTGGATGCGCCGGTAGAGCAGCGCGATGTTGATGACGCCCACGGCCGTGATCAACGCGATCACCTGCGGCCTGGTGAGACCTTTCCAGATGTACGTCGCATAATCGGCGAAGCCGATGTAGCCGGACGCGATCTCGAGCGGGCCGCTCAGCACGAACTGCCAGACGAAGAGGAAGGCCATGAGGCGCCCGACGCGCTCCGGGCCGAACGCCTCGCGCAGATAGCCGAACGAACCCCCGGATCCCGGCATGGCGGCGCCGAGCTCGCTCCAGACCATGCCGTCGCACACGACGATGACGAGCGCCACGATCCAGCCGAGCATCGCCTGCGGGCCGCCGAGCGCGGACATGAGCAGCGGGATCGTGATGAAGGGGCCGACGCCGATCATGTTCGTCATGTTCAGCGCGGTCGCCGGCAGCAGACCGAAGCGGCGGGTGAGGCGGGGCGGTTCGCCGGCGGCGCTGTCGAGTGGAGCAGGAGTCGGGGTGCTCATTCTGAGCGAGGCAGATGAGCAAATAACTCCCCGGTGTCAAGCCGGTGCTGGGCTCCATCGGCAGCGGCGCGAGGGACGTCGCCGGCGATGCGCGCGAGCGGCGGCCTCGTTGACATGTGCTGCACATGTTCGCATGTTGAGCACATGTCCAAGATGATCCAGATCCGCC
>DATMZX010000114.1:0-9542 GCA_035573235.1 Gemmatimonadales bacterium
GGTGGAGCGGTGAAAGGATGAGGGAGATGGGAGAAGGGAGATGTACTATCGGTGCGGGTAGCGAGCCCCGCGGCCACGCCGCGGGGATCGCATGAGCTTGGATCAGCAGACCGTCGCGCTGGTGCGGATCGCGGTGGCGACCGCGACGGGCGATGAGGCGAAGCTGCGCGAGCGCATGATCGCCGCGAAGGCGCTGCACGTGCCGCCGCCGTGGGTGGACGAGCTGCTGCTGCAGAGCTTCCTGAACGTCGGTTATCCGCTCGCGCTGGTGGCGTTCGGTGTGTGGCGCAGCGTGGCGGGGCCGGTGCTCGAGAGCGAGAAGGGCGAGCCGATCGCGCACCCCGAATGGGAGCGCTGGACCAAGCGCGGTGTCGAGGCGTGCGGCGAGGTGTATGGGCGCACGTTCCACAAGTTGATGCTCAACCTGCGGGCGCTGCATCCGGCGATCGAACCGCTCGTGGTCGTGGACGCCTACGGCAAGATCCTCGCCCGGCCCGGGCTCGACTCGAAGCGGCGCGAGCTGTGCACGCTGGCGGCGATCGCGATGCAGAACGCGCCCCGTCAGTTGCATGCGCATTTGCGCGGGGCGTTGAATACGGGATCGACGCGAGAAGAGGTGGATGAAGTGATCGCGATGGTCGAAGTCGATCTGACCAAGGAACGGGCGCTGAAGCTGTGGGAGATGTGGGCGGATGTTCGAGACAGAACGCTCGATGCGAAGTGATTTTCTGACCCCGGGCGCCAGCCCGGGGTTTAAACAACACCGGACTCTGGGTTCTTGGTCTATGACAGACCGGACTCTGGGTTCTTGGTCTATGAAGATCCCTGGAGTCAGATGTTTTGGTTTCCCCGGGCTCGCGCCCGGGGTCAGAACACCTCGGTCGTGGTGATTTGATGTTCATCGATCGGGCAATCGTCCAAGTCGTGGCGGGCACCGGCGGATCCGGGGCCTCTTCATTTCGTCGTGAGAAGTTTGTGCCCAAGGGCGGGCCCGACGGCGGTGATGGTGGGGTGGGCGGCAGCGTCTACCTGAAGGTCGACGAGAACTTCTCGACACTGCTCGACTATCGCTATCAGACGCGGTGGGTGGCCGAGCGCGGCCAGCACGGCAAGGGCAAGAACATGACCGGGAAATCGGCGGAAGATATCTATCTGCCCGTGCCTCCCGGCACCGAAGTGCGTGACGCCGACACGGGCGAAATCCTCGGCGAGCTCGTCAATCACGGGCAAACGTTGCTCGTCGCCAAGGGCGGCCGCGGCGGGCGCGGCAACCAGCACTTCGCGACGCCGACGCATCAATCCCCGCGCGAATGGGAGCCCGGCGGAGAGGGGCAGGAGCGCAAGCTCGAGCTCGTCCTCAAGCTGATCGCCGATGTGGGGCTGCTCGGCGAGCCGAACGCCGGCAAGAGCACGCTGCTGTCGGTGATTTCGGCGGCACGCCCCAAGATCGCCGACTATCCGTTCACGACGCTCGAGCCGCACCTCGGCGTCGTCGGCATGTCGGATCACCGCTCGTTCGTGGTCGCCGACATTCCCGGGATCATCGAAGGGGCGCACGAAGGCAAAGGGCTGGGCTTGCGCTTTTTGCAGCACGTCGAGCGGACGCGGATTCTCGCGGTGCTGATTCCCGCCGACAGTCCGGATCCACAGGCAACGTACGAATTGCTCAGAAGGGAAGCGGCTTCCTACTCCAAAGAGCTCGCCGCCAAGCCGCACGTCGTGGTGATCACCAAGTCAGACCTGGTACCCGATAGCCGATACCCGATAGCCACCCAGGATGGCGCACCCGTGACCACCATTTCTGCCGCGGCGCGCCAGGGCCTGCCAGACCTGTTAGAGCTCCTGTGGAAGACGCTGAAGTCGTAGCGACGATCGCGCTGTCGCTCGCGCCGGGTGTCGGACTGCAGCGGCTGCGGATGCTGGTATCGAACTTCGGCAGCGCGCAGGCGGCGCTGGCGTCGCCGCAGGCGAAGCTCAACGCGCCGATCGGCGCGGGCGAGCGCGTGCTGGCGCAGCTCCGCGAGCTGGGCGCGCGCGTGGTGCTGCTCGGCGATCCCGATTTCCCGGCGCAGCTCGAAGAGATCCACGAGCCGCCGCCGCTCCTCTACGTCTGGGGCGACCTTTCACTGTGCACGCGCCCGACCGTGGCGATCATCGGGAGCCGCGATCACACGAGCTACGGCGCGGACGCGGCGCGGATTCTGGCGAGCGCGGTCGCGACGCGCGCGGTGGTGGTGAGCGGCATGGCGCGCGGGATCGACGCGATCGCGCACCATGCGGCGCTCGAGGCGGGCGGCCGCTCGATCGGCGTGCTCGGGAACGGGTTCGGCGTGGTGTATCCCAAATCCAATGCCGACTTGTACGCGCGGATGGTGAAATACGGCTGTCTCATCACGGAGCATCCGCCGTGGGAGCCGCCGCATACGGGATCGTTTCCGCAGCGCAACCGGCTCATCTCGGGACTCGCCAGGGCCGTGGTGGTGGTGGAGGCCGGCGACAAATCGGGCGCGCTGAACACGGCGCGCGACGCAATGGAGCAGCACCGCCCCGTGCTCGCCGTGCCCGGACCGATCACGAGTCGCACGTCGTTTGGGACCAACTGCTTGATTCGGGATGGAGCCAAGCCGGCGCTCACCGCGGGGGACATTCTCGAGGAGATCGGCATCCACACGAAGCTGGCCGAGCTCGGGATTGCGTTGTCGACACCGGCGCCGCGGACGCCGCCGGTCGATCTGACGGGATTGCAGCTCACGCTGTGGAATCGGATGACGAGCGAGCCGCAGCATGTCGATGCGCTGAGCGCGGCCGCACAGACGGGACCCGCCGATGTTCTTGGTGCTCTCACTGATCTGGAGCTGAGGGGCCTGGTGAGACAAGGGCCGGGTATGGTGTTTGGGTTGTGCTAACCCACCAGGGTTTGTTAACCCCGGGCCGCTGGCCCGGGGCCCAAACACCACCCGGTACAGTCTTTTTGACCCGGCACAATGGTTTGTTGACTCGGCACAATGGTTTGTTGACCCGGCACAATGGTTTTTTGACCCGGCACAATTGTTTTGGACCCGGTACAGTTTTGTTGACCCGGCACAATTGTTTTAACCCCGCGCTAGCAGCGCGGGGTTAACAAACCCTGGTGAGTTCGGTGAGGAAAACGCGGTTACATAAGGCAATCGGCCTGTACGCCCACATCACATGGCACACGTGGCGGCGACAACGGGACATCACCCGTGAGGATGTGGCGCTAATAGCGGCTGCCATAAGTGATGCTGGTTCACGGTGCCGGGTTCGAGTCCATTCGCTGGGTGTGTTGGCCGATCATGTTCACTTGATCGTGAGTTTTTCGCCGGATACGACACTCACCTCCTTTATTCGCGAGTCGAAGTCCTCATCGTCACTTCGCATCAACGCGACGAGGACTCCAGCCCGACCATTCCAATGGTGTCGTGGCTACTACGCAAACACACTGTCGCGGAGTCATGTCACTGCCGCGCGCAACTACGTGGGTTCTCAATTCCGACGGCATCCAGATCTTCACCCTCGCTAACGAGGGTTTGTTAACCCCGGGCCGCTGGCCCGGGGTAAACGAACCAACGGCGTTCCCTTAGCTTTCCCATGTGCACCACCTCTACATCCACGTGCCTTTCTGCCAGCGCCGCTGCTCCTACTGCGATTTCTCGATCGCGGTACGGAAGCAGATCCCGGCGCGCGACTTCGTGGACGTCATCCTCAAGGAAGCCGGCGGGCACGCGCTAAACGATCTGGACACGATCTACTTCGGCGGCGGAACGCCCTCGCTGCTGCCGCCGGCAGCGATCGAGCTGCTGTTACGCACGACGCACCCTTCGCTGCGCTCAGGGCAAGCTCACGTACGACGCACGGATGTCGAGGTCACCGTCGAAGCCAACCCCGAAGACGTCACCGTGGAGCACGCGAAGGCCTGGAGAGAGGCCGGCATCAATCGCGTCTCCCTCGGCGCGCAATCGTTCGACGACAACGTCCTGAAATGGATGCACCGCTCCCACGACGCGGCCCAGACGCATCGCGCCGTGCAGGCGCTGCGCGACGCGGGGATCGAGAACATCTCGCTCGACCTGATCTTTGGGTTGCCGGAGGAGCTGAACCGGGATTGGGACAAGGACCTCGAGCTCGCCCTCGCCCTACGGACCACGCACTTGTCGTTGTACGGCCTGACCGTCGAGCCGCGCACGCCGCTCGACCGCTGGATCTCGCGCGGCGCCACGCACGCGCCCGACGAGGATCGGTATGCGGAGGAGTATCTGACTGCCCACAAGCGGTTGTCGGCGGTCGGTTATCAGTTTTATGAGGTCTCGAACGCGTCGCTGCCCGGCTATCGCTCGCGGCACAACTCGGCCTACTGGTCCGGGCGGCCGTACGTCGGCCTGGGGCCCGCGGCGCACTCATTCGACGGCCGCACCCGGCGCTGGAATCTCCGCGCCTGGGAGGCCTATCGCCGCGCGGTCGCCGAGGGGCGGTCGGCGGTTGAGTCGGAGGAGACGCTGACGGAGGAGCAGCGGGGGCTGGAGGCGGTCTATTTGGGACTGAGGAGCAGTGACGGGATCGCGGTGGGCACGGGGTCGATTCGAGCGGTTCCCGGGTGGCTGGAGGTACGTGACGGCAGGCTCAAATGCACCCCGGAGGGCTGGCTCCGATTAGATTCTTTGGTCACTCATGACAGCTCCACTCACTGAACGCGAACGGGCCGTCCTCGAGGCCGTGATCGAGACGTACGTGCAAACCGCCGAGCCGGCGGGGAGCCGCACGATCGCGAAGCGCTATCAGCAGCTGGGGCTGTCGCCGGCGACGATTCGCAACACGATGAGCGACCTGGAGGAGAAGGGGTACCTCTACCATCCCCACACCTCCGCGGGCCGGATCCCGACCGACCTCGCCTATCGCGTCTACGTCGACCACTTGATGCGGCCCCCGATGGTGGCGGCCGCGCAGGCGGAGCATATTCGCGGCGAGCTCGAGGGGCAGCGCAGCGCCGTCGAGACGATTCTGGCGCGCGCCGCGCAGGTGCTGGGTGTGCTGACCAGCGAGCTGGGCGTGGCCGTCGGTCCCACGATCGAAGAAGCGGTGCTGGAGCGGCTCGACCTGCTGCAGGTCTCGACCGAGCGGCTGCTGCTCGTGCTCGCGCTGCGCAGCGGCGCGGTGCGGACGATCTTCGTCGAAGTGCCGGCCGAGCTGGCGGCGGAATCGGTGCAGAAAGTCACCGTCGTCCTGAACGAGCGGCTCGCGGGACTCACCCTGAAAGAGATTCGCGCGACGCTGGCGCAACGGCTGCGCGACGCGAGCGCGGCTGAGCCCGGCTCCTCGCAGCTGCTCAACATCTTCATTCAGGAAGCGGACGAGCTGTTCGAAGTGCCCGTCGCGAACGCGGGGCCGGTCCACCTCGGCAGCACGCAGCCGCTTGCGGGTCAGCCCGAGTTCGCGACGCGCGCGCAGCTGCAGGGACTGCTCGACGTCACCGAGCGCCGCGACCTGCTGCGCGACGCGCTGTCGGCGCGCGGCGGCGAAGGCCTCACGATCTCCATCGGCCAGGAGCACTCCGACGCGCGGCTGTCGACCTTCACGCTCGTGACGTCGACCTATCACTTTGGTCCGCTCACCGGCGTGATCGGCGTGATGGGCCCGACGCGCATGGCGTACGACAAGATCGCCGCGCTCGTCAATCACACCTCGCAGCTCGTGGGGGAGCTGCTCGAATAGCATGAAGCAGGACTTCTACGTCGTCCTCGGCGTCCAGCGCGACAGCAGCGAAGCGGATATCAAGAAGGCCTACCGCAAGCTGGCGATGGAGTGCCACCCCGACCGCAACAACGGCGACAAGACAGCCGAAGAAAAGTTCAAGCTCGTCACCGAAGCGTACGAGGTGCTGCGCGATCCGGAGAAGCGCGCCGCCTACGACCGCTATGGACACCAGGGGATGCGCGGCGGCGGCGGCGCCGGCTTCAGCTCGATGCACTTCGATCTTTCCGAAGCGCTCATGGTGTTCATGCGCGACTTCGGGATCGGCGGCGGCGGCGGGGGGGGCGGCAGCGCGTTCGAGAATCTGTTCGGCGGCGGCGGGCGGCGCGATCGCCGGCGCGGTCATGACATCAAAGTCGGTTTGAAGCTGACGCTCGCCGAAGTCGCGAGCGGCACGACGAAGACGGTCCGCATCAAGAGTCTCGACAGCTGCCCGGAGTGCGCGGGGACCGGCGCGCGCAGCGGGACGCAGCCCGTGCCGTGCGGCACCTGTGGCGGCAGCGGTGAAGTGCGACGTCAGGCGCAATCGCTGTTCGGGCAGTTCCTCACCGTGTCGCCCTGTCCGACGTGCGCCGGTGAAGGCACCGTGGTGCACAGCCCGTGCGACGTGTGCGGCGGCGACGGGCGCGTGAAGAGCGAGAAGACGATTCAGATCGACGTCCCGGCCGGTGTTGCCGATCATCACTATCTGACGCTGCGCGGCCAGGGCGTGCCGGGACCGCGCAACGGGCCGCGCGGCGACCTGATCGCGGTGCTCGACATCAAGGACGACCCGCGCTTCGAGCGTCACGGCGACGACCTGGTCTACGACCTCGGCATCACGTTCGCGCAGGCGGCGCTCGGCGCCGAGGTGAAGGTGCCGACGCCGTTCGGCGAGTCGATGCTGCGGGTCGAGCCCGGCACGCAGACGGGCATGGCGTACCGGATCCGCGCCAAAGGGCTGCCGCGGCTGGGCGAGGGCGGGCACGGCGATCTGCACGTGCGGATCCACGTCTGGACCCCGAACAAGCTCACGCCGGAGCAGCGCAAGCTGCTGGAGAAGCTGAGCGAGATCGAGGATGCGCCGCCCGAGAAGGAGAAGGGGAAGTTCTGGGAGACCATCCGGCGGGCGCTGGGCCAGGCATGAGCGCGGGCTGCATCTTTTGCAAGATCGTGGCGGGGGAGATCCCGGCGACGATCGTGAAGCGCACCGACGGGGCGCTGGCTTTCAAGGATCTGAGTCCCCAGGCGCCGACGCATCTGCTCGTCATTCCCACCACGCATGTCGGGACGCTGAATGACGCCAAAGACGGCAAGATGCTGGGCGATCTGCTGGCGTTTGCCCGCGACGTCGCCCGGGAAGCGGGGATTGCGACCAAGGGCTACCGCGTGGTGCTGAACACAAATCCCGACGGCGGGCAAACCGTTTTTCACCTGCATTTGCACGTGCTGGGCGGTCGGGCGATGCATTGGCCGCCCGGTTGACCCGGCCGGGATCGCTGGCTAAGTTCGTGTGTCTCTAACCACTTAGAATAAAGGGAGTCCAATGCCGGAAGTCATCATTCACGATGACGAAAGCTTCGAGCGGGCGCTCAAGCGGTTCAAGAAGAAATGCGAGAAGGCCGGGATTCTGGCTGATCTGCGTAAGCATCGTCACTACGAAAAGCCCAGTGAGCGTAAGAAGCGCAAGATGAATGCGGCGCGCCGCAAGAATCGCAGGCCGCGCTACGCGTAAATGGTGTCTCCGAGCTTAGCAGACCGGCTGCGCGCCGCGATGAATGAAGCGAGAAAGCAACGCGACCAGGCGCGCACCCTCCTCCTCTCCACCATCATCTCCGACGTCAAAAACCGCGAACTCGAGCTCAACCATCCACCGTCCGATGACGAGACGGTGGAGGTGTTGCGCCGTGGTATCAAGAAGCGCCGCGAGTCGGTTGAGGTGTACGAGAAAGCGGGCCGCGCCGATATGGCCGCGACCGAAGCCGCCGAAATCAAGATTCTCGAAGCATACTTGCCCGCGGCCGTGCCGCCCGAGGAAATTCGCGCGGCCGTGCGCGCGGCCATCGCCGGCGGAGCAACGGACATCGGAAAAGTGATGGGGGCGGTCATGCCGAAGTTCAAAGGCAAAGCGGATGGGAAATTGATCAACCAGATTGTGCGCGAGGAGCTATCAGCCAAGTCTTAGATACACTCGAGTTTCCCAGGGCCCTCGCGCGCGTGGCGCTCCACGCCGCAGGACCGCTGGGTGCCGCACGCGTCTCAGGCCGTCTCCCCGACACTGATCCTGACTCGATCCGCGCCGCGCTTGCCCAGGTGGCGGAGCTCGCCGCGCTCCTGATCACCGACGAGACGATTCGCGCCGAGCCGGTCCCGGATATCGCGGAAACGCTCGAGCTGCTGGCGGTGCAGGGCAGCGCGCTCGAAGCCAAACCGCTCGCGGAGCTGAAAGTCGCGTTGGCTGCAATGCGTGTGACCGCCGCCGATCTCAAACGCCTCGAGACGACGCACGACGCACGACGCACGGGAACTCTCCGCACCGATCCACCGCCCAAAGAGCTGGAGACCAAACTCACACAGTCGATCTCTCCAGATGGTGAAGTGCTGGACGGCGCGTCGAAGGATCTCGCGCGCGCGCGCCAGCGAGTGCGCGAGGCGCGCAAACATGTGATGGACAAGCTGGGCACGATCCTCGGCGGTCTGGATCAGGCAGAGCGGGCGCCGGATGCCGCGGTGACGATCCGCAATGGCCGCTACGTGATCCCGGTTCGCACGACGGCGCGCTCCCGCGTGGGCGGCATCGTGCACGACGAATCGGCGACGCGTTCGACGGTGTTCGTCGAGCCGCCGGAGGTCATCGAGCTCGGCAACGAGCTGCGCGCCGCCGAAGCCGCGGAAATGCGCGAGGTGCTGCGCGTGCTGCGCGAGCTGACGGATATGTTGCGGCCACATCGCGAGGCGATCGCGGCGGCGTGGGAGATGTGCATCGCGTTCGACGATCTGTGCGCCCGGGCGCGGTACGCGGTCGAAGTGAATGGATTTGTACCGGAAATCGGCGGCCATCTCAAAGTCCGGGGCGCGCGGCATCCGCTGCTGCTCCCCGATCTCATTTCCACGAATGTGGAAATGACGAAACCGGTGATCCCGTTCGACCTCGAGCTGTTTCCGGACGAATTCACCATCCTCGTGTCGGGTCCGAACACCGGCGGCAAGACCGTGTTGATCAAAGCGGTGGGACTGCTGGCCCTTTTAGCGCAGAGCGGGATCATTCCGCCGCTGGGGCCGCATTCGTCCCTGCCCGTGTTCACGAGCGTTTTTGCCGACATCGGCGACCGCCAGTCGATCGCGGCCAGCCTGTCGACCTTTTCCGCGCACGTGGCGGTGCTGCGTGAGATCCTGGACGGGGCCGGCGCCGGTTCGCTCGTGCTGCTCGACGAAATCGGCAGCGGCACCGATCCGGCCGAGGGCGGCGCGCTGGCTTCGGCGACGCTCCGGACGCTCACGCGCCGCCGCGCGATCACGCTGGCGACGACGCACCTCGGCGCGCTCAAGCAGCTGGCCGCCGAGACGGTGGGGATCGTGAACGCGTCGCTCCAGTTCGACGCCGAGACCCTCACGCCGACGTACCGGCTGCTCAAAGGCGTGCCGGGCCGTTCCTACGGATTGGCGATCGCGAAGCGCCTCGGCATCGCGCCCGAAGTGCTGGCCGAGGCTGAAAAGGCCATGCCTGACGCCGAGCGTACGCTCGATCGCCTGCTGGCATCGGTGGAAGCGCGCGGCCGCGAAATGGACGCGCGGGC
>DATMZX010000115.1:0-7565 GCA_035573235.1 Gemmatimonadales bacterium
GCCATAGCCGCTACGCCGTGTGGTCGCCGGCCACGCGCATGGAAATCCGCCAGGACCCCAGGCTGTTTCCCGAGGTCGAACCGCGGGTCCGATTCGACATCAATGCCGATGGTGAGCGAGGAGGCGAAGCGCCCGCCGATAAGGACGGGTTGTTCCGAATCCTCGCGGTGGGCGGGAGCTCCGTCGAATGTTACGCGCTGGACCAGACGACGAGCTGGGCAGGGAGGCTCGAGCTCTTGTTGAACCATCCCGATGCGCTCGAGCGTCTCGGCGCCAGACAGGTCCATGTCGGCAATATCGGGCACTCCGGCGTCGGAGCGGCCGAGCTCGAGATCATTCTCGACCGCGTGCTCCCGAACTACGACCGCCTCGACACGATCCTCGTGATGGTGAGCGCCAGCACGGCCTACCACTGGCTGGAGGAGGGCGCGCCGGCTGGCCACGAGCCGCCGGTCGTACCGGAGGACGCGCTGTTCGCTCGCGGGCCGGTCCAGGTATTTGGCTGGCATCCGCGCGCGACGGCGCTGCTCGAGCTCGCGCGTCGCGTGCGCCAGCGCTGGTTCCATCCCGTGACCGTAAAGGAAAACGTGGGTTCCTGGATCGTATCGGGTCGCGCGATGCGCGCGGCGGCGACGGAAATCCGCATGACTCTTCCCGATCCGAGCGGCGTCCTGAGCCATTTCGAGCGCCACTTCCGTGGCGCGCTGCGACTCGCGCAGGCGCGCGCGAAGCGCGTGATCGTGCTCCGTCAGCCCTGGTTCGAGAAGCGCTACACCGGGGAAGAGCAGGGGCGATTCTGGCACGGCGGCGTCGGTCGCCCCTGGAAGGAAAAGGTCAACGTCTACTTCAGCCTGGACGTGATCAATCGCATCCTCGGCCTCATCGATCAGCGCGTCGTCCAGGTCGCCGAGGAGCTGGGCCTGCAGCACGTCATGTTGCAGCCGCTCCTCAACCAGGGGCTGCGCCACTACTACGATCACGATCACTTCACACCGGAAGGCGCCGCCGTGGTGGCGCAGGCGATCGCCCACGCGGTCGTCGACGCGGACCGGAGTCGCGAGACGGCGCCCGCCCCCCCACCGCCACGCCGGATCACGCAGCCGCGCGTGCCGCTCGCCGCCGGATGAGTGTGACATGATCGTGGGCATCGGTCTGGACATTGTGGAGATTGCGCGCTGGGCTCGCGCGCTCGACACGATCCAGGATCAGACGTTCACCCCCGCCGAGCTGGCTGCCTGCGCCGAGCGCGTCGACCGAATTGACGCGCTCGCGGCGCGCTTTGCCGCGAAGGAAGCATGCCTCAAAGCGCTGAACGCCGGGATTCGCGGGGGCGGGCTGCGCCAGGTGGAGGTGGTGGCCGATGCGAGCGGCGCGCCCAATATCCGGCTGAGCGGTGAGCTTGCGGATCGCGCGCGCTACGCTCGCGTCGAGCGAACGCACGTGAGCCTCAGTCATCACGAAGGAATTGCCGCCGCGGTCGTCGTGCTGGAGGGAATGTGAGGATTCTGCACGTCGTGGCGCCCGCGGCATTCGGCGGGCTCGAGCGCGTGGTGCAGCTGCTGGTCACGGGGCTGGCCGGATCCGGGCACGAGGTGCATGTCGCTTGTGTGAGTCCCGATCTCGAGGGCGTAGCGCCGTTCGTCGCGCCGCTGACGGCGGCGGGTATTCACACCCATCCGATTATCGTGGGTGGCCGAGCCTATGCGCGTGAGCGCGCCGCAATTCGGGAATTGTGCCGGCTCGCTCCCGATGTCGTCCACACTCACGGCTACCGGCCGGATGTGCTCGACGCGAGCGTGCCCCGACACCAGGACATTCCCATCGTAACGACCGCGCACGGGTTTACCGGCGGTCCGTGGAGAAACCGCCTGTACGAGTACCTGCAGCGCCGCGCGTTCCGGCGATTTGATGCCGTCGTCGCGGTCGCGCGGCCACTGGGTGAGCGCCTGGCGCGCTCCGGCGTGCCACGCTCGCGTCTGCACGTCGTGCCCAATGCCTGGCGTCGCTCGGCGCCGGCATACGAGCGCGCGGCCGCCCGCCAGGCGCTCGGACTTCCGGCCGAAGGTTTTGTCGTCGGCTGGGTGGGCCGGCTGAGCGGCGAAAAGGGCGCCGACGTGCTGATCGACTCGCTGCCTCACCTCAAGGCCGTTCCGCTCACCGTCTCCATGATCGGCGGCGGCCCGGATCGGCACTTGCTCCACGCGCGCGCGGCTCAACTTTCCGTCGCCGACCAGATCCGCTGGCATGACGCCGTTCCCGCCGCGGAGCGCCTGTACACGGCGTTCGATGTCTTCGTGCTGAGCTCGCGCACGGAGGGGACCCCGGTCGTGTTGTTCGAGGCGATGGCAGCGGGGGTGCCGATCGTGACGACCGCGGTGGGTGGCGTGCCGGATGTGGTTTCGCGCGACGAAGCCGCGCTCGTCCCCTCCGAGGATTCGCGCGCGCTCGCCGACGGCATTCGCGACGTGTACACGCACACCGCGGCAGCGGCGCGCCGCGCTCGCGCGGCGCGCATGCGCCTGGAGCGCGACTACAGCGTGGGGCCCTGGCTCGAGCGATACACCAACATCTATCAGCTCGTGGCGCGGCGCCGCGTTGTCGCGACACCGGCGGTCGCCTGATGCGCGTCGCCGAGCTTCTGCTGGTGCTCGCGGTCGCGCTGGGCGTCTACACCTACCTGGGTTACCCGGCGGTCCTGAAACTGCTGAGCTTGCGGGGCAGGGGAAACGCGCGGCGCCGCGAGCCGGGCGAGAACGCACTCCCGCGGATCAGCATCGTATTGCCGGTCTACAACGAGGCCGCCGTGATTGCGGCGACGCTCGAGCGCATCCTGGGCGTAGACTATCCGGCCGACCGCCGCCAAATCCTGGTGGTCTCGGACGCGTCGAGCGACGGCACCGACGACATCGTCGCCCGATTTGCCGACCGTGGCGTCGCGCTCCTGCGTTTGCCACAGCGGCAAGGGAAGACGGCGGCGGAGAATGCCGCGCGACCGCTCCTCACTGGCGACATCATCATCAACACCGATGCGTCGGTCCGTGTCGATACCGCCGCCATCCGTCCGCTCGTCGCCGCGTTCGACGACAGCACGGTCGGCGTTGCCTCGGCTCGCGACATCAGCGTCACGAACCTGGCGGATGCGTCGAACGGCGGCGAGGGCGCGTACGTGGGCTACGAGATGGGAATCCGCGCGCTCGAGACGGCGGTCGATGGGATCGTCGGCGCGTCGGGCTGTTTGTACGCCATCCGGGCGGATCTGCATCGGCTCCCGGTGCCGGATGCGTTGAGCCGCGATTTTGCGGCGGCGCTGACCGCCCGTGAGCATGGATTTCGTGCCGTCTCCGTTCCGCAGGCGATCTGTTATGTCCCGCGCGGCCGCTCGCTGCACCACGAGTACCGCCGCAAGGTTCGCACGATTACCCGCGGCCTGGCGACGCTCACCTACAAGCGCCGGCTCCTGAACCCATTCCGCTACGGCCTGTTTGCGTGGATGCTCGCCAGCCACAAGGTGTGTCGCTGGCTGGTGCCGTGGGCGGCGGTCGTCGGACTCGCGGCGCTGGTGCCGTTGGCGTGGACGTTTCAGTGGGCGCGGCTGGCGCTCGCCGCCGCGGCGCTCGTGCTCGGACTCGCGGGACTGGGTTGGGCGCGGCAAGGCGCTCGCATCTTCACGTTGCCGGCGTATGCGGTGGCGGGGAATGTGGCGGTGCTGCAGGCGTGGCTGCGGTTGTTCACCGGTCGCGCGGCGCCGGTATGGGAACCGACGCGGCGGGACGCCTTAGTCTCTTAGCTACTTGGCTTCTTGCCATTCCCGTTCGAGTGTGCCGCGACGTAGCGCGCGATATCGGCGAGCGTCCCGAGATTGCTCTCGGTGATGTCTTCGTCCGCGACGACCACGCCGAACTCGGTGCGCAGGAACGCGAGCAGCTCCATCACGCCCATCGAATCGATCACGCCCCGCGCCAGCAGGCGGTCCTGATCCCCCAGTGTGAAGTCGGGACGCATGTAGAGGAACGTCTCCTGCACATACGCGCGCGTGCGCGCGAGGATCTCCGTGTCGTTCATGCTCCGCCTGCCTCCACCGTGCTGGGTTCGAGTCGCGCTTCACTGATGAATTGCCGATGCCAGAGCTCGGTCGAGAGAATCGCGACCAGCGCCTGGCTCTCGCGAAATCCTGTCGCCGCGCCGCTGCGGCAGCGCCGCACCAATCCCTGGACCGCCGCGGGCTCGAACAGGCCCGTGCGCGCGATGTTGCTGCCCTCGAGCACATCCGCGACGTAGTCCGGTGACGCCGGCGCGAAGAACGCCGGAATGTCGGGCGCCCGATACGGTTGCTTGGGACGCTGCTGCACGGCGGGCGGCACGATGTTGCGCGCCTCGGTCCAGCGCCGCAGGATCGCTTTCTCGCGCAGGCCGCCGCCCCGCAGTTTGCTCGTGGTCGGCAGCCGCGCCGCATACTCGTACACGCGGGGGTCGAGGAACGGATACCGTGCTTCGACGCCATGGGCGAGCGACATCCGGTCGCCCTGGGAGCTCAGCAGATACGGCGACAGCAGCGTGACCATCTCGAGATAGGCGGCGCGATTGAGCGGCGACCACGCGGCAAAGGCCGGCGGCAGGCTCGCCCGCAGCTCATCCATCGCATCGGTGCCCGCCAGCGTCGCCTTCATGTCGGCCGAATAGAACTCCTTGATCCGGGACGTGAGCTGGAAGCGGGGCAGATGCGAGAACAGCGGATCGTCCGGCGGCCCGGCGTCGAGAAAGGCGCGACGCCAGAAATCGCCGCGGCGGGCCTGCGCGTCGAGATACGGATACAGCCGGTCGAACAACCGCGGGCGGATGCGTGATTGCGGCTGCCGGAGGCAAAACAGCCGCAGCGCCGTTTCCTTGAACAGATCGTAGCCGAGGAACAGCTCGTCCGATCCCTCGCCGGTGAGCACGACCTTGATGTCGTGCTCGCGCGCGAGGCGCGCGAGCAGATACATCGGCGCGGGCGCGGTGCGCACCAGCGGCGTCTCGGCGTGCCGGACGACATCGGGGAACACAGCGGCGATGTCCGCCGAGCCGATCGCGCGGATGTGATGCTTGCTGTGGAGCTGATCGGCGACCACCCGCTGAAAGGCGCTTTCGTCGAGCTGCGGGTCGTCGAAGGTCACCGAGAAGGTCCGCAGCGCAAACGGCGACTGCCGCGCGGCCAGCGCGCAGGTGATCGACGAATCGAGCCCGCCGCTCAGGTACCCACCGACCGGTACATCCGAGCGGAGTCGCAGGGCGACGCTGCTGCCGAGCAGCGTGTCGAGCGTGTCGAGGTCGCTCGGCGCTTCGTCGCGCGCTTCCGGGTAGTCGAGATCGTAGAATCGGCCGTGCCGCAGCTCGCCGTCACGCCAGATCGCGTACGTGCCCGGTTCGAGCGATTGGACGTTCTGGAACACCGTCCGGGGCGGGCGCGCCGCCCAGAACGTAAAGACCTGATCGAGTCCGATCGGATCGAGCGCGGCATCGACTTCGCCGCTCGCGAAGAGCGCCTTCACTTCCGAGGCGAAGAAGAGGGTGCCGTTCGAGACACTGACAAACAGCGGCCGGACCCCGAACCGATCGCGCGCGAGAAACACCGTTCTCGAGCGGCGGTCGTAGATCGCGAAGGCGAACTGTCCATTCAGGCGGCTCAGCATCCCGATGCCCCACTGCTCGTAGGCGTGGACGAGCACTTCGGTATCGCACCGCGTGCGGAAGCGATGGCCGGCGGCGCTCAGCTCGGCGGCCAGCTCGAGGTAGTTGTAGACCTCGCCGTTGTAGACGATCTGCACCGAGTCGTCTTCGTTGCCGAGCGGCTGCGCGCCACCGGCGACGTCGATGATGCTGAGCCGTACGTGCGCGAGGCCTACCTGCGCGTCGCTGTAGTGTCCGGACCCGTCCGGGCCGCGGTGCCGCAGCGCCGCCGACATGCGCCCGAGCATCTCCAGCGGAACGTCCGTCCCGTGTGGCACGCGACGCGCCACACCGGCCAAACCGCACATCAGGCCGGCTCTCCTTCGGCGTGTGCGGCGATCTCCGGGACGGCGTCGACCAGAAGCGGCGGCATGTGCAGATACCTGGTGGCTGCGCGCTTCTGCTCGATGTCGCGCCACGCTCGGCCGGCCTGGTCGGGCGTGCAGCCCAGCTCTGCCGAGACCAGATCGAGATCGCGGCCGAGGTTGTGCGCATACAGGACGAGGTCCAGCGTCGCCGCCGGCAGCGCGAAGTAAAACTCTTCCTGCGTCTGCGGCAGCGAATAGGTGTCGGTCGTCGGCACGCGGCTGCGGATCTCGGCCGGGACGCCTAGGTACTCCGCGAGCTCGTACACTTGCGTCTTGTACAGGTGGGCGATGGGCTTCACATCAGCCAGTCCATCGCCGCCTTTGACGAAGAACCCCTGGTCGTACTCCAGGCGATTGGGCGTTCCCACGACGGCGTAATGGAGCCGGTCGGCGTGGTAGTACTCGAGCATCGCGCGGACGCGTTGCTTGAAGTTTGTCGCCGCCACGATCTCGCGGTATTCCGCCGCGGGCAGACGCACCTTCAGGACTTCGTCGGGAGTCTCGACCACGAGGTAGGAGACGTTTAGGAGATCGGAGTCGAGCCGGCTCCCGGGCAGGACGACTTTCCAGCGCCACTGGTCCTGGAATCCGGGGACGAGCCGCCGGATCGCGTCGTTCCGACGTTGATAGCAGCGGAGCGCGGCCAGGACTTGCGTGATGTCTTCGACGGCGTACGGAATCTCGAGCTGCTCCGCCAGGCGGCCGCCCAGACCGAGACTCTCTCCTGCTGAGTCGTGCTCCGGCATCAGAAGCCCAAAGACGTGATCGGGTCCGACCGCTCGAACCGCGAGGGCGGCACAGACGGAGCTATCGATCCCGCCGCTCATCCCGACGACCAATCCGCGCCGATTCAGCGTCTCGCCGAGTTGCTGGCGCAGCGCCGCGGCAATCCGTTCCGTTTCCGCGGCCGGATCGAGGTGCAGTTCGTTCGCCAAAGTCATGCGACGGCGTGTATGCAAGGATGGCGCCGCCTCCGTATGCCTCAGATCAAGCCTCGAGAGCATCAACTGATGCAGCCGCGCAACAGTCGGGGCACCGGGGAGTTGAGTCCCAGTCGGGCTTGGAGTGGTACGACTGATGCTCATTGAGCCGGCAGCACGTGATTACCAACATTGCGTCCCTGCTTTGGAAGGCCGCTGCTGAGCAGCCGGCCTCGCCCGCCGTCATCGAAAACGGGGGGCGCTCCAGCACCGACTATGACGCGTTGCGGAGTCACGGGGGCGCGATCGCGGCCGCCCTGACGCAGCGGGGGCTCGCGCCTCATGACCGGGTCGGGATCTTCCTCGAGGGGGGCGCCGAGGCGATCGCGGCCTGCTTTGGCGTGTGGGCGGCGGGCGGAATCGCGGTTCTCATCAACGAGTCGCTGCGGCCCCGTCAGATCGAGCACATCCTGGAAGCGTCGAGCGCCACGACGTTGATCACCAGCGAAGACTTGCTCGCGCGGCAGCCGCGGAGGCTCGAGTGCGACACGCGGATCCTGCTGGTCTCCGA
>DATMZX010000116.1:0-11391 GCA_035573235.1 Gemmatimonadales bacterium
TTACCCCGAGCCCCCAAGCCCCAGGCCCCAGGCCCCACGAGGAGCTCCACCTCGCCATCGTCCTCACCGGCGCCCGGCATCCAGGTCATTGGGGCGATAGTACGGACGCTGCGAAACTACCTGATATGGACTTATGGGACCTAAAGTCACACTTTGAGTTAGCCGTAGGGGTCGCCGCCCCATCAAGCGACGTGCAACCGGCCGCCAATGGCTCGGGCTGGGCTTCTGCCGCAGGGACGGCGACGCCCCTCGAGGCGGATGCGCCGAAATGGGCGGCGCCGCTCTACGGGCTCGAGGTTCGCATCGAAGTCGCGCCGCGCGTGCTGCCGCGCTATCAGCCGTTGCCGACGCAGCCGCCTGTAGTGCGCGATTTGTCTTTGGTCGTTCCCGGCGGTGTCACCGCCGCTCAGATCGAGGCCGTGCTGCGGCGGGACGGTGGTGCCTTGCTGGAGCGCCTCGATGTGCTGGATGAATACCGTGGGGCTGGTTTGCCGCCTGGAACGCGTGGCACGACGTGGCGCTGCACGCTCCGGGCTCCAGACCGGACCCTCACGGAGCGGGAGATCGATACGCTGCTCAGCCGGATGCTGAAAGCGTTGGAGGGTGAACTTGACGTACGTCGGCGACAGGCCTGATGTCCGCGATGCGCTCGATCAGCTCGAGTCGATCCTCCGCGATGTGGCGGAGGAGCTCGCGGGGTGGCGCTCGCGCGCGCACAAGGCCGAAGCCGATCTGAAGTCGCGCGGTCCGGCGGCCGCGCCCGCCCGCAATACCGAGCTGGAGTCGGAGAACAAGGCATTGCGGCAGCGGGTGGAAGGGGCGCGGACGCGGGTGCAGGACCTGATGCAGCGCCTGACGTTTCTCGAGGAGCAGGCGCGCGAAAATGGAGGGACGCACAAATGACCGCGAAGAAGCACGCGGTCCGAGTGATGATCGGCGGCGAGGAGTTCACCGTCCGGTCGGATCTCTCTCCGGAGTACACGCGCGAAGTTGCTGCCTACGTTGACCAGGCCCTGAAGAAAGTGCTGAGCCAGGGGCCTCTGGTGGAAACGCATAAAGCCGCGATTTTAGCGGCGCTCGACATCACGAACGAGCTGTTCCAGGCGAAGCAAACGGAGCGGGAAGTGGCGGCGCGCCTCGCGGCCGTCGCCGATGATCTCGCGAAAATGCTGCCGCCGGCCAAGCGCAAGGCTCTTAGCGCCAGCTGAGCCGGACGGCTGTCGGAGTATAGATCCCATGGCAGAGCTGGCCAATATCGTTGTGGCCGTGCTCAGCGGCGTCCTCGTCGCGGCACTGGCCTTCTACGTGTGGGGCCGGCGCGTCGAGAAGCGCGCTGTCGCCCAAAGCCAAACGCTCGTGCTGGCGGCCAAGGAAGAGCTGATGGCCGTGCGCGAGCAACTCCACAAAAGCCTCGATCAGAAGCTCGCCAGCGTCGACCGGCGCGATCAGGATCTCCACAAGCTCGAGCGGGAGCTGCAGGAGCGCACCAAGTCGCTGAACAAGCGCGAGCAGGAAATCGGCGCCCGGCTGGAGCAGGTCGCGGGGCTGACCGCCCACGAGGCGAAGCTCGAGATGATCGGCCGGCTCGAAAACGAAGCGCGCGACGAAGCCGCGGCGTTGGTCCGCAGCATCACCGAACAGGCCAAGAAGAACGCCGACCGCGAAGCGAAGAAGATCGTCGCGCTCGCGATCCAGCGGATCGCCGCCGAGCAGACCGCGGAGTCGAGCGTGTCGGCCGTCGTGCTCCCGTCCGATGAGATGAAAGGCCGCATCATCGGTCGCGAAGGCCGCAACATCCGCGCGTTCGAGGCCGCGACCGGCGTGGACGTCATCATCGACGACACGCCCGACACCGTCGTCGTCTCCTGCTTCGAGCCGGTGCGGCGCGAGATCGGGCGGCTCGCGCTCGAACGCCTGATCGCCGACGGCCGGATCCATCCCGGACGGATCGAAGAAATCGTCAAGAAAGCGAAAGAGGACGTCGAGCGCGGGATCGTCGAGGCCGGCGAGCAGGCCGTCTACGACACCGGGATTCGCGGGATGCACGCCGAGCTGGTGAAGCTCGTCGGGCGGATGAAGTACCGGACCTCCTACGGGCAGAACATCCTCGAGCACTCGAAGGAAGTCGCTCATCTCGCCGCGATGATGGCGAGCGAGCTCAAGCTCGACGTTAACCTCACCAAGCGCGGCGCCCTGCTGCACGACGTCGGCAAGGTGCTGACGCACGAGCACGACGGCACGCACGTGCAGCTCGGCGTCGAAATGGCGACGAAATACGGCGAGCACCCGGTGGTGATCAACTGCATCGCGGCGCACCACGATGACGTGCCGCACGAGACCTCGGTGAGTGTGATCGTGCAGGCGGCCGACGCGATTTCCGGGTCGCGTCCCGGCGCGCGCCGGGAAGCGTTCGAGACCTATGTCAAACGGCTGACCGATCTCGAAAAGCTTGCGTCGCAGTTCAAGGGCGTGGACAAGGTGTTCGCGATCCAGGCGGGCCGCGAAGTGCGCGTGGTGGTGACGCCCGATGCCGTGGACGACAACGGCGCGGCGCGGCTGACCGACGAAATCGCCCGCAAAATCGAGCGCGAGCTCCAGTACCCCGGGCAGATCAAGGTGGTCGTGATCCGGGAGACCCGGGCGGTGGGCGTTGCCCGCTAAGCTGATCGACGGCACGGCGATCGGTGCGGCAATGCGGAAGGAGCTGGGCACCGAGATCGCCGCCTTAAAGAAGAAGGGCATCAAGCCGGGACTGGCGGTTGTGCTAGTCGGGGACAACCCAGCCTCCGAGGTCTACGTGCGGATGAAGGGCAAGGCCTGCGAGGAAGCGGGCATGCACAGCGTCACGATCAAGCGCCCGAAAGAAACGAGCGAAGCCGAGCTGCTGCAGGAGCTCGACCGTCTCAACAACGACGCGGCGATCCACGGCATCCTCGTGCAGCTGCCGCTGCCGAAGCAGATCGACACGAATCGCGTGCTGCACGCCATCGACCCGCGTAAAGACGTGGACGGCTTCCATCCCGAAAACGTCGGCAAAGTGGCCGGCGGCGACGCCACGGGATTCCGGCCGGCGACGCCGTACGGCGTGCAGCAGCTGCTGATCCGCAGCGGCGTGGAGACCAAGGGCGCACACGCCGTGATTGTGGGACGCTCCAACATCGTCGGGCGGCCGATGGCGGCGCTGCTGCTGCAGGACGGCCCCGGCGGCAACGCGACCGTGACCGTCTGTCACTCGCGCACGCGCAACATCGACGAGATCACTCGGCAAGCCGATATTCTGATCGTGGCGATCGGGAAGCCCGAATTCGTGACGGGAAGCATGGTGAAGCACGGCGCCGTCGTGATCGATGTCGGCGTCAACCGCGTGGACGATCCGTCGAAAAAGCAGGGCTATCGCCTGGTGGGCGACGTGAAGTTCGAGGAAGCGAAGCAGGTTGCTTCAGCGATCACACCGGTTCCCGGCGGGGTGGGCCCGATGACGATCACGATGCTCCTCTACAACACCGTTCAGGCCGCCAAACAGTGGTCCAACCCCTAGATCTGTTCGCCGCAGCCTCCGCCGAGGGCGCATGGACCGTCAGTGAGGTAACCAAGCGGGCCAAGAGTGTCGTCGAGGCCGGACTGCCGCCCCTCTGGGTCCGCGGCGAGATCACCGGGTTCAAAGCGTGGCGCAGTGGTCACTGGTACTTCTCGCTGCGCGACAAGAGCTCGCAGATTCGCTGCGTCATGTTCGCGAAACAGAATTTCCGGCTGCCGGCGCCGACCGACGGATCGCAGGTCTTCGTGTTCGCGCGCCCCTCGATGTACGAGGAGAAGGGCGAGTTCCAGCTCACCGTCATGGAGCTGCTCTCGACCGAGCAGGGCGGCCTCTGGAAGCTCGCGTTCGAGAAAGCCAAAGCCGCGCTCACCAAAGACGGGCTGCTCGATCCCGCGCGCAAACGCCGGCTGCCGCTCTTTCCCAATCGCATCGCCGTCGTCACGAGCCCCGATGGCGCGGTATTGCGCGACATCCAGGCGGTCGTCGCGCGGCGCTGGCCGGTGGCCGAGCTGATCGTCGTGCCGGCGCAGGTGCAGGGTGTCAAAGCGGAGGCGTCGGTCTGCTCGGCGCTGAATCGCATCCGGCGGCTGCCGGTCGATGTGCTCATCGTGGCGCGGGGTGGGGGGTCGGTCGAAGACTTGTGGGCCTTCAACACGGAGCGCGTGGCGCGGGCCGTCGCGGCCATGCCGATGCCGGTGATCTCGGCGATCGGCACGAGACCGACGTCACGCTGTGCGATCTCGTCGCCGACTTGCGGGCGCCGACGCCGTCGGCCGCGGCCGAGGCGGCGACGCCGGATCGCAAAGACGTGATGCTGCAGTGCGGCGTCATCGGACAACGCCTGGCCAAGGCGTTGAAAACCGCGTCGCGGCACGTGGTAGAACGCCTGGACCGCACGGGAGATCGCTTGACGCGGTGCATGGAGCATCGGCTCGAGAAGTCCGGTGCTCTGCTCACGGCGCACAGCGCGCGCCTCGATGCGCTGAGTCCGCTGAAAGTCCTGGGGCGCGGCTACGCGGTCGTCCGGGATGACAACGGGACGATTCTCAAGCGCGTCGCGCAGCTGCCGAGCGGCAAGGAGATTCGGTTGCGGGTAACCGACGGAGAAGTGCATGGCCGAATTCAGTAAACAGCTCGAGCGGCTCGAAGCGATCGTCCGGAAGCTCGAATCAGAGGATCTCGATCTGGACGAGGCGCTCAAGCTGTTCGAGGAAGGGGTCGAGCGGCTGCGGGTCGCGCGTGAGCAGCTGGCCCAGGCGGAGCTCAAGGTCAAAAAAGTCCTCGAGATTGAAAGCCCTAGCTAGCTATCTCGCCGATGCCCGCACCCGCGTGGACGCGGTGCTGACGGCGGCCACCAGTGACGACGAAGTCGTGCGCTACAGCCTGCTGGGCGAAGGCAAGCGCCTCCGCCCCACGCTCGTGTTCGCGGCGCACGAAGCGCTGCGCGGTCCCTCCACCGCGGGCGTCGCGGAGCTGGCGGCCGCGATCGAAGTCGTTCACGCCTATTCGCTGGTGCACGACGATCTTCCCTGCATGGACGACGACGACCTGCGCCGCGGCCGGCCCACGGCGCACCGCGCGTTCGACGTGCCGCGCGCCACGCGCGCCGGTTACGAAATGGTCGCGCTCGCGGCGCGGGTGCTCGAGCACGGGCTCGCCACGCTGCGTCTGCCGGACGACACCAGCCGCGCAATTCGGCTCGAGCTGTTTCGCGCGGCGGGCGCGGGCGGGATGATCGGCGGCCAGGCACTCGATCTCGAGGCGGAAGCGAAGGCCCTGCCGATCGACGCGCTCACGGAAGTGCATCGCCGCAAAACCGGCGCGTTGATTTCGGCGTCGTGTGTGATCGGCGGCTTGTCGGCCGACAGCGTGGGCGGAGGACCCCAGATCGAAGGGCTGCGAGCCTACGGCGACGCGATCGGGCTCGCGTTTCAGATCGCCGACGACGTTCTCGACGCCACGGCGACGTCCGACCAGCTGGGGAAGACGGCCGGGAAGGACGCCGCGCACGCCAAGGCGACGTTCGTCACCCTGCTGGGGGTGGGGGCCGCGCGCGCCGAGGCGGAGCGGCTCGCCGCCAAGGCCGTAGACCATCTACGGGATGCCGGGTTAGTTTCTCCGATACTGGTAGAGCTGGCTCACTACATCGTGACGAGGCCGAATTGATTCTCGATTCGATCAAAAGTCCCAAAGACGTCCAGGCGCTCGAGCCGGAGCAGCTGCAGCAGCTCGCGGACGAGGTCCGCCAGCGGCTGATCGACGTCGTGTCGCAGACCGGCGGGCACATCGGCGCCGGACTCGGCGTCGTGGAGCTGACCGTCGCGCTGTGCGCCGCGTTCGATTCGCCGACCGACAAGATCGTGTGGGACGTCGGCCACCAGGGCTACCCGTGGAAGATTCTGACCGGCCGCAACGATCGCCTGCACACGCTGCGCCAGGCCGGCGGTCTGTCCGGATTCCTGCGTCGATCGGAGAGCGAGCACGATCACTTTGGTGCCGGGCACGCCGGCACCGCGTTGTCCGCGGCCTACGGCATGGCGGCCGCGCGCGATCTGAAGGGCGAGGGATTTGAAGTCGTCGCGGTGGTGGGAGACGGCGCGATGACGTGCGGCCTGCCGTACGAAGCGCTGAACAACGCCGGCGACTCGGGTCGCAACATCATCGTGGTCCTCAACGACAATGGCATGTCGATCGCGCCCAACGTCGGCGCGCTCAAGAAATATCTGGGATCGATCGTCGCCGCGCCCATCACGGTGCGGATCCGCGAGAAGGTGAAGCACCTGATCGAGCGGACCTCGCACGTCTGGGGCGGGCGGCGGCTCGTCGACTTCGCCAAGAACGTCGAAGAGAGCATCAAGAACCTGTGGTCGCCGGGGATGCTGTTCGAGGAGCTGGGCTTCCGCTATTTCGGGCCGATCGACGGGCACAACATCGAGCAGATGCTGCATACGTTCGAAATCGTCAAGACGCTCGAGGGGCCCCGCATCGTGCACGTCATTACGGAGAAGGGGAAAGGCTTCCCGCTCCCCGAGCCCGATCTCGAGAAGTATCACGCGCGCGCGCCCTACGATCCCGTCACCGGCAAGCTCAGGCCCGTCAATCCGGGGCCGCCGCAGTGGACCAAGGTCTTCGGCGACGCGCTGACGCAGCTCGCCGCCGAAGACTCGAACTTCGTCACGATCACCGCGGCCATGCCCTCGGGGACCGGCACCAACATCTTCCAGAAGAAGTGGCCCGAGCGCTTTTTCGACGTCGGCATCGCCGAAGGGCACGCGACGACGTTCGCCGCCGGGCTCGCCACGCAGGGAATCCGGCCCGTCGTCGCGATCTACTCGACGTTCCTGCAGCGCGCCTACGACTCGATCATCCACGACGTCGCGATTCAGAAACTGCCGGTGATCTTCTGCATGGACCGCGCCGGGATGGTGGGCGAAGACGGCCAGACGCACATGGGGTTGTACGACATCGCCTACATGCTCGCGGTGCCGCACATGACGGTGACCGCGCCCAAGGACGCCGCCGAGCTGATCGGGTTGTTGCGCGCGGGGTTGGCGCACAAGGATGGCCCGTTCTCGATCCGCTATCCGCGCGACAAGGCGCCGGGAGAGGCGCCGCCGGCGGCTGAAGTCCCGCCAATTCCGTATGGCACCTGGGAGCTGCTCCGCAAGGGCAAGGACTGCGCGATTCTCGCCGTCGGCGTGATGGTGCAGCCGGCGCTCGACGCGGCCGATGCGCTCGCGGCTGATGGACTGGACGTGACGGTCGTGAACGCGCGGTTCCTGAAGCCGATGGACCGCGAAATGCTCGAGGCGCTCGCGCGCGATCATCGGCTGCTCGTCACCGTCGAAGACGGGACGGTGGTCAACGGCTTCGGCGCGGCGCTGGCGGCGCTGGTGCAGACGGCCGCCCCCGACGTGCGCGTCGTCGCGCTCGGCGTGCCCGATCGCACGTACGAGCACGCGCCCCGCGCGCAGCAGCTCGCCGACGTCGGGCTGACCGGCGAGGGCATCGCCGCCCGGATCCGCGCCCTCGCGGCGGAAGAGTCGCTCACCCCCCGATGAACGTCGGGGTCGTCGGGAACCCCAATTATCCGGATCTCGGCGCGTTTCTCGCGACGCTGCAGCTGAAGGCGTCGAGCGCCGGCATCACGCTGTTCAGCGAAGATCGCATCCAGTCGCTCTGGCCGACGGGGAATGGCGGCGCGCCTCCCACGCTGAGCGACGCGCCGGGCGAGCTGGACTGCCTGATCACGCTCGGCGGAGATGGGACGCTGCTACGCGGCGCCCGCCTGTTGAACGGCGCCAACACGCCGATCCTCGGCTTGAACCTGGGCCGCGTCGGCTTCCTCACGACCGCCGGGCCCGACTCGCTCGACTGGGCGCTCGACGCCGTCGTGCGGCGCGCCTACACGACCGAGCCGCGGCTCGCGCTGCAGTCCACGATCGTCGGTCGCGGCTCCAAGGGCGGCGTCCGCACCGAGCCCCTGGTGCTCAACGACATCGTGGTGCACAAAGGCGGCGTGGCTCGCGTCGTGCGGCTCAAGGTCTCGGTCGATGGCGACGAAGTCGCGCAGTATTCGGCCGACGGCATCATCGTCAGCACGCCCACCGGATCGACGGCGTACTCGATGTCCGCCGGCGGGCCGATCGTCGTCCCGACCGTCGACGCGATTGTCGTCACCGCGATCTGCCCGCACACACTGGCGGTGCGCCCGCTCGTGCTCGCGGCCACAGCCGTCGTGACGATCCAGCCGATTCCCCCCTGGAGCGACGAGGTGCTGGTCTCGTTCGACGGACAGGTGGGGCAGCCGATCCATGCCGGCGAGAAGCTCGAGGTGCGCCGCGCCGACCGGCCGATTCTCCTGATTCGACTCGGGCCCGAGAGCTTCTTTAAACGACTCCGGAAGAAGCTGCACTGGGGCGACCTCAGCGATCGGACACGGAAGTAGTGCTGACAGAGCTTCGCGTCCGCGATCTCGCGGTCATTGCCGACGTCACTCTCCCGTTCCAACCAGGCCTCAACGTCCTCAGCGGCGAAACCGGTGCCGGCAAATCGATGGTCGTCGATGCCCTCGCCTTGCTGCTCGGCGAGCGCGCGTCGGCCGACATCGTGCGGGCGGGCGCCGAGAAGACGATTGTCGAAGGCGCGTTCGAGTTTGCGTCCGCCGTGCATCGACACCTGCTCGCCCCATTCGCGGAGCTCGGCGTAGAGCTGGAGGAGGGGCGCCTGGTGCTCAAGCGCGAGGTGCTCCGCGAAGGCAAGTCGCGGGCCTGGATCAACGGGTCGCCGGTGACCATCAGCGTGCTCAGCGAGCTCGGCGGCCTGCTGGTCGATCTCCACGGCCAGCACGAAACGCAGTCGCTGCTGCGACCCGATGCCCAGCGCGACATCCTGGACGCGTACGCGGATGCCGACGTCGAGCGGGTCGCCGTGCGCGACGCGCATGCGCGACTGAAACAGCTCGAGCAGCGCGAGGCGGAGCTGACGGAGCGTCAGGCCGACGTCCGCAAGAAGGCGGACTATCTACGCCATGTGCTGCAGGAGATCGAGCGCGCCAAGCCCAAGGTCGGCGAGGACGACGCGCTCGAGATCGAGTCCAAGCGTCTCTCACACGCCGAAGAGCTGGGCCGGCTCGCGAGCGAGCTGGAATCGGTGCTCGACGCGGCCGGTCTCACCAAGGCGCACAAGATCCTCGCGGGGCTGACCAAGCTCGATCCATCGATCGCGCAGTGGCAGGAGCTGCTCGACGCCGCCACGACGAACGCCGCGGAGCTCGCGCAGGCCGCGCGGGAGTACGCCGCCTCGATCGAGGCCGATCCGGACCGGCTCACCGCGGTCGAGCAGCGTCGCGATCTGCTGTTTCGATTGCAGCAGAAACACGGCCCCACGATTCCGGACGTCTTGGCCGCGCGCGACAGTGCGGCGCGCGAGCTGGAGCTGCTCGACACCGCCGACCTCGACCTGCGCAACATCGCGGGCGACCGCGCGCAGGCCGCCGAGGAATTTACGCGCGCGACCGGGGCGCTCACCGAGAAGCGAACCGGGGGTGCCAAGAAACTGGCACGTGCGGTCAACAAGTTGCTGCCGTCGCTTGGTATGGCCGGTGGCCGATTTGAGGTCGTTCACGTACGACGTACGACGCCCGACGCACGCGGTGCCGAGGACATCGTCTTTCAAATCAAGCTGAACGAAGGGCTCGAGAGTCGGCCGCTCGCCCGCGTAGCGTCCGGCGGCGAGCTGTCCCGGCTGATGCTGGCGCTCAAAGTCGTCCTGGCGACGCACGACGTGGTGCCCACGCTCGTGTTCGACGAAGTCGATCAGGGCATCGGCGGTGAAGTGGGCTCGCGAGTCGGCGCGGCGCTCGTCGACGTGTCGCGCGCGGGGCGGCAGGCGCTCGTGATCACCCATTTGCCGCAGATCGCCGTACATGCCGATCAGCAGCTCGTGGTGAAGAAGGCAAAGAAGGGTGGCATCGCCACCAGTGATGTAGAGGTTGTCGAGGGTGAGTCGAGGATCAAGGAAATCGCGCGGATGCTGGGGGATGCCGACATGGCGACCGCGCGGCGCCATGCCGTGGAGCTCCTCAAAACGGCCAGCGAGTCGTCCGCATCACGATCCGAAACACCGACGCCACCGGCACCAGCCCGCCCGCGCCGCTAACCGTCTGCTCGAACGATAGGCTGCCTTCCACGTCAGGGGTGGCGTACGTCATCGCCACGCCCAGCCGGGTCCAGCGGAATGCCGTTCCCGCGTCCAGCACCGCAGCCGAGAGCGGCGCGCCCATGTTGGTGGCGACGTCGATCGAATCCTGCGCGGAGCGGAACGTGTAGCGATCGCGCTGCTGGGTGTAGTAGCCCAGCGTGAAGCCGACCGCGAAGTTCCGAGTGAACCGGTACATCGGCGCGGCATCGAATGCCGCGTAGTCGCCGGGGTCCCAGTTGAGCCGCGCGAGCGCGGCGACGGGAATGAGGAGGGAATCTTGCGGGCCGATGCGCCGCTCACGCTCCCCCGGCCGCTGTCGTCCCAGCCGCACGGCGCCGTTCAGCCACACCCGGTTGAATAGCGTCAGCTCTTCCGCGACGCGGAGCTCGATATCGGTCTGATGATCGCCCGTGGAGATATCGAACAGATAGTTCGGTGAATCCTGGTGGCCGGTCGGCAGCCGCACCACGACGGCGCCGCTCAATGCAAAGTTGTGCGACTCGAGCATCCGGTACTTGGCCTCGAGCTCGAAATCTCCCGGAAAGAAATGCAGGTTGCGCGGGGTGCTTTGAATCGGCGCGAACGCGTAGGTCGGGTCGGCGAGCAGGGAATCGAGCTGGCGTTTGCCGGCGGTGTCGGCAGGCACCGATCCCGTCGAATCGAATGGATAGCTCTCGCGCGTGAACTGGCGCACGGCAGAGACCCGCGCGCCGATCGAAATGCGATTCGTGATGCCGAAGTCGAGGCCGAGTGGCGTGATGCGCTGCTCTTTGCGCACCAGCACCGTCGTGGGCAGCGACGCGCCGATGCGCTGCTCGCCCGTGGTGGTGAACTCGCGTTCCCAGGCAGTGATCACGGGCTCGAACGTGACGCGCAGCGTTCCCGCGCGCGGGGTGTCGGTGCGGGGCACGGCCTGGGCGCGCGCGGCTGCAGGAGCGAGCAGCAGCACGCTGACCGTGAGGTAACGGAGACGACCAATGAAAGGCGGCAACGGGAAAAGATACCCCGTTGCCGCCTTTTGCCGCCCTTCGCCGCCCCTCGCCGCTGCCTCTATCGCCGCCGCCTTTCTCAGGGGATCGGCGGAATCGCGGTCCCGTACGCGGCATTGATCGCGTCCCGCAGCTTGGTCGCAATCAGCCGGTGGGTCGACG
>DATMZX010000117.1:0-3535 GCA_035573235.1 Gemmatimonadales bacterium
TGCCTATTGGGCCAGCAACCTGCGTCACCCGGTGGTCTTCGCGCAGGCGATCGATGCGCTCATCGCCGATGGCTGTGACGTTCTGCTCGAGCTGAGCGCGCACCCGACGTTGGCAACGTCGATGTCAGAGTGTCTGCGCCAGAGCCAGCACCCCGGCATCGTCCTGTCATCGATGCGACGCGACGAAGACGATCGCAGCGTAATGCTGGAGGCGTTTGGTGCGTTGTATGCCGCTGGCTTCCCGAGCGACTGGGCGCGCCTGTATCCGACGGGCGGACACGTGGTGCCGCTGCCGACCTACGCCTGGCAGCGCGAACGATTCTGGGTCGAAGACAGCGGTCAGGCGCCCGTGGCACCGCCTGCACGCAAGGGCGGGCACCCGCTGCTCACCAGGTACTTCAGGTCGGCGGCGGATCAGGGCACACATTTCTGGGAGACCGATCTGAGCGTCCGCGCATTTCCGTACTTGAGCGATCACCGCGTGCAGGGGGCTACGGTGATGCCGGCCGCGGGCTTCTCTGAAATGGCGCTGGCCGCGGCGACAGAGGTCTTTGGCGCCGGCCGTCACACGGTGCGGCATCTGCAGTTCCAGAAGGCGCTCTTCCTCGCCGACGATCAGCCGAAGACGATTCAACTCGCCCTTTCGCTCGTGACGCCCGGCGAGGCGTCGGTGAAGTTCTTCACGGTGCAGCCGGGCGAGGCGCAGGATCCGTCGGCGTCCACGCTGCACGTGACCGGCACGATCGCGATTGCCACGAACGGGAGCATCACCGCACCCGACGGCGACACGGTCGAGGAGATTCGCGCGCGCTGTCCGGCGATCGTCTCGGCGCCGGAGTTCTACCGCGAGACCCACGAGCGTGGTCTGGAGTACGGCGTGAGCTTCCAGGGCCTGGCGCAGCTCTGGCGGCGCGATGGTGAGGCGATCGGTCAGCTGCGCCTGTCGACGGCGGTCGAGAACGAAGCCGGCGCCTATCAGATTCATCCGGCGTTCCTGGACGCGGCCTTCCAGGCACTCGCCGCCGCGCTGCCGCGAGGAGATGTCGGTCAGTCGGATGGCACTCTCTTCCTTCCGGTTGGCCTGGACACGCTGCGCATGCACGCGCGTCCTGGCGCCGATCTCTGGAGCCACGCGGTCCTGCGCTCGGGAGCAGACGGGCAGTCGGGCACCATCGAAGGTGATGTCCGCGTGATCGATGCCGAGGGGCACGTGGTCCTGGAGGCGCTCGGCTTCACGCTGCAGCGGGTCGGACACGATGCAGCGGCCATTCCAGAGAAGCAGCTGGGCGAATGGATCTACGAGAACCAGTGGCAGCGCGAGGCACGCCAGCCGGCGGTTGACGCGCAGCCCGGCGCGACCACCGCGCGCGGCGCGAGGCGATGGCTGCTGCTGTCCGATGACGAAGTCGGACCGGCGCTGTGCCGGCGTCTCGAGGCCGCAGGTGACGCGTGTGTGGTCGTTCTCGCCGGCGACTCGTACGAGAAAGTGACGGCGGCACAGTACCGGATCAACCCGGCGCGGCCGGAGGATTATCGCCAGCTGCTTGTGCAGATCGCCGCCGAGGACGGAGCCTCTTGCGATGGCATCATCCACCTCTGGGCAGCGGAACGCTGGTCGCCGGAAGGCGCCACTCTGGCCATCGTGCAGGGAGCGCGCCGACGTGGATGTGACTCGGCACTGCATCTGGTTCACGCGCTCGCCGACGTGAGTCGCGCGCCGGCTCCGCGGTTGTGGGTCGTCACCGTCGGTACGCAGCCGGTGGGTGATTCGCTCGAGCCGCTGTCGATTGCACACGCTTCGCTCTGGGGTCTGGCCGGCGTCATCGGCACCGAGCATCCCGAGCTGCGCTGCACGCGTGTGGATCTCGGCGCGTCGGGCGAGGGCGAAGAGATTCAGGCATTGCTCAATGAGGTGCTCGCCGGCGATCGGGAAGATCAAGTAGCACTGCGCGGCAGCGAGCGTTGGGTGCCGCGTGTCGTTCGCCGGTCGGCCGAGGTCGTGGACGAGAAGCGCCGGCTGGTGGCGGCCGAGGAGCCGTTCCGTCTCGAGATCGCGACAGCGGGCATCCTGGATAATCTGACGCTGCGCAGTACCACACGCCAGCAGCCCGGCCACGGGGAAGTCGAGATCCAGGTGCGCGCGGCGGGGCTCAACTTCCGCGACGTCCTCGTCGCGATGGGGGTCATTCCGCCGGTGTTTGAGCAGTCACTCGACCTCGGGTGGGAGTGCGCGGGAACCGTGGTCAGAACCGGCCCGGGCGTCGAGCACCTGCGGGTTGGCGAAGATGTCGTTGCCCTGGCGCCGTCGTGTCTTAGCTCGTATGTGACGACCGGCGCGACGCTGGTCGCGGCCAAGCCCGCGCACATCACCTTCGAAGAGGCGGTCACGATCCCGCTCACATTCATGACCGCCTACTACGCCCTGCATCATCTTGGCAGGTTGAGCAAGGGCGAGCGTGTCTTGATTCATGCCGCGGCCGGCGGCGTCGGCCAGGCGGCGCTGCAGATCGCGCAGCACGTCGGTGCCGAGATCTTCGCCACGGCCGGCACGCCGGAGAAGCGGGCATTCCTCAAGCAGCAGGGCGTCCAGCATGTGATGGACTCGCGTTCGTTGGAGTTCGCCGACGAGGTGATGCGGATCACCGGCGGGGAAGGCGTCGATGTGGTCCTCAACTCCCTGGCCGGGGAGTTCATTCCACGGAGCCTAGCGACGTTGCGTGCCGGTGGACGGTTCCTCGAGATCGGCATGGCCGATATCCTGCAGAACAACCCGCTGGGCCTTCGCGAGTTCCACAAGAACCTGTCCTTCTCCTCCGTGAACCTGGCCCACATGTTCGTGTCGCGCACGGCGTTCTGCGGCGCGATGCTGACGGAGGTGCTCGACTACTTCCTCGACGGCCGCTTCGTCCCCCTTCCGCGGCACAGCTTTCCGCTTTCGGAGGCGCCTGATGCCTTCCGCTTCATGGCGCAGGCGAAACATATCGGCAAGGTCGTGGTCACGCTGAACGAGCCGGAGTTCCTTGTTGCTCCGTCATCGCAGCAGCCGGTGACGTTCCGCGAGGACGGCACGTACCTGCTTACGGGCGGTCTCGGTGGCCTGGGCCTGGTGCTCGCGGAATGGATGGTCGAGCGCGGTGCGCGGAACCTCGTGCTCATGGGCAGGAGCGGCGCGACGTCGGCGGCCGCGAAGGAGGCGCTGGCCGCGATGCAGGCGCGCGGCGCGTCCATCGTGGTTGCCGCGGCCGACGTCGGGAGCGAAGTCGACGTCGCCCGCGTGATCGGCGACATCGATGCAGCGATGCCGCCGCTGCGCGGGATCATGCACCTCGCCGCAGTGCTCGATGACGGGATCCTGCTGCAATTGAACCGGGAGCGGTTCCAGACGGTCGTCGGGCCGAAGGCCGACGGCGCCTGGAATCTGCACACCGCGACGCTCGACGCGCCACTCGATTTCTTCGTGATGTTCTCGTCGGTGGCGGCGGTGCTCGCGTCGCCTGGGCAGGGGAACTACGTGGCGGCCAATGCGTTCCTCGAT
>DATMZX010000118.1:0-10762 GCA_035573235.1 Gemmatimonadales bacterium
CGTCGACCAGTGGAACGACAAGGGCCTGCACGATCGCGTGCTCGATCCGAAGACGTTTGCCGGCAAGCGCATCCTGATCGTGGGCGGTGGCGACTCGGCGTTCGACTGGGCGGTGAACCTGCAGGGCGTCGCGAAGTCGATCCTGATGATCCACCGCCGCGACGGCTTCCGCGCCCACCAGGCGACGGTGGATCAGGTCCAGGCGATGGCCGCGGCCGGCAAGATGGACCTGCGCACATTCTGGGAGCTCAAAGCGATCGAAGGCTCGGGCCGGATCGAGCGCGTGACGATCCATAACAACAAGACTAAAGAAGAAGAGACGGTGCCGATGGACTGCGTGATTCCGCAGCTCGGCTTCGTCTCATCGCTGGGCGCCATCGCGGAGTGGGGGCTCGAGATCGAGAAGGGCGACATCAAGGTGTCGCAGACGATGGAGACGAATCTCCCCGGGATCTACGCGGCCGGCGACATCACGACCTATCCGGGCAAACTGAAGCTGATCGCGACGGGCTTCGCGGAAGCGTGTATTGCGGTGAATCAGATCGCCCACTTCCTGAACCCGAGCGCCAAGGTCATGCCTGGACACTCGTCCAACATGGCGCTGTTCGGGCAGAAGGACGATTAACGAGCCAGCTGTACCACCACCGAATCGATCTGGGCGAGCATCAGTCGGTTGGAAACGTCGTGCGCGTTGGCCTGGATCGAAAACGTGATCACCTGCCCGTTCGCCTTCTCGATGTACCCAGACAGCGTATTCACTCGCGCAATCGAGCCGGTCTTGGCCAGCACGCGCCCCTGGAGCGGCGTGCCGGCGAAGCGTCGGAGCAGCGATCCGCTCTGCTGGGCACGAGGCAGGCCCGCCAGGAACGGCGCGCGTTTCGGATGGCGGTACATGTAGGACAGCAGCTGCACGAACGCCCGCGGCGTCACGAGATTTCCCGCCGATAGTCCTGAGCCATCGGTCAACGCGAACGCCGTCGAATCGATCTTCACCGAGTCGATCAGGAAGCGCGACTCGACATCCAACCCCTTCGCCCAGCTCCCCGTGTCGCCCACCTGGCGCGCCAGCGTCTTCAGCAGCATCTCGGCGAACCAGTTCTGACTCGTGTTGAGAATCGGGAAGATGATGTTGGGCAGCGGGCGCCCGCTGTACTCGACGATCGGGCTGCCGCAGCAGCGCAGCGTCCGGTAGACCATGGAATCGGTCGTGCTCGCGGCGCCGCCTTCGATCGAGATGCCTTTCCGCTGGAGCGCCGCCTGCAGTGCGCGCGCCGCGTAGTAGTTGGGATCCGGCAGCGCGAAGCTTTCGACCCAGGGCGAGCGCGTAATCGCGACCGTGCCCTCGGCCCAGATGTCCATCGTTCCAGGCTTGCGGAAAAAATTGTCGCCGATCGTCGTGCCGGAATCGGCCGGCACGGTGCGGGCGCGGTTCTCGAACGTAAAAAACGGCAGCGCGGGATTCCACGTGATCTGCGGCGGCTGATCGACCGCGGCTCCCGGCGCGATCTGGAAATCGACGCTGTTGTCGTGGAAGCCGAGCCCCGAGACCGGGGCCGCGTACCACCAGTTGAGATCGAACGACTCCCAGCTCCAGTGCACCAGCGTCGGCTCGAAGTACGAGCCGTCACCGACGATCTTGCCGGTCACGCGCCGGACGCCGCGCGCGCGCAGCGACTCCGCGATTGCATCGACGACGGTCCAGGTCGAGTCACACGCGCCGGCCGCGAGCGTGTCGATCGAATAGCAGCGCTCCGACCACGACGGATCCCCGCCGCCATACACCACGAGATCCCCTTGCAGCAACCCGTTCGTGATCGCGCCGTTTGCGTACAGCCTGGTCCGCGGACGATAGTCGGCCGGCAGCAGCACGGTCGCTGCCGACGCCACGACGAGCTTGGTGTTGCTCGCGGGCACCGACAGCCGGTCGCCGTTGCGATTGAAGATCACGCGCCCATGGTCATCCTGCGCGTAGATGTTCCAGGTCACGCGATTGAACGGCGGCGCATCGAGCAGGCGCGCGATGCGTTGGTCGCGGGATTGCGCCTGCAGCGCGGCGGAAACGCCCGCGCTAATCGTAAGCGACGCGAGGATCAGCTTTCGCATAGAGCACGTCGGTGAGAAGGTTCACCAGCACGAAGATCACGGACATGAACAGAATGCTGCCCTGCACGGCGGGCAGGTCGCGTCGCTCGATCGCCAGGAGCACATAGCGCCCGACGCCGGGCCAGGAGAATATCGTCTCGGTCAGGATGCTGCCCGTCAAATAGTTGCCGACGTCGAGACCCAGCACCGTGATGATCGGTAACAGCGCGTTGCGCAGCGCGTGCCGCCCGATCACCCGTTTCTCGGAGAGTCCCTTGGCGCGCGCGGTGCGCACGAAATCGGACGGCAGGATCTCGAGCATCGCGCCGCGCGTCATGCGCGCGAGGAAGGCGATCGAGCGCGTGCCGAGCGTCAGCGCCGGCAACACCAGGAACGCGAGCCCGCCATAGCCTGAGGGGGGCAGCCAGCGCAGCGCGACCGCGAACAACAGGATCAGCAGCAATCCCACCCAGTAGACCGGAAACGAGATCCCGACGTAGGCGATGAGCATGCTGAACCGGTCGACCGCGCCCCCCGGCCGAATGGCGGCCAGGACGCCGAGCGTAATGCCGCAGGTGGCGGCGAGTAGCATGGCGGCGCCCGCCAGCTGCAGCGTCTTGGGAAACCGCTCGGCCAGATCGCCGAGCACGGGGCGCTGCGTGATGTAGGACCGGCCCAGGTCGCCGCGGACCACGCCCCAGACATAATGGCCGAACTGCGCGGGAATCGGCTCGTCGAGATGCAGCTCGGCGCGCAGCCGGGCGATGGTCGCGGCATCGGCGCGCTCCCCCACCATTTCGGCGACGGGATCGCCCGGGACGACATTCAATAAGAGGAAAGCGACGACCAGGACACCGAACAGCGTAGGAATGGTCGCCAGCAACCGCCTACCGAGCAGCGGCAACACGAGCGTCGGTCCAGCGCTGGCCGTTGAAGATCACGGGGACGTCCCATCCCTCGACCGACGGCTGCGCCGCCCAGAGATCGACGGCGAACCACAAATAGAGCCAGGGCGCGGTCTCGAAGATGCGATTGTCGATACGCCGGTAGAGCGCCTCGCGGGCACTCTGATCCGGGGTGCGCCGGGCCAGAATGATCAGGGAATCGGTGACGCGGTCGCTGTAGAAGGCATAATTGCCGCCGGGACCGAAGCTGGCGCTGTGAAACAGGGGATAGAGGAAGTTGTCGGCGTCCGGATAATCGGCCCACCAGTCGGTGATCGCCATGTCGGTGTCGCCTTTGCGGACTGCTTCGCGCATGCTCGCGGCATCGCGTGAGACGATCTCCACGCGGATTCCGACCGCCGCGAGCTGCGCCTGAATCGCCTGGGCGACGCGCCCCATCTCGATGTTCGTCCCCGAGCGCCACAGCTGCACGGCAAACCCATCCGGATATCCGGCGGCGCGCAACAGCCCACGAGCCGCTGCGGTGTCGTAGGCGTACGGCCGCCGCAACGGATCGCTGCCGCCCAACGTCGGCGGGATCGATCCTGCGGCGAGGGCGCCTCGACCATTCCAGACGGTGCGGAGGATTTCAGGCACGTTGACGGCGTGATTGATCGCCTGCCGCACGCGCGGATCGCGGAGCGGGCCGCGCCGGTTGTTCAGGGGGACGTAGATCGCCCGCAGCGCCGCTTTGCGTTTCAACCAGGTCGGATGCTCGCGCTCCCATTTCGCCGTTTCTCCGAAGGGGATCTCGACCACCGAGAGCCGCTCCGATTGAAATTCGGCGGCGCGCGTGAGCGCTTCGGGAATGATCCGCACCGTGAGCGATTCGCTCTTCGGCGCGCCGGCCCAGTACGTCGAATTCGCCGCGAACCGCAGGTAGTCGTCGTGCTGCCACTCGACGAAGCGCCACGGCCCCGTGCCGACGGGGTGCTGCGCGAAATCCGCCGCCGGCGCTGACGGCACGATCGCCGCGATGGGCATCGCCAGAAATTTCGGGAAGACCGCCAGCGGCTCGGTGAGCGTAAAGGCGACCGCGGTGTCGCCGAACAGCTCGATGCCGCGCACGTCGCGCGCGCGACCGTCGGCAAAATCCCCCGCGCCCGCGATCGGCAGCAGCGGCCAGACCCGGCCGCTTTTTGTTTGTGGATTCAACACCCGCAGAAACGCGCGCTTGACGTCGGCCGCAACCAGCGGCCGGCCGTCGTGGAACGTCACGCCGGGACGGAGATGAAAGACGTAGCGCTGGCCCCGCGCATCGGCGATCCAGCGATCCGAGAGCGCGGGGAGCAGCCTGCCGTCGGGATCGAACTGGGTGAGGCCATCGAAGACGAGCGTGACCATCTCGCCCGTCGGCACGTCGGTCGACAGCGCGGGGTCGAGCGAGCGGGGATCGTAGGTCTCGTAGTAGACGAGGCTTCGCGTCTGCTCGCCGCCGCTCCGGCCGGAGCAGGCCGCGAGTAAACAGAGGAACAGCGCGTATTTCGCGGTGTCGAAAAGGTTGACAGTACGGAGCAAGTGTCGCAACATAGCTAAGTTTGCCAAACTACGTCAATTGCGCATCACACACGTCTTCTGCATCGCCGCGCTCATGGCGACGGCGACAAGCGTCCTGTCGGCTCAGGAACGGGATCGCGTGGTTCGCGCGCTCCGATTCGAGGGCAATCAGGCGATCGATGATGTAACCCTCGCCAGCGTCATCGCGACGACGAATTCGAACTGGTGGGCCACCGCCGCGCTCGTGCGCTGGATCGGCCTCGGAGAAAAGCGCTACTTCAGCGAAGTCGAATTCCGCCGCGACGTCGTCCGGCTCATTCTGTTCTATCGCCAAAGCGGCTACATGAACGCGGTCGTGGATACCAGCGTGCAGCGCACGCGGCGCGACGCCTACATCACCTTCCGCATTCACGAGGGCGACCCCGTGCGCGTGACCCGCCTCGACGTCACGGGCCTCGAGGGAATCCTGAACGTCGCGAGGCTCAAGAAGGAGCTGCCGCTCCAGGTCGGTGATCCGTTCAATCGGTTCCTGATGCAGGCCTCTGCCGACACGATCGTGAACCGGTTGCGCAACGGCGGCTACCCGTACGCGGAGGTGCTCCGGAACTTCGATTCCGAGGCGGGCGAGCTGAAGGCCGCGGTGGAGCTCGACGCGCAGCCGGGCGCGCGCATGCGCGTGGGTGAGGTGGCGATCAAGGGACTGCGCGACGTCGATACCGGGACCGTGCGGCGCATCATGTCGGTGAGGGCAGGGAAGCTGTTCAAGCGGGATGCGCTCTACCAGACGCAGCGCGACCTGTACGGTATCGGGGTGTTCAACTCCGTCAACGTCACGCTGGTGGACTCGATCCCGCCGGCGCAGGCCGCCGCCGATTCCACCGTGCGCGTGGAAATCCAGGTCCGTGAGGGACAGCGCCACCAGGTACGGACCGGCGCGGGATACGGCACGTACGACTGCTTCCGCGTCCAGGCGGGCTGGACCGCGCACGATTTCTTCGGCGGTGCCCGTACCTTCGATCTTTCGGGAAAGCTCTCGAAGCTCGGCGCCGGAACCCCGAAGCGCACCACGGGACTCAACCAGTTCTGCAATCCGTTCGCCGGGACGTGGACCCTGGACACGCTCGACTACACGTTCGGCGTCACCGTGCGTCAGCCCGCGTTTCTGTCCAAGACGCATTTGTTGACGCTCGGGCTCGCCGCGGAGAAGCGCTCCGAATTCGGCATCTACACGCGGGAAGCGGTCGGCGGCAACCTCGACATCACGCTGAATCCGCGAGGCCGCCTGCCGGTGACGTTCGGCTACTCCTACTCGGTGGGCAGCACGCACGCGACCGAAGGCGTGTTCTGCAGCGTGTTCCGGTTGTGCGATGAAACGAGCCGGAACTTTCTCAGGCAGCGCCGCCAATTCGGCGCGGTGAGCGTCATCGTCACGCGCAACCAGGTGAACTCGCTGCTCGATCCCAGCGAAGGCAGCCTCATGACGGTGAGCCTGCTGCACGCCTCGAAGCTGTTCGGCTCGCAGCCGCCGTACGAGTTCAATCGCGGCGAGGCCGAGATCTCGAAGTACCATCCGATCAGCCGGCGCACCGTGTTCGCCTGGCGAATTCGCGGCGGCACGATCCTGCCGAAGAACATCGACTTGGCGGGCCAGAATGTCGGGTATGTGCCGCCCGATCAGCGGTTCTACGGCGGCGGTCCCACCTCGGTGCGCGGCTACGGCAGGAACGAGCTCGGGCCGCGCGTCTACGTGGTGAGCGACACGACGAACATCAACCAGGCGGCCACGATCAAGGCTGGTGAAAAGGTGTTCAACGGCGTGCAGACCGCGCCGACGGGCGGCAATACCGCGCTGGTGTTCAACGCCGAGCTGCGCACGGCGTCGCCCATTTTCTCGCAGCGCATGCGCCTCGGACTGTTTGTGGACGCGGGACAGGTGTGGGAGCGCGGCGAGGAGCTCTTCAGCGTCACCGGTCTGCGGTTTACGCCCGGGGTGGGGATGCGGTATACGACGCCGCTCGGCCCTGTCCGGATCGACGCTGCCTACAACGGCTATCCCCTGGAGCGCGGCCCGCTGCTCTATCAGCCACCGCTGGGCTCGCCGGATCCGGTGGTCGTGATTCGGGACGAGTACCCGCCGATTCGCGCGCAGAAGAGCTTCTGGCAAAAGGTCGTGGTTCAGCTCTCCGTGGGGCACGCCTTCTAGATGCGCCGCTCGCTCGGGGTCGCGCTCTGGTCGCTGGTGGGCCTGCTCGCCTGTTTCCTCGGCGCGCTGAACGCGCTCGTGGGGACGCACGCGGGACGGACCATGATGGCCCGGATCGCGAGCGGCGCCGTTGCCAACGCCATCGCCGGCACCATCGAGGTGGGCGAGGTGCGCGGCTCGCTGCTCACCGGTGTCGTGCTCACCGATGTCCGGTTGATCGATCCCGATTCGACGCTGGTCGCGTTCCTGCCGCGCGCCGAAGTCGGGTACAATCCGATCGACTTCGCCGCGGGCCGTATCGTGTTCATGGAAGTGCGGCTCGACCGGCCCTACATCAGCATCGTGCAACACAAGAACGGCAAGACGAACTTCGACGAGCTGCTTCGGCTCGGCGAGAAGGACACGGTCACGGTCACGCCGCTCGGCCCCAGCGGCCCCCGCTCGCTCATCCTGCTGCGCAACGTGCAGATCGTGGACGGGTCGATGGTCCTGCGGCTCCAGAAGCACGGGGAGGCGAGCGAAACAGAGGAAATCGAGCCGTCGTCGGAGGACGGTCTCTATCGGTTGCGGCGGTTCGAGCATCTCAACGCCCGGCTCGCGGCGCTGCGCATCCAGTCGCCGCGCGAAAAGGGTGTTCGCATCGACATCCTTCGACTCGCGACGGTCAGCAGTGATCCGAAGCTGACGATCGAAGACGCGCTCGGGCGCGTGACGATCGACGGCCGGACGATGGACGTGGACCTCCAGCGGGTCCGCTTCCCGGCGACCCAGTTCAGCGCGCGCGGCACCGTGCAGTGGCCACGCGACACGGTCCTGTGGGATCTCGCGATGCGCGCCGACTCCGCCACGCTCGCCGACCTCCGCTTCCTCGATCCCCGCTTCCCCGACGACGCGGTCCTGAGGGGCGGCGTGCGCGTCCTCTCGCACGGCGGGCGCCTGCTCGAGATTCAGCTGCGCCCTCTCGACCTGCGCTACGGTCAGGGCCGGCTCACGGGGCGCGTCAACGCGTTCAGCGCCGTCGATTCCGGCCTCGTCGCGCTGCGCGACGGGGACCTCGTCGCCCGCGATCTCTCGCTCGATCTCGCGCGCGTCTACATCGACTCGCTGCCGTTCTACGGCCGGCTCACGGGACAGACGATCGTCGATGGGCCGATGAGCGCGCTGAAAATCCAGACGGCCTGGTCGTTCCGCGATTCGCTCGTGCCGGGCTGGCCAGAGTCGCAGATCCAGGGCAAGGGCGAAGTCAGCGTCGGCGAGGACCTGGGATTCCAGCCGTTCGCGATCGACGCGGCCCGCATCGATCTGGGAACGGTGCGGCAGCTCGTTCCCGCGGTCGATTTGCAGGGGGAGCTGGACGCAACGGGGACGCTCACCGGCACGCTCAAGAACGCGATGTTCAGCGGCACGCTGCGCCATCATGACGCCGACCGGCCGGTCAGCGTCGTGCGCGGGGTGGTAGGCCTCGACTTCCGGGGCGACGTGCTCGTCGTGAATACCGACGTGCATGCCGATTCGCTCGCGCTCCAGGGCATCACGGGTCGGATGAAGGACTTCCCGTTGCGAGGCACGCTGACGGGCGACATCCGCCTCACGGGTCCGCTGAACGCCGTCGACACGCACGCGGATCTCCAGATGCAAGGCGGGGGCGGTGTGGTTCGGGGCGACGGCACGCTGCTGCTCGGCGCGGCGAACGTGCATCCGGGGTTCGGGGCGCGTGACTTCACGCTGCAGGCGTTCGATCTCAACCTGCAGCGCTGGATGGTGAAGCGCGGGCCGCCGTCGCGCCTGACGTTTACCGCGAGCGGGTCCCTCGCCGCCGACAGTACGACGCCGCCGGCCGGCGCGGTCACCGTCACGCTCGCGCCGTCGCTGTTCGTCGGCACGATCATCGACAGCGGCAAAGCGGCGCTGCACTTCGACGAGGGACGGCTCGAGGTCGACTCGCTTCGCGTCACGCAGCCGGGACTGCTCACGCGCGCGGAAGGGTCGCTCGGCTGGAAGCGCCCGGACCGCGGTACGCTGACGCTCGACTTCGACGCCGACAGCTTGAGCGTGCTCGATTCCCTCGCGACCTGGATCGCCGGACCCAAGGCGACGGAAGCGGCGACGCGTGAGGATGCCCTCAGAGGCTCCGCGCACGTGCGGCTCACGCTCGAGGGCGCGATGGACGGCTTCGCCATCGGGGGCGACGCGCGTCTGGCGGATCTGCGGTGGCGTGGCCTGCGCGTGACCCGCGGCCGCACCCAGGCGCGCTACGAGCCGCGCGGGACCGAGAAGCCGACGTTCGACGTCCAGGCCGATTTCGACTCGATCTCATACGCACAGCTCGGTTTCGGCTCGGCGTCCGCGCGCGTCACCGGATCACGCGACTCGCTCGCCTGGTTCGCTCGCTCGCGCGTCGGCGACCTCGGCGCCTTCCTCGCCGGTGGACGCTACAGCCGGCCCGATGGCGATAGCGGTGTCCAGCACGTGGCGGTCGACTCGCTCGCGGTGCTGATGCCCAGCGGCGTCTGGTTTCTCGAGCATCCCACCGCGCTCGAGTTCAGCGACGCGGTGCTCCATGTCGACTCGACGAGCTTCAAGAACTCGGCGGGATCGGGGAGGGTGAGCATCGCCGGCGATCTGCCGCAACGCGGGCTCATCAACGCGCACGCGACGCTCGACAGCTTCCCGTTGACGGGGATCTACGCGCTCCTGCAGAAGGACACGCTCGGCGTCGCCGGCGCGGTCACCGCGGCCGTCGCGGCGAGCGGCACGCGCGCCAATCCGGCGTACACGGGGTCGTTCGCGTTCTCCAACGCCGCGTTCGGCTCATTCCGCGCGCCGTTCATGGACGGCATCATCGACTACCGCGGCCGCCGGCTCAATGGAGAAGTGCATCTGTGGCGCTCCGGCCAGCAGATCCTGAACGTCACCGCGCACCTCCCGCTCGATCTCGCGCTGGTGCCGGTCGCGCAGCGCCAGCTGCCGGACACGCTCTCGGTGCAGGCGCGCGCGGACAGCGTGGATCTCGGCGTCCTCGCGGCGGTCACGACCACGGTGCAGCAGGTGCAGGGCGTGTTCAGCGCCGATCTCGGCATCGGCGGCACGTGGGAGACGCCGCGCCTGCGCGGTGGGCTGCAGATCGCCAATGCGGCCGCATCGATCCCCGCGCTCAACGTTCGCTATTCGAACATCAATGGCGGGATCTCGCTCTCGGGGGATACGATCCAGGTCGATCGCATCACGCTCACCAGCGACCGCGGGCACGCGGAGCTGAATGGTCATCTGCGCCTCGAGCGCCTCACCAAGCCGATCCTCGCCTTGACCATTACGACGTCCGAGTTCAAGGCGCTCGACCTGCGCGGGTACCTGACGCTCACGGCGAGCGGACAGGTGAACCTGACCGGACCCGTCTTCGGCGCGACGCTCTCGGGGCGCGGGACCGTGACGGCGGGCGTGCTGCATTTCGCCGACCTGGTCAACAAGCGGGTCGTGAACCTCGACGAGCCCTGGGTGCAGGACCTCATCGACACGACGCTGATCCGGCAGCAGCGGCTCGGTCCGGAGTTCCAGAGCCTCTTTTTCGACAGCCTGCGCGTGCGCGACCTGCAGCTCACGATGGGCGAGGATGTGTGGCTGCGCTCGAACGAAGCGAACATCCAGCTGCAGGGCTCGGTCTTGGTCAACAAAATCGGCCGCAATTACGCGCTGAGCGGCACGCTCGAAGCGCCGCGCGGGACGTACCGGCTGATCCTTGGGCCGGTGACGCGGGAATTCGTGGTGAACCAGGGCACCGTGCGCTACTTCGGAACGCCCGACCTGGACGCCGAGCTCAACATCGACGCGAAGCACGTCGTGCATCCGCTGCCGGGTCCCGGAGGAGCACAAGAGACCGAGTTCACGGTCGTCGCGCACATCGGCGGGACCCTGCTCGTCCCGCGGCTCCGGCTGGAGGCGGAGGGGGGCGATCGCGGCGACTACTCGCAGGCGGAGCTGCTTTCGTATCTGGTCACCGGCAAGCCGAGTTTCGAGCTCGGCGGCAGCCAGGCGGCGT
>DATMZX010000119.1:0-6509 GCA_035573235.1 Gemmatimonadales bacterium
GCACCAGTGCGGCCTGCCGAAGGCGATGGCAGTCGAGCTGTTCAAGCCCTTCATCATCAACAAGCTGGTGGAGAAGGGCATCGCCGAGACGGTGAAGCGGGCGAAGAAGATCGTGGAGAAGGAGTCGCCGGAAGTGTACGAGATCCTCGAGGAGATCATCGAGGACCATCCGGTGCTGCTGAACCGCGCGCCCACGCTGCACCGCCTGGGCATCCAGGCGTTCGAGCCGGTGCTCGTCGAGGGCAAGGCGATCCGGATTCACCCGCTCGTGTGCGCGGCGTTCAACGCCGACTTCGACGGGGACCAGATGGCCGTGCACGTGCCGCTCTCGTTCGAGGCGCAGCTCGAAGCGCGGCTGCTGATGATTTCGTCGAACAACATTCTGAAGCCGTCCGACGGCCGGCCCGTGGCCGAGCCCAGCCAGGACATGGTGCTGGGGTGCCACTTCCTCACGAAGGAGCCGGCGAATTTCGAGGAGGGCGTGAAGAAGGCGCCGCGGATCGGCTCGATGGCCGAGCTCGAGATGCAGCTGGCGCTGAAGCGGATCGAGTATCACTCCGCGGTTCAGATGTGGCACGAGGGGTTGAAGCGCTGGATCGGCACGACGGCGGGGCGCGTGATCTTCAACAGCATCGTCCCGGCGAACCTGCTGCGTGACCTCGGCTACCAGAACAAGACGATGCGGAAGAAGGACCTCTCCGAGCTCGTGTTCGAGAGCTATCGGCGTGCCGGGCTGGCGCCGACGGTGCAGTTCCTCGACCAGCTCAAGGAGTTCGGCTTCCGCTACGCGACGATGGGCGGCGTCTCGATCGGCGTGGCCGACCTCGAGATTCCGACCGAGAAGTCGCCGCTGCTGCACGACGCGGAAGCGCGCGTCGAGCGGTTCCAGCGCGCGTACGCGACCGGCCAGATCACTTTCGGCGAGCGCTACAACAAGGTGATCGACGCCTGGACGCACGCGAACAATGACATCGCCGAGGCGATGGTCTCGACGATGCGCCGCTCCAAGGGCGGCTTCAATCCGGTGTTCATGATGTTCGACTCCGGCAGCCGCGGCTCGCGCGACCAGATCCGGCAGCTCGCCGGCATGCGCGGGCTGATGGCGAAGCCCCAGAAGAAGCTGACGGGCGGCATCGGCGAAATCATCGAGAGCCCGATCAAGTCGAACTTCCGCGAAGGGTTGTCGGTGCTCGAGTACTTCATCTCGACGCACGGCGCGCGGAAGGGTCTGGCCGACACGGCGCTCAAGACGGCCGACGCCGGCTACCTGACGCGGCGTCTGGTCGACGTCGCGCAGGACGTGACGATCACGGAAGAGGACTGCGGCACGATCCTCGGCCTCGAAATGTCGGCGCTGAAGGAGGGCGAGGACATCATCGAGCCGCTGCGCGAGCGCATCGTGGGCTGCGTGGCGCTCGAAGAGGTCATGGATCCGCACGAGCTCGACGAGGACGGCCGGCCCAAGGTGCTGGTGGAAGCGGGCAAGCTCGTCATCGAGGAGACGTCGCAGGCCATCGAGGATGCGGGCATCGAAACGGTGAAGATCCGCTCGGTGCTCACGTGCGAGGCGAAGCGCGGCGTGTGCCGGATGTGCTACGGCCGCAACCTCGCCACGATGGACATGGTGGACCTCGGCGAAGCGGTCGGGATTCTGGCCGCGCAGTCGATCGGCGAGCCGGGCACGCAGCTGACCCTGCGGACCTTCCACATCGGCGGCACGGCGGCCCGTATCGCCGAGCAGACGGTGCGGAAGACCAAGGTCGAAGGCGTGATCGAGCACGGCGACCGGCTGACGTTCGTCGAGACGCCGGAAGGCCAGAAGGTCGTCACGAGCTACGAGGGCGAGCTGATCCTCAAGGCCGCCGCGCACAGCACCGCCGCGCACGCCACGGCCGCGCAGAAACTGTCCGTGCACTCGCGGTTCCAGGTGCCGCTCGGCGCCACGCTGATGGTCGAGGACGGCCAGCAGGTGGCGAAGGACGGGGTGCTGTTCACGTGGGATCCGTACACGAACCCGATCATGACGGACGTGGGGGGCATCGTGCGGTTCGTCGACATCGTCGAAGACGAGACGGTGCGCGAGGAGCTGGACGAAATCACCGGCCGGCGCCAGCGCGTGATCATCGAAGACCGCGAGAAGAAGCTGCACCCGCACATCGAAGTCGTGCAGAAAAAGGGCGACAAAGAGAAGCGGCTCCGCGACTTCGTGATTCCGGAAGGCGCGCAGCTCATGATCGAGGACGGCCAGGAAGTGTATGCCGGTCAGGTCCTCGCCAAAGTGTCGCGTGAGGCGTACAAGACGCGCGACATCACGGGCGGCCTGCCGCGCGTCGCCGAGCTGTTCGAGGCGCGCCGGCCGAAGGACCCGGCCACGATTTCGGAAGTCGACGGCGTGGTGCGGTTCGGCGAGATCAAGCGCGGCAAGCGCGAGATCTGGGTCCATCCGGAAGAGGGCGAGGCCCAGCTGTACGAAGTGCCCGCGGGCAAGCACTTGCGCGTGCACGAGGGCGACCGCGTCCGCGCCGGTGACCGCCTGACCGAAGGCCCCGTCAATCCGCACGACATTCTGCGGATCAAGGGCCCGCGCGCCGTGCAGGAATACCTGTTGAACGAAGTGCAGGAGGTGTACCGGCTGCAGGGCGTGAAGATCAACGACAAGCACATCGGCGTGATCGTGCGCCAGATGCTGCAGAAGGTGAAAGTCGTCGAGCCGGGCGACACCGAGTTCCTGGAAGGCGAGAACGTGGACAAGCTCGTGTTCAGCGACATCAACGAGCGCGCGGTGAAGAAGGGCGGCAAGCCTTCGACCCGCGAGCCGCTGCTGCTCGGCATCACGAAAGCGAGCCTCACGACGCAGTCGTTCATCTCCGCGGCCTCCTTCCAGGAGACGACACGGGTGCTGACCGACGCGGCGATCCGCGGAGCGAAAGACGATCTGCTCGGCTTGAAGGAGAACATCATCATCGGGCACCTGATCCCGGCGGGTACCGGCATCTACCGGTATCACGACATCGAGATCGAGCCGCCGGAGGGCTTCCAGCCTCCGACGCCGCCGGTCGAGGCGGCGTTGCCAGGGACGGGACCCGCACCGAGTCCGTTCCCGGAGGAAGTGGAAGCGGAGTAGGCCCGTCACCCTTGACCTAACTCGTGTTACAGGCTTGATTTCGCGGGCTTACTCGGGACTTTTTGGGCAACGTAGCGAGGGGTATTTGCCGACTATCAATCAGCTCGTCCGGCACGGTCGCCGTGACGTCGAAAAGAAGGAAAAGGCGCCGCATCTGCGCGGCAACCCGCAAAAACGTGGGGTGTGCACGCGCGTCTACACGACCACGCCGAAGAAGCCGAACTCGGCCCTTCGTAAGGTGGCCCGTGTGCGTCTGACGAACGGCTTTGAAGTGACGGCCTATATCCCGGGTGAAGGGCATAACCTGCAGGAGCACTCGATTGTGATGATTCGTGGCGGCCGCGTGAAGGATCTCCCGGGCGTGCGCTACCACATCATCCGCGGCACGCTGGACGCCGCGGGCGTGAACGAACGGAAGCAGTCGCGCTCCAAGTACGGCGCGAAGCGTCCCAAGGAGGCCGGGAAGTGAGTCGTCGCAAATCCGCCGTCCGGCGGCCCGTCCCCGCGGATCCGCGGTACGACAGCCAGACGGTTTCGAAGTTCTTGAACAACCTGATGGTGTGCGGCAAGAAGTCGTTGTCCGAGAAGATTTTCTATCAGGCGATGGACATGATCGAGCAGCGCACGGGGCAGCCCGGCGTGAACGTGTTCAAGCAGGCGCTCTCGAACGTGAAGCCGGCGCTGGAAGTGAAATCGCGCCGCGTCGGTGGCGCGACGTATCAGGTGCCGGTCGAAGTGCGGCCTGAGCGCCGCACCGCGCTGGGGATGCGCTGGATCATCCAGTACAGCCGCGCGCGCAAAGAAAAGACGATGGCCGAGCGCCTCGCCGCCGAGCTGATCCTGGCGTCGAAGGGCGAAGGCGAGACGATAAAGAAGAAGGAAGACACGCACCGGATGGCGGAGGCCAACAGGGCCTTCGCGCATTACCGGTGGTAAACCTCTAGACAGACAACTTCGGGACCCTGGTTCAAGGGATCCTGCATCGAGGGGGCCGAAAGCCTCCCGATGACAGCGGAGCGAGACCGGCCCACTCGTGGGCGTCCTGGTCGCCCCGCGTTTTTGCTGAATAAAGGGACACATGGCACGCACGACACCGCTCGACAAGATTCGGAATATCGGCATCATGGCCCACATCGATGCCGGGAAAACGACTACGACCGAGCGCATCCTGTACTACACGGGCCGCACCTACAAGCTGGGTGAGGTGCACGAAGGTACGGCCACGATGGACTGGATGGAGCAGGAGCAGGAGCGCGGCATCACGATTACGTCGGCCGCAACCACCGCCTTCTGGACCCGCCTGGAGCAGCAGTACCGCATCAACATCATCGACACCCCCGGACACGTGGACTTCACCGTCGAAGTGGAGCGCTCCCTGCGCGTGCTCGACGGCGCCGTCACCGTGCTCGATGCGGTCGGCGGCGTCGAGCCCCAGACCGAGACGGTGTGGCGCCAGGCGGACCGCTACGGCGTGCCGCGGATCATCTTCGTCAACAAGATGGACCGCGTCGGCGCCGACTTCGACATGTGCCTCAAGATGGTCCGCGAGCGCCTCGGCACGAAGGCGGTACCGATCCAGCTTCCGCTCGGCTCGGGCGAGCTGTTTACGGGACTCATCGACCTGGTGCGCGAGATCGAGATCGTCTACGACGACGATACGATGGGCAAGAAGTACGTCGAGGGGCCGGTGCCCGAAGCGCTGAAGGAACGCGTGGCGAAAATGCGACACGAGATGATCGAAGCGTGCGTCGAGTCCGACGACGCGATCCTGCACAAGTATCTCGAAGACCACACGCTGACCGAAGAAGAGATCCGCACCGTCATCCGCAAAGCCACGATCACCGGCCACGTCGTCCCCGTCATCTGCGGCGCCGCGTTCAAGAACAAAGGCGTGCAGGCGCTGCTCGATGCTGTGGTGGACTACTTGCCGGCACCGACGGACATCCCGCCGATCAAGGGCCATCTGCCGCACCACGACGCGACGCACGCCGAGCGCCCGGCCACCGATGACGCGCCGTTCGCGGCCCTCGCGTTCAAGATCATGACCGATCCGTACGTCGGGAAACTGACGTTCTTCCGCGTCTACAGCGGGGTGCTGGCGGCGGGCTCGTATGTCTACAACAGCACCAAGGACCGCAAGGAGCGCATCGGTCGCTTGCTGCAGATGCACGCCAACAAGCGCGAGGAGATCGAGGACGTGCGCGCCGGCGACATCGCCGCCGCCATCGGGCTCAAGGACACGCGCACGGGCGATACGCTGTGCGACGAGGCGCACCCGATCATTCTCGAGGCGATGCGCTTCCCGAACCCCGTCATCTCGGTCGCCATCGAGCCCAAGACCAAGGCCGACCAGGACAAGCTGGGTGTCGCGCTGGCCAAGCTGTCGGAAGAAGATCCGACGTTCCGCGTGCACACGGATGCCGAGACGGCGCAGACGATCATCAGTGGTATGGGCGAGCTGCACCTCGAAATCATCGTCGAGCGCATGCGGCGCGAGTTCAAGGTCGACGCCAACGTCGGCCGGCCGCAGGTGGCCTACCGCGAGACGGTCCGCAAGCGCGTCGAGTACATCGAGGGAAAGTTCATTCGTCAGAGCGGGGGCCGCGGGCAATACGGGCATGTGGTCATTCACCTGGAGCCGGGTCAGCCAGGCACAGGCTTTGTCTTCGAGGACAACATCGTCGGTGGCACGATTCCCAAGGAATACATCAACCCGGTCGAACAGGGTGTGAAAGAGGCGTTGGAGAACGGTGTGCTCGCCGGCTATCCCATGGTGGACGTGAAGGTCGAGCTGGTGGATGGCTCGTTCCACGACGTCGACTCGAGCGAAATGGCGTTCAAGATCGCCGGCTCGATGGCCGTGAAAGAGGCCGCGCGCCAGGCGCATCCGATTCTGCTCGAGCCGATCATGGACGTCGAGGTCGTGACACCGTCGGACTACATGGGCGACGTGATCGGCGACCTGTCGGCGCGGCGCGGCAAGATCGGCGGCATGACGCAGCGCGCCGACGCGCATATCGTCGCGGCGAGCGTGCCGCTGTCGGAAATGTTCGGCTACTCCACGACGCTGCGGTCGATGAGCCAAGGGCGTGCGATTTACAGCATGGAGTTCTCGCACTACCAGGAAGTTCCCAAGGCGAAGGCGGAAGAAATCGTTTCGAAAGTGAAAGGCTAAGCAATGGCAAAGGCAAAATTCGAGCGCAATAAGCCGCATGTGAACGTCGGCACGATTGGCCACGTCGACCATGGGAAGACCACGCTGACCGCGGCGCTCACGAAAGTCTCGGCCGACAAAGGCCTCGGGACCTACGTGAGCTACGATCAGGTGGCGAAGGCGAGTGAATCGCAGGGCCGGCGCGACGCGACCAAGATTCTCACGATCGCG
>DATMZX010000120.1:0-2314 GCA_035573235.1 Gemmatimonadales bacterium
CGTGATGCCCGCCGCCCACACCTCGCCGTTCTTTCCCGGCGCCGCGTCATAGGGAAACGTGTACGCCGGCGTATGCCAGGTCGTGACCTTGCCGCTGGTCGTGTCGAGCACGCCGATGTCGTTTCCTTGGTATTCCGCGAACCAGAGCCGGTCTTGCGCATCCATCTTGCCGCGGCGCGGACGTGAGACGTCCTCTGAGACCGGATAGATCGTTGCTTCGCCGGTCTTCGCGTCGAACTTCACGATGCTCTTGCCGTAGCCGCCGGTGAAGTCGTTTCCGTAGACGTTCCCCTTCGAGTCGGCGAAGATCTGATAGGTCCCGTACGTGTGCGTCGCGTCCTTGTACGGGCCGAGCGCCCGCCACGCGTTCGTGGCAAGGTTCACCTGGAAGATGTGCTGCGTTCCGTTGTCTTTTATGTACATGATACCGTCGGGACCCGGCGGCACGAGGAACGTCTGCTGGGATTTGTCGCTCTGCCACTGCGCCGGAAGTGCCCGCGTCTTGAACTCTTTGGTCTGAGGATCGAACTCTTGCACTCCGCCCTGGAACATGTTGGCGAGCCAGATGTGACCGTCGCGGCCGATCTCCATGTCGAGCGCGCCGTTCGGATAGCCCTCCTTGATCGTGGGGACCGTATATTGGCTCACGGCCCCGGTCTTCGGATCGAGCGTGCCGAGCTTCTGCTCGACGAAGTCGTCAAACCAGACCATACCCTTGCGGTCGAGCATGACGTCGTGCGGCTCCCACGCTTTCGAAGGGAGGTCGTACGTCGTGTAAATCACGCGCGTCCCATCACCGGTCGGCCGCGGCAGCGTCTTGAGCTGATATTGCCACGGGCCGGTGCTTTGATTGATGCTCGCGAGATACTGCGCCAGGCGCTCCCGATTGCCGAGGTTCTGGTTTTCGCCATGGCGCCTCTGCGGCGTGAGCGGCGAGCTGTTGTTCGAATAGCCCGCCATCCGGCCGATGACGCGCACGAACTCGTCGGCGGTATGGTGCGAACTTACGATACGCTGCAGCGTGTGACAGGTCACGCAATTCAGCAGCTGCGCCTTTTGCGCCGGCGTGCCGGGGATGCTCATCATCCACTCGCTGTTGCTCAGCTGCGCGGGCAGATCGTGCGTCGGGACCAGCTTGAGATCCGCAGTTGCGGTTCCCGAGCCGACGTCGGCGGCTGCAGGCTCGTTGAGATCGTATCCGACAGCGTGGATCGAGAGGACGTAATGTCCCGCAAACAAGCGCGACGCGGGGAAGCTGTAGCGCCCCGACGCGTCGCTCACCACGGTGGTCGCCATCGTCGAACCGGCACGACGAGCGGTGACGAGAACACCTTCCATGTTGCCGTCAGCGGCCGATGTGACTACGCCGGCGATGGCTCCTTGCGGCTCCGTCGCGGCGCGAACGCGATCGACGGCAAAAAGAACGGCGGCCGCTGCACAGAGTGCGAAAACCAGAGATCTCGCCTGCATACAATCTCTCCTCCGTAGCGTTCAGAACCTGTTCCACCGGCTTCCCGGGACTCCTATGAACGCGGCCGATCTTCGTCACCCAAGCAGCGCCACCATTTGCGGGCGGCCGGTGTTGCAGGAAGGTCGATGACCGCTCTCTCCATCCTCGATCTCGCCCGTATTACCGAAGGCACGAACGCGCGCGAAGCGCTCAACAACGCGCGCGATCTCGCAGTCCATGCCGAAGGCCTCGGCTACCGCCGCTTCTGGGTCGCCGAGCATCATAACATGCGCGGGATCGCAAGCGCCGCAACGGCCGTCGTCATCGCGTACGTCGCCGGTGGAACGAAAACGATCCGAGTAGGCGCGGGCGGTATCATGCTGCCCAATCACTCGCCGCTCGTGATCGCGGAGCAGTTCGGTACGCTGGCCACGCTCTTCGGGGACCGAATCGATCTCGGTCTCGGGCGCGCGCCCGGAACGGATGCCTTGGCGATGCGCGCCCTCCGCCGTGACCCGGAGGGCGCCGATGAGTTTCCGCAAGACGTTCTCGAGCTCCAGGCCCTTCTCGCGGTGCCGCAGCCGGGACAGCGGGTCATCGCCGTGCCGGGCGCGGGTACCGAAGTGCCGCTGTGGATCCTAGGCTCCAGCACCTTCGGCGCTCGGCTGGCAGCCGAGCTCGGACTGCCCTACGCGTTCGCCTCACATTTCGCACCGGACGCGTTGGATGAAGCGCTGCACGTCTACCGGCGGTTCTTTAAGCCGTCGAAGCAGCTTGCGCAATCGTATGCCATGGTCGGCGTGAACATCATAGCGGCCAAAACGGATGCCGAAGCATGCCGTCTCGCAACGACGCACCAGATGT
>DATMZX010000121.1:0-3899 GCA_035573235.1 Gemmatimonadales bacterium
GCCGCAGAAGAAACCGGATTGCCGGCGACCGATCCCGTGCGATTCGAATCGGACGCGTTGGTCGAGGCGATCATCGGAGCACGCGCGACGATTTGATTTGTCCGGCGGCGAATCGGTACCACGCGCCGCCGGTTGCTGTTCTATCCTGCCGCCATGCGATTCCTCCAATGCGTCGCCGCCGAGTCGGCGCTCGTCGCGCCGCGATTCACGCGCACCCGACTCGGGCTGACGCTGCTCGCACTCGGCGTCACCCTCGTGTGGCTGGGTGCGCGCGGTCTCGATGCATTCACGATCACCGTGCTCGCAGGATCGCTGGCCGCGATCGTCGCAGCCGCTGCGCTCGCGGGAAGTGAGAACGAGCGGCGCGCGCTGACCACCGCCCTCACGCATCCCACCACACCCCTGGCCATCGCGACCGGGCGCTGGGTTGCGCTCGTCACGCCGGCGGGCCTGCTCGCGATCATGTGCGCCGCGGCCGTCGGCTGGAATCCCGCCCACGCGATCGCGGGAGTGGTCGCCGCCGGTGCCGTGGGGGCGTGCGCGCTGGCGCTGGTGACCTCGGCGGGTAATGGGGCGGCCACCGGTCTCTTCCTCTTTATAGCACTCGCCGGAGCGGTGGCACCCGAGCGTCTGGTCGCGCTGGCCCATCCCGGATTCGTCCGGCTCGCCGCCGCCAGCGCGATCGAGCTCGGTCCCGCGCTCTGGCATTATCGCGACATCGCGACGGGGGATTGGGGCGCGCTCGCGCATGCCCTGGCCTGGACCGGCCTCGGTGTCTTGCTGGCGAGCGGGTTCATTGCTCGCCGTCGCGCGTTCGCCTGATGACTGACTACGCCCTGACCCTGTACGATGTCGCGGTGCGCGGAGTGCGCGGCGTCTCGCTCGCGTTGCTGCCGGGTGAAATCGCCGGCGTCGTCGGCCCGGCCGGCGCGGGGAAAACCACGTTGCTGCAGATCGCGGCGGGATGCGTGCGGCCAACCCGCGGCGAAGCGTGGGTCTGGGGCGCGCGGATTACGGACACGACCGCCCGGAAATTCATCGGGTATGCGCCCGATCATCCTTCATTTCCGCAGGTCCTGCGGGTCCGCGAGCTCCTCCTCTACTACGCGCGCCTGCATGCCGCACGCGATCCCGAACGGGCACCCCTCGGTCTTGTACGCGAAGCACTCGAGTTGGCGGGCGTGGGCGCCGCCGCCAATCTGCGGGTGTGCGAGCTCGGGCACGCCGATCTCCAGCGGCTCGCGCTCGCGCAAGCGATTCTGGGCGGGCGGCGCGTACTCGTCCTCGACGAGTTCTTCACCAACCTCGACGCGATTGCGCGGCGCGACTTGCGCGGCCGGATTGCCCGCCTCGCCGCCGAAGGCGTTGCCGTGCTGATCGCGGCGCGTGATCCTGCCGCGCTCGAGCGACTGGCCGCCCGCGCCCTGGTATTGCGTGAGGGACGCGTGGTGCGCGCGGGCCCACTCCCGGGATTACTGGGCGAGCGCGTGCTCGAGGTCATCCTCGACGCTCCGCCCGCCGCGCCGCCGCCCGGGTTCACGCTGACGGAAGCCGGGATCGAGGCGCCGCTGAACGGGCGAACGGTCGAATCGGCCTTGGCGATGTGCCGGGCTCACCGGTTGGTAGTCCGGGCGTCGCGGGTGCGTGTGAAATCGCTGGAGGAGATCGTGCTGGAAACCCACGACAGCCGTTAGTACGTTTCGCCGCTAATGGCGGCGCTTCCAGAGGTTTCGCTCTTCAATACGCTGACGCGGCGGATCGAGCCGCTGCAGCCGCTCGCCCCGCCGCGCGTCACGCTGTACACCTGCGGACCCACGGTCTGGAACTTCGCGCACATCGGCAACTTTCGGACATTCTTGTTCGAGGATCTGCTGCGCCGCTGGCTGGAGCACGCCGGCTACGACGTCTTCCACATCATGAACCTCACCGACGTCGATGACCGGACGATCAAGGCGGCGCGGCAGGCGGGGAAAAAGTTGACCGAGCACACGGCCCCGTTCACCAAGGCGTTCTTCGAGGATCGTGATTACCTGCGCATCAAACCGGCGCACGTCTATACCGCCGCCACCGAGTACATGCCGCAGATGATCGCGCTCGTGTCGAAGCTGCTCGAGCGCGGCGTCGCCTATAAGGGAGAGGACGGCTCGGTCTATTTCGCGATTCAGAAGTTTCCGACCTACGGCCGCCTGTCGCAGCTCGACAAACGCGAAATCAAAGTCGGCGCGCGCGTCGCGAGCGACGAATACGCCAAGGGCGATCCCAGCGACTTCGCGCTGTGGAAAAAAGCGGATGCGGAGGACGAGTCCGTGGGCGCCGCGTGGGACGCGCCGTTCGGCCGCGGACGGCCGGGCTGGCATCTCGAGTGCTCCGCGATGTCGCTGTCGGAAACCGCGAAGTGCTGCGGCGTCGAGACGCTCGACATCCACGCGGGTGGGATCGATCTGATCTTTCCGCATCACGAAAATGAAATCGCGCAGTCAGAAGGCGCGACCGGAAAACAGTTTGCGCGGCACTGGGTGCATGGAGAGTTCTTGAATGTGAAGGGCACCAAGATGTCGAAGCGCCATGGAAATTTTCTCACCGCGCGCGATCTGCGGGAGCAGGGGATCGATGCGGCGGCGGTGCGGCTGCTGTTTTTTCAAACGCATTATCGGCAGCCGGTCGATTTCAACGACGAAGCGCTCGCGGGCGCGGCCGAAGGAGTGCGGCGACTCGGCGAATTCCGCGAGCGCCTCGAGCGCGAATCGCAAAACCAAAACGGAGACGAGCCGCTCCGAAAAATCGCGGCGCAGCTCGAGTCCGACATCGCGTCCGCGCTCAGCGATGACCTGAATGCGCCCCGGGCCGTCGCGACGCTGTTCGATTTTGTCCGCGTGGCGAACCGCGAGCTGGATCAGCACGGCGCCGGAGCCCGCTTAGCGCTGCAGGCGCTCGATCGCGTCATGCAGGTCTTCGAGATTCTCCCGACCCGGCGCCAGGTCGAGGCGTCGCTGGCGAGCTGGGTCGAGGAGCGGATCGCGGCCCGGGCGCAGGCCCGTAAGTCCAAGGATTTCAAGGCTGCCGATGCCATCCGTGCCGAGCTGCTGGCGAAGGGAATCGAGATCGAAGACACGCCGACGGGGACGAAGTGGAAGACCCGCTGACATGGCCTAAGTCGTTCGAAGTCCGTCCCTTGCCATAGTCGCGAGGCCCCTCTAAGATACGAGTCTGTAGGATTCAGGCCTTGACCAGCTGACGTAGCTCAATGGTAGAGCAGCTGATTTGTAATCAGCAGGTTAAGGGTTCGAGTCCCTTCGTCAGCTCACTGCCGAAGCAAGGAAGATGTTCGAGGACCCAACAAACCCCGCGCGCGGTGAACGCGGGGTCTGTTGTCTGGTGGCGCGGGAGAAGGGCACGGTGGGGTGCCCGAGTGGCCAAAGGGAGCAGACTGTAAATCTGCCGCGCTTAGCGCTACGAAGGTTCGAATCCTTCCCCCACCACTGTGTGGCGCCGCGGGCGTAGCTCAGTTGGTAGAGCATCAGCCTTCCAAGCTGAGGGTCACGGGTTCGAGCCCCGTCGCCCGCTCGCTCGCGTAGCTCAGTCGGTAGAGCGCGTCCTTGGTAAGGACGAGGTCACCGGTTCAATCCCGGTCGCGAGCTCTGGGAACGACGAATTGTTATTGAAGCGAACACTTATCGAGGAATCTGAGAGCAATGGCAAAGGCAAAATTCGAGCGCAACAAGCCGCATGTGAACGTCGGCACGATTGGCCACGTCGATCATGGGAAGACCACGCTGACCGCGGCGCTCACGAAAGTCTCGGCCGACAAAGGCCTCGGGACCTACGTGAGCTACGATCAGGTGGCGAAGGCGAGTGAATCGCAGGGCCGGCGCGACGCGACCAAGATTCTCACGATCGCG
>DATMZX010000122.1:0-6465 GCA_035573235.1 Gemmatimonadales bacterium
CGTCACATCCTTCCCCAGTCCGTTCGCGACGAAGATGTCTTTGTTGCCGTCCAGGTCGAAGTCGGCCAGGAGCGCAGCCCAGCTCCAGTCCGTGCGCGCCACGCCCGCGAGGTAGCCGACGTCGCTGAACGTCATGTTGCCATTGTTGATCTGCAGCATGTTCTGCATCAGCTGGTTGTCGAATCCCGCGCGCGCCTTCTCCTCGTGCAGCTGCCACGTCTCGAACCCTGATGTCGTCTTGAGGCGATAGTCGTCCTCGGGCAGCATGTCGGCCGTATAGATGTCGGGCCAGCCGTCGTTGTTCACGTCGGCGATATCGACGCCCATCGAGAAGTAGCTCGACGCCGGCAGCGCGCGCTCGAGCACTTCGTTGAAGGTCCCATTGCCGCGGTTGATGTACAGGTAGTCGCGCTCGAAGAAATCGTTCGCAACGTAGACGTCGGGGCGGCCGTCGCGGTTCACATCGCCCACGGCGATGCCGAGTCCGAAGCCCATCTCCGGCCCATAGATGCCCGCCCGCTCGCTGACGTCCGTGAAGTGCCCGCCGTCGTTGCGGTACAGCTCGTGGCCGCCGAGCGGATCGCGCTTGGTCCGGACGTTCTCGACCGCCATCGTCGACACGGGTCGCGGGGAGTTTCGGATCAAGAACAAATCGAGGTCGCCGTCTGAGTCGTAGTCGAAGAACGCCGCCTGAGTGGAGTACCCCGTGTCCGCGATCCCATACGTGGCGGCCATCTCGTGAAACTTGGGCACTCCGTCAGCGACGCCCTGATTGATGTACAGCGTGTTGGCGCGCGCGGAGGCGGGCTTCAAACCGGCGTGGCACACGTAGATATCGAGCTTCCCATCGCCGTTGACGTCGGCGAGCGTGACGCCCGTGGTCCACCGGTCGCGCTCGACGACCCGCGCCGCCTCGGTGATGTCGCGGAACCGAAACTTTCCCAGGTTGAGGTACAGCCTGGGGCCGTCCTGGTTCGACGTCATCACGATTTCGGGCAGCCCATCTCCCGTGAGATCGCCGATCGCGACGCCGCCGCCGTTGTAGTAATTGCGGTACTTGAAGATGTTCAGGTCGCGCGTGTCGGTGAGATGATTCGTGAAATGCACGCCGGTGTAGCTGGATGGCAGCAGGGTGAACAGCGTCGTGCCTGCGGGAGGAGCAGGAGACTCGCGGCGTCGTTCGGAGCAGGCTGAGAAGGTGCCGAGAAGCAGCAGGAGGAGCGCAGCACGCTGCGCTCCTCCTGGAAGACCCTTCAGCAAGAAATCAGTATCCGGGATTCTGTGTCAGGTTCGGATTCGCGTCGATCTGACCCTGCGGGATCGGCATCAGCACGTTTCGATCGGCGCCCGCGACCTTGAAGGCCCACGGAGCGGTATACCCGCCGAAGCGGATCAGGTCCTGGCGGCGCTTGCCCTCGCCGGTGAACTCGAACAGCCGCTGCTGCAGGATACCGGGGAGCGTAATGCCGCTGAGCGTGTCCACGGCGAACGCACGCGCGCGCACGGCCTGCACCAGCGCCAGCGGCGTCGACGATCCCGTGGCCCCGTTCAGCTCGGCTTCGGCCTTGATCAGATACATCTCCGACAGGCGGAACCATGGGAAGTCGTTGCCATTGTTCTGCGCCACGTGGCCGGGGTCGGAGGGGAACTTGTAGATCCGTGCGCCCTCACCTTCCGTGGCCTGCGTGATGTCGTTGATCGTCTTCGTGAATACGAGCGGGTTTCCCGCGCGGTCGTTCACCGGAACCCCGGTCTCCACGTTCTTCTGTGGTCCAATGAGGAAAATCTGCCGGCGGCGGTCCAGCGAATCGAACGCGTCGTACGTCTGCGCGATCGTGGCGAACCCGTTCCACGGCGACGGATTGTACTGATTGTAGTGCAGGGCGCGCATCACGAAGTTGAGGCCGAGCCCGTCCTGCTTGATGAACTTGACCACGAAGATGTTTTCCTTGGAGTTCTGATTGTCCCCACGGAAGTTCTTCGCGAATGTGTCGGCCAGCTGATATCCCGCGCTCGACAGCAGCACGCTGTCCGCCCGGTTCAATGCCGCCTGGCACGCGCTCAGACCGCCGGACACGGTGACGCCCGTGCAGGCGTTGTACCCGGTCGGGTTGATCCCACCGGCAGCGCCGTCCTTCGTGAACACACCGGCGTTGATGTACATATTCGCCAGGAGCGCGTCGACCATGCCCTTGGTGATGCGGCCGTTGTTCGCCGCGTCCCAGGTGACGGGGAGCGCCGGCCGCGCCGCCAGCAGCTCGGCTTCGATGAACTTGAAGACCGAGTCGCGGGACTGATTCGCCAGCGCCTGAATCTCTCCGGTCGTGGAGATCGGCAGGCGTCCGAACAGATCCATCAGCAGGTAGTAATAGAAGCCTCGCAGGGCGCGAGTCTCCGCTTCGATCGTGGCCTGGTTCGGCACGGTTACGTTCTTGAGCGCGTCCGTCAGGACGTTCGCGCGCGATACGCCGGCGAACGCCGCGTTCCAGGCGCCGCCCAGGAACGCGCCGGCGGCGGGGCTGGTCGGCGACCAGGTCTGCGCGTGGAGATCGAGCCACGTACCGCCGTCGTACCAGTCCTGGCCACGGGTCGGCACGATCATTTCGTCCGTGCTGATCTCGCTCACGTTGTAGTAGTCATCGAGCGTGCTGCGCAGCTGCGCGTACACGCCCGCGAGGCCTGCGAGCACTTCGGCCTCGTTGCGATAAAAGTTGCCCGGGGAGATCGCGCTCTGGGGGCTTTCCGACAGGTCGGTGCACCCCAGCGCGAGCGCCATCGACAGGGCCGCGGTTACGAAGTTTCGTTTCATGGTCATCGCTCCTTAAAACACCAGGCGGAGACCGCCGGTAATGATGCGTGGGCGCGGATAGCTAAGATAATCGATGCCCCGCGCCTGAAGGCCGACGTCGCTCGGGTTCGCTTCATTGTTACTGCTGACCTCGGGATCCAGCCCCGAGTAACCGGTGATCAGGAACACATTGTCCGCCGAGACATACAGCTTCGCGCTCCGCGCGTAGCGGTTGAGCGCCGGGAACGCGAGATCGTACTCGAGCGTGATGTTCTGCATCCGCACGAATGAGCCATTCTCGATCCAGCGCGAGGAGTACACCGACGCCTCGTGCAGCGCGGTTGGATCGCTCAGGGCCGGCGACAGGAAGTTCTTGTCCTGGAGGGCGTTGCCCTTGGTCGAATAGACCAGCGACGTGTTGTTGAACACATCGTTGCCGACGACCGCGCGGACCAGGAAGCTGAGGTTGAACCGGTTCCACTGCAGCTGGTTGTTCCAGCCGAGCGTGAAGTCGGGGTTGGCGTTGCCGATGATCGCGAAGTCCGACGCCGTCACGGTGCTCGAGAGGCAGCCGCTGGAGCTCGCCGCGCACCGGAACAGCTGCCGTCCCTGCGCGTCCCAGCCCAGGAACACCGGACCATAGAACGTGCCGATCGGCTGACCCGGCAGAATGCGCTGCGCCCACACGTCCGACTGGCCCTGACCGCTCACCACGCCGGAGCGCAGCGAGGTATGCGGGCCGAGGTTGATGACCTCGTTGCTGAAGGTGGAGAACACGATTCCCGACCGCCACATGAAACTGGGCTTCGACGTCGGGATGGTATTCAGCGTGACCTCGAAACCGTTGTTGCGCATCTTGCCGGTGTTCTCGATGCGCGTCGACGGTTCGGCCGGTGCCGGCACCGGAACCTCGAGCAACAGGTCCGAGGTGTTCTTGATGTAGTACTCGACCGTACCGGCGACCCGCTCGCCCATCGCGAAGTCGAGCGCCACGTTGGTCTGAATCGTCGTCTCCCACTTCAGGTCGCTCGGGTTGCGCAGCAAGGTGACGCCCGTCTGGGGCGCGTCGCCCCAGGGATAGGTGCCGCCGGTCCCAGCGGCGAGCAGCCGCTTCGACGCATACGGCGGAACGCCGGGGTTACCGACCCGGCCCCACCCGGCGCGCAACTTCAGCTCCGAGAACGGCAGGCTCGATGCGAAGCCCTCATGGCTCATGTTCCAGGAGCCCGACAGCCCGGGGAACACGCCCCACTGATTGCCCTCGGCCCAGCGGGACGATCCATCGTAGCGCAGAATGCCGGTCAGGAAGAACCGGTCGCTCAGCCCCACGTTGGCCCTGGTGAAGAAGGAGGCGAGCTTCCATTCCTCCGCCCAGGACGAATCGGTGCGCGACGTCGCGGCCCCGAGATTGTTGAACTTGAAGGCGTCGGTGAAGAAGCCGGTGCCCTCACCCATGAAGAGACTGCTCTTGAAATTCGTGTACTCGTACCCGCCCACGACGTCCAGGGTGGTCGACGAACCCGCGTTGCCTTGGTAGGTCAGCAGTCCCTGGAACGTACGAGTGCGGTTGTCGAGGTCGTACTGACGCGCCTTACCGTTACCCAGGGCGACACCCACAGGGTTTGCGAGCGGATAATAGACTTGCCGGCCGCCACTCGACCCGTCGACGCCGACGGTCACCTTGCCCGTGAACCCCTTGCCCAGCTGGAGCTCGGCATTGGCGTTGGCGATCGTGCGGTTGGTCTGACCGAGATCCGTGATCTGCTCGGCGAGTGCCACCGGGTTGCGGACGGAGGTGCCGCCCGGCTCGTAGTAACGCGTGCCGAGCGAGTCGGTCACCATGACCGGCTGGGTGGGATTGAAGATCGCGACATTCTGGAAGATTCCGCCCTCGAACCCGCCGCGATTCTCGAACGTGATGTATTTGTTGGTCGCGCGGCTCGCCGTGATGTTGACGCCGAGGCCGAGACGGCTGCTGAACGCGCGGGTCGCCGCGTTGAGGCTGCCCTGGGTCCGCTCGAAGCCGCTCACCAGCGCCACGCCTTGCTGGTTCATGTAGTTGAGGGAGGCGCGATAGTGCGTGACGTCGTTGCCGCCGATGAACGACAAGTCATGGTTGGTCGCCATGCCCGTCCGCAACACTTCCTTCGACCAGTCGGTGTTGGCGGTTCCAATTGCCGCCAGGTGCGAAGGCGCGAGGCCGTCGAAATTCTTCACTGAGTCAGTATATCCCGCGCTGCAGGCGGGCCGGCCGGCGCACGCGGACGAATCGCCGCGCCACACGCCCACCTGCCCGTTCACGAACCCGGTGTAGTCACCAGCGCTCAGCGTGTTCAACGATTTCGCCGCCGACGATGCCGATACGTACCCGTCATACGTCAGCGTCGAGCCGCCGGCCGCGGTGGCGCCCTTCTTCGTCTCGATCAGGATCACGCCATTCGCGGCACGGGAGCCGTAGATCGCGGCCGCGGATGCGTCCTTCAGCACCACGATCGACTCGATTTCGCCGGGGCTCAGCAGGTTCAACGGGTTGCGCGGAAGCGGCGGCGAGCCCCCGACGCCATAGCTCGGCGGCTCGGTGGGCACGTTGTTGATCGGTACGCCGTCGATCACGTAGAGCGGCAGGTTGCTCGCGCTGATCGAGCTGCCGCCGCGGATCAGCACCTGGGAGCCGGAGCCCGGCTCACCGTTGTTCTGAATGATCTCGACGCCGGCGGCGCGCCCGCGGATCATCTGATCGGTATTGACCACGACGCCCTTGTTGGCGCTCGTGCCTTCGACGGTCGACACAGATCCCGTGATTGCTTCACGCCGTTGCGAGCCGTATCCGGTCACGACGACCGGCTCGAGAATCGCGGCTTGAGGCGAGAGCGCGAACTGCACGTCCGCGGTCGAGCCGTCGCTCACGGTCGCGTTTTGCGACTGAGGGCCGTAGCCGATCAACGTGACACGCACGACCACGCCGCCGGCCGGCACGCCGGAGATGGCATAGTTGCCATCCGGCCCGGTCTGAGCTGTGCGCATCGTCCCCTGGATCGAAACCGTCGCGCCAGCCAACCCCTGTCGGGTCACGCTGTCGACGACTTGTCCGCGGACGTTGCCTTGCGCGGCCAATGGAACTGCGGCGCACGTGAGGAGCGCGAAAATGGAACCAACGAGTTTACTGGAATGCATCGGTATTACCTCCGCGGGCAGGACTCGCCAGAACAACGGAATGACGGTTATCGCATCCGAAATGCGGCGCGTTGAGGCCCTTGTCAAGGCTGAGCTGTGGGCGGAGTATGTAGGCCCATGCTGATGGCGTTGCTGGCGTTGATTCAAGCTGCACCTACGCAGAAGACCGCGCCGGTGCTGGAGTTTCCCACCCGAGGGCTCGACGACTCCGCCGCCTATGAAGGCTATCACGCCCGGATCTACCGCGATTCGAGAGGGAACGCGGTCGAGATCTACATCGACGGCAAGTCCGGCCGGGTGGTGCATCTGTGGGCTGATGCGCTGAATGAAAGCATCGGCTTCACGGTGCGGGATTCCGCGCTCTTCGGTCCCGCGACCGCTTCGGTCGGGACGAGCAATGGCCGGCGCACGCTCCGGTATTCACTGACGCTGCCTGCCGGGCATTCGACACAGATCGGGCAGTTCCTGCTCGGCTCGATGCGCGTCGAGCGCGACTTCGGCTA
>DATMZX010000123.1:0-2790 GCA_035573235.1 Gemmatimonadales bacterium
GATGCCGTTCTGGACGCCCGAGAAGATGGAGCCGCGCGTGAGGGCATACCTCGGTTTCTAGTGACAGCGGCACGGCACGCGCACACATTCTCGCCGTGCGTCTCCCGTCCATCGCCGCGCTGCTCGCTCTCGTTCTTTCGCTGGGTGCCTGCGCGTCAAACCCGACTTCAAAGACCAGCGCTTCGTCTTCGCGGCGCACCCTGGCTGCTTGCCTCGACACACTGCGAGCTGCTGACTCGATCTCGACGGTGGTGAAGATGTCGGTCCAGTCGATCGATTCGGCGGTGGCGCTCCCTTCTGATTTCGAAGGACTGCTGGTGGACGAATTCCGGCGCGCATTCAGGGCGCCTTCCCGCCTCCCGCTGAGCGTGGTGATGGGGACTCCACCGTGTGATTCCCTGGGTGGCCGCTGCGCAGGGGGCGAGCTCAACGTCTCGACGGTGGCGTACGCCACCGCCCATGGCGACGGCAAGTTGTCCGACATTGCGGTAATCGATGCATCCCTCACACCGGCTCTCGCCGACAGCGTCGCCTCGGCGCTGAAGACGGTGTCCAACCTGGGCGCGAGCCCGCCGACGGGCGAGGTCCAATCCATACATGTCATGATGCAGATCGGGCCGGAGGAGAATCCTGATACAGTGCCCGCTCTGCGACGGATTCTCGTCGCAAAAGTGCCGCACTACGAATTACCGTTCCGATACGCCACGATGCCGGCGGCGGGTGTGAATCCCAGCTATCCCTTTGCCGCCCGCCTGGCCGGTCTCGGGGATAGTGTCACGCTGGCCTTCACCGTGGAACCAAACGGCACGATTGCCGGCGAGTCGATGGAGCTGGTACAGGCGACGTATCGGGATTTCATCAGCAGCGTTCTGGATGCGCTGGGCACTACACGCTTTCACCCCGCGTACCTGGGGGACTGTCCGGTGGCGACTCGCATGACCCAGAGATTCATGTTCAAGACGCCGAACTGAGCCGGGTCAGGCTCCGCGAAGCGCCCGAACAAATCCTTCTCCCATTTCCTCGATCTGCCAGCGGCGCAGATCCGGCACAGTCGCGAGATCGACAACGGTTTGCGCACCGCTACGTGCTACGTTCTCCAGTCGCTCGCGTGAGCACAGGACACCGGGATCGAGCTCGAGTCTGGTCGCCGCTTCGTCTCGAACAGCCTTGAGACGGCCGACACGATCGTCGAAATCGCGATCCTTGTTCCAGCGCTGGCCTCGCGGGAACCTGGGCAGCTCCGCTTCGGGTGCTTCCATTCCGCGGCGAACCGACGCGACGATGTCTCCGCCTGCACGCTCGATCATTCCCCTCGGCATTCCCTTGATCGCGCTCAGCTCCGAAACACTTCGCGGTACTCGGCGGGCCAGCTCGAACAGAACCTCGTTCCCCATCACACGGAACGTGGCGCGATCGAGCTGGGCAGCGACGGTATCACGCCAGTTTGCGACTTCGCGCAGAACTGCGAGCTCGCGGCGGGTAAGATCTCTGGCGCCCTTGAGGCGGAGGAACCCTTCCATGCTCTCCTCCGCTTCCCAGCGCGTCCCTTCCAGGCGCGCGAACTCCTCCTCGGCCCAGTGCCAGCGGCCGCGGCGCTCCAGCGCGGCCTTCATCTGATCGCGAAGCTGCAGCAGGAATCGAGTGTCCTGCGCCGCGTACTCCAGCATGTCAGGCGTCAGCGGTCGCATCGACCAGTCGGCGCGCTGGTGTTTTTTGTCGAGTTTCACGTCGAAGTACTGCTCGAGCAGCGCGGCGAGACCGAATGACTTGATCCCCAGCAGCTGCGCGGCAACGCGCGTGTCGAAGATTCTCGTGACGTGCCAGCCGTAGTCCTGGTGCAGCAGTCTCAAGTCGTAATCGGCGTCGTGAAGGACGACCTCGACCTTCGGGTCCTGCAGCAGATCGCCGAGCTTCTGCGGTGTTCCGATCGGCAGGGGATCGATGATCGCGCTGCGATCGCGCGTAGATAGCTGCAGGAGATAGATGCGGTCGAGGAAGCGATGGAAGCTGGCGCCCTCGGTGTCGAGGGCCAGCTCGGTCACATCTGATACTTGGTCGAGAAAGCGAGCGACCTCGGACGACTGGTCGAGGTACTCCGCGCTCGCCGTATTCGCGGGAGGCATCACCCAAATCTAGTGCTTGAATGGTGCCACGCCCTGGTATCGTTAACTTTCGTCGTCGAGCTCACCTTTCTTTTCTCTATGGCAGAAGACTTCAAGATTCACATCTATCCGAGCGACTGTGATTCCGTCGGCCACGTGAATCACGCCCACCTGCTCACCCTGCTGGAGCGGGCGCGCTGGAACGCGCTCGAGCGGCACATGACCTACGACGAATACATGCGGACGAGTCTGTGGGCAGTGGTGCGGAAGGTGGAAGCTTCGTACCAGGCGCAGACATTCCCCGGAGACGACCTCAGCATCCGCACCGGGCTGACATCGGTTGGCAACACCAGCTTCATCGTGAGGCAGGTGGTGCGCAACCAGCGTGACACCATTGTCTGCGACGCATCGATCGTGTACGTCACCGTTTCGCCGGATGGAAAGCCGATTCCGGTACCCGATCAGTGGCGGACGCTTTTCGCGCCGTGGCAAGATGATGGCTGATCCAAACCGGGTCAGCGCGACCGAGCAATCGCTGTCCGCGCAGATAGGCGCGGTCCTCTTTCGTCATCGCGGCTGGTTGCCGTTGCTGTTCCTTGGCATTCCGCTGGTAATGCCGGGCTCGACGTCGCCATTTCGCTGGGAGGTCGGCCTCGCGCTGATCGCTATTGGAGAAGCCGTTCGCCTA
>DATMZX010000124.1:0-7090 GCA_035573235.1 Gemmatimonadales bacterium
GATCTTGAGCTTGCCGCTGTCGGGCGGCTGAGGCAAAGGTCCGCTATCCGCTCGTACCGGGGCCGCGGGATTCTGCAGCAGCAGCAGGGTAGCGACGAGCGATGCGAGCACGGCGGACCTTCGCGGAGGCCCGTGTCAAAGACTATCGCACCTAGGGGAAACTAGGCGGCTTCGTGCCGCGCGCGCAGCACCAGATGGAACGTGGCGCCGCGATCGGGATTGTTCACGCCCCACAGCGCGCCGCCGTGCGCCGTGACGATGGTGCGGCAAATCGACAGGCCTAACCCCAGGCCGTGGCTCTTCGACGTGAAGAACGGCTCGAACACCTGTTCTTCTTTGCCGAGCGGCAGCCCCGGGCCCTGGTCCACGACCGACACTTTCACTTCCTTGCCCAGCGTTTCCCCCGTCACGATCGTAACGATGCGCTCCTCGCGCGGTTGCCCGCCCATCGCGTCGCAGGCGTTGACGAGCAGGTTCATCAACACTTGCTGAACCTGCACCCGGTCCGCGGGCACGCGCGGCAGCTCCTCCGCCAGCCGCGTCTGGACCAGCACCTCGCGACGGATCAGCTCACTGTGGATCAGCTGCACGACTTCGCTCACCAGGCCATTGATGTCGAGCGGTTGCAGCTGCAGCTCGCCGCGCACCAGCAGCGCCTGCAGCCGGCGGATCACCTCGCCCGCGCGCCGGTCATCGGACACGATGTCCTCCAGGATACTGGAGACCTCGATCAGATCGGGGGGCTCGCGCGCCAACAGCCGCTGGCCGGCGCGCGCGTTGGCCATGATGGCGGCGAGCGGCTGGTTGAGCTCGTGCGCGAACGCGGCCGAGAGCTCGCCGAGCAGGGCCACGCGGCTCAAGTGCGCGAGCTCCGCGCGCTGCGTCGACAGCTCGATCTCCGCGCGATGCCGGTCGGTGACGTCGCGCATCACGATCAGGAAACAGCTTTCATCCGCCATCATGACGCTTTGCGCGGTGACGAGGGCCGAGCGCGGCGTGCTGTGGCGCGTGCGCAGCTGCAGCTCGACTTCGTTGAGATGACCCTGCGTCGCGAGATGCGCGTAGAACCGATCCCCATCCGCGGGGTGGCGGAACAGGTTCAGCAGTTTGAGCGATTGTCCGATGGCCGCGGTCCGCGGGTAGGAGAACATCGCCACCCAGCGCTCGTTCACGTCGACGATCTGCCCGTCGCGCAGGCGAACGATCACGAGGGCATCCGGGCTCGAGCGGAACGCGACGGCGAAGCGCTCCTCGGAGCGTCGCAGCGTCTGCTCGGCACGGCGGCGCTCGGCCATCAGGGCGGCGAGGGTCAGCACCGGCACGTAGGTGACGATCAGGAAGAGCTGCAGCAGCAGCGCGTTGTCGTGCGCCGACGACGCGTCGAACGGGCGATGACCGTTGATCGCAGCCCAAACGGCCAACAGCGAGAGGAGCAGCAGGCTGGCGCTCGAGCCGCCCGGTCCGAAGCGCACGGCGGCCCACAGCAGGAACGGCAACGGCGCGTAGACGATCGCGACGGCCGTTGCCGGCGGCGCGCCCCCGCCCGTGAACAAGAGGACGCAGACCGTGAGCAGTCCCCCCATGAGCAGCACGGCTTCCACAAAGCGTCGTCCCGAAACATTCCGGAGCCGCTCGAGGCGCACGCCGGCCGCGTGTACGATGACCGGAACCAGCGCCAGGGTCGCGAGCACATTGGACAGGAACCGCGCGCGCCACACGTCCCAGTAACTCTCGGTGCCGAAACGGTTCCACGCGACCAGCGCCGCATCGAGGAACGAGCTCAGGAATGTCGCGAGAAAAACGCCGATGATGAGGAAGTTTGCCGCGCGCCGGAAACTGTCCAACCGGGGTGATCGATCGATCTGCCGCATCAGCCCGGCCCCGATCAACGCCTCGGTGCTGTTGCTGACGAACCACGACACCGCCATTCGCAGCGGGATCTCGCTGCGCAGCTCGACGAGGAGATGCGCGGGCAGTGCGCCCAGCAGCAGAAACGGCCAGATGCGGGGCGGAGTCAGCAGCAGCGCGGCGAGCAGAATCGCGTTCGGGGGCCACAACGTGGACACCGGCTGTGTCTGCATCGTGAGCGCGAGCCCCGTCAGCGCGCCCACGTAATAGGCGACCCCGACGATGAGCATCGCTCGGAGTATTCGCCCGCGGGTCCAGCCAGGTTCGACGAACGCAAACTGCATCGGCGGTAGGATGTAGCCTGACGTGCCAGTTGGCCAGCGCTTCTTGTCCCAAGGGGCAACTTGCTGTGCCCTTACCCCCGGCCATTGATTCTTCGTCACGCAGCGGGCTCTCTTTTTCACAAGGACGGTATCCGTGTTTGGATCCATTTCGAGAACGGCCGTGATGGTGGGAGTCGCAGCGGGCCTCATGAGCGGGATGGCGGATGCCGTCGCAGCCCAACAACAGCGCTTCCAGCTGTACGCGATCGGCGGCGGCTACTTCGGCAGTGACCTGTATGTCGGAACCAGCGTCAACAACAAGATCGAGCTGAGCGACTCGTGGACGTACGGCGGGCGCCTCGTCTACTTCTCGAATCCGCGCTTCGGCGTCGAGCTCAGCTACGCGCGCGCGGTCTCCAACGTCAAAACGAGCATCGACAGCGTGCCGTTCGGCGAGCCGACCGACCGCGGCAATATCGGCATCGACCAGATCGACATCAGCGGCATCTACGCCGGCTACTCGGGTCCGAGGAGTGGATACCTCAGCATCGGGCTCGGCTCTTCGATCTTCTCGCCCCACATCGGCAACGCCAGCACGTCGTCGACGGGCCGGTTCGCCTGGAATATCGGCATCGGCGGCATGTTCCAGATCGGCGAGTCGATGATCGCGCGCATCGACGGCCGCTACCGCGGCACCAGCACGAATCACTCGACCGGCAGCTCAACCTGGTGCGACGGCTACGGCTACTGCTACGGCTACGCGTCCTGGGTCTACTGGAGTGGCGAGGTAACCGCGGGGTTGGGCTTCCGCTTTTAACGGCAAAGCGGCGAGTACCCGCGTGTTACCCGCCCACGGCGGCTCCTCTCTCGGAGCCGCCGTTATATTTGTCGCGTGACCGAACCCTTCCGGAGACCGACCGTCGTCGCCGACGTGGGAGGCGTGCTGGTGGGCAGCGCGCACCCGATCGTCGTGCAGTCGATGACGAATACCGACACCGCTGACGCGGCCGCGACGGCCGCGCAGGTCCGCGCGCTGCACGAAACGGGCAGTGAGCTGGTCCGGGTCACCGTCAACACCGACGAAGCGGCGCGCGCCGTTCCCGCCATCGTCGCCGAGGTCGACGTTCCCGTCATCGGTGACTTTCACTACAACGGCCATCTGCTGCTCACGAAGTATCCCGAGTGCGCGCGCGCCCTCGCCAAGTACCGCATCAATCCCGGCAACGTCGGGACCAAGCGCCGCGATGACAACTTCCGTACCATCGTGCAGGTCGCCGTCAACGAAGGGAAGCCGGTCCGCATCGGCGTGAACTGGGGCAGCCTCGATCAGCAGCTGCTCACCGAGATGATGGATGCCAACGCGCGGGCCGCTGAGCCGCGGGACGCGCGCGCCGTCACCATGGACGCGATGGTCGAAAGCGCGATGCGCTCCGCCGAGCTCGCCGAGCAAACGGGACTCCCGCACGACCGCATCATCCTGTCGGCCAAAGTGTCCGGCGTGCAGGACCTCGTCGCGGTGTACCGCCTCCTCGCGGCACGCTCCGACTATCCGCTCCACCTCGGCCTGACGGAGGCGGGGATGGGGACCAAAGGTGTCGTCGCGAGTACCGCGGGACTTTCGATTCTGCTGCAGGAAGGCATTGGCGACACGATTCGCGTGTCGCTCACGCCGCGTCCCGGCGGCGATCGCACCGAAGAAGTTCAGGTCGCCCAGCAGGTGTTGCAGTCGCTGGGCCTGCGCAGCTTCACCGCCCAGGTGACGGCGTGTCCCGGCTGCGGGCGCACCACCTCCACGTTCTTTCAGGAGATGGCGGAGCAGATCCAGCGCTATCTGCGGGATCAGCGGCCCGCGTGGCAGGCGCGCTATCCGGGCTCCGAAGAGCTGCGCGTCGCGGTCATGGGCTGTGTGGTGAATGGACCGGGCGAGTCGAAGCACGCCGACATCGGAATTTCGCTGCCGGGCACCGCCGAGGAGCCGCGCGCGCCGGTCTACGTGGACGGCGCGTTGAAGGTCACGCTCAAGGGCGAGACGATCGTCGCGGATTTCCTGCGGATTTTGGACGACTACGTCGAAACCCGCTTCGGCTCAGCGAATGGGACTGCCCAGCGGCACGTCGCGGTCGGGGTGAACCAGGCAGATATCGCCCTCCCCAAGAATCACTCCTAGGGTCAACACCTCAGAAAAGAACGTCGCGATCTGGCGTGGCGGAAAATTGACCACGCCCAACACGAGCTTTCCCACCAGGTCCTGCGGATCGTAGTACTTGGTGATCTGGGCGCTCGAGTTCTTGGTGCCGATCTCGGGACCGAAGTCGATGCGGAGCTTGTAGGCAGGCTTCCTGGCCTTGGGGAATTCTTCGGCCTGCAGGATGCGCCCCACCCGGATATCGACCTTCGCGAAGTCTTCATAGCTGATCGTGTCCATATCCTACGCCGGATGTCCCCCTTTTAGGTCAGGGCGCGGAGGCCCTCGTGAGGGAAAAAGCTTGGCATGTGCATTGCCTTTCCGCTACCGCGCAGGCGATTCCCACTTTCAAAGGATGCGGGAGGGCATATGCGGCGGATCGGCATAGCGGTGCTGGGCCTGACGGTTATTTCGTTCACTCCCCTTGCCGGACAGCGCTCGGCGCTGCGCGAGGTGAACGAGAAGGAACGGGCCAACTTCGGTTTCGACTTCACCCTGGGACAACCTCAAGGCCAGTTCCGCCGCACCGGCAACATCGCGCCCGGCTTCTCGGGCTTCGGAGTGTTGGGAACGACTCTGGGGCTGCGGATCGACGGCGGCTGGATGGTCTACGAGAACCTCTATCAGGGCTCCGGGATTTCAACCACATCACAGATCGCAACACTGGGTGCCGGTCCGCAGCTCACGCTGGGATCGGGCGCGCTGCGGGTCTATGGATTCGCGACCGTGGGCGGCGCGTGGTTCTTCACCGGGATCAGCCAGGCCGGGTGCGGGTGCAGCACCTCCGACATCAATATCACCGGCGATGTGACGACGAGCACCTCGGCCGGCGGCGGCGTTCTGCTCTACCTGGCCACCGGTCGCACGCCGATCGCCATCGATATCGGCGCGCGCGGCGCGCGTCATGACAACGTGAGATACATCCCGGTCGATGGCTTCACGAAGAATTCCGACGGGTCGGTCTCCGCCAACTACGTCGAGACGCCGGTGATCATGCGCGTCCTGCAGATCGGGGTGTCGGTCGGGATTCGGTAGCCTCCCCTACTGTGTTCGGGCGTCACCCCTTGGCCCCCTTTCGGCGACGAGAGGGGGCTTTTTCTTTGACCGCTGGGGCTGAGCGCACAAGCTGCTTCAGGTAGCGCTCCGGCGCGTTCAAGAAATCCCGCGTAATCCGCACATGATCCAGCTCTGCAAACGCGACCGGCTCGATCGGCAACCGGTCGAACGTGTAGATCCGCGCTCCTGGAAACGCGAGCAGGATCGGCGAGTGCGTCGCGATGATGAACTGCGCGCCCTGCGCAATCATTTCGGCGATCATCGCGAGCAGCGCGAGCTGGCTCTGCGGTGAGAGCGGCGCTTCCGGCTCGTCGAGCAGGTGCAGCCCGCCCGGCACGAACCGCGACTGAAAGAGTTTGAGAAAGCTCTGGCCGTGCGAGTTGGCATCGAGATCGACGCCGTAGCGCTGCTCCATTCCGGCGAGTGATCCCCGCAACGGACCCAGCGCGAGTCCCAGCGCATACGCCGAGCGATCGTTGCTGCGGTACTCGGCTTCGGTGTCCTGCATCTGCTGCCGCAGCTCGGCGCGCTCCCGCGCGAGGCGCTTCGTGAAGCCGAAGAAATCCTCCGCCCGCAGGAAGAATCCCCGGGTCGCGCGGTGTGCCCAGCGCAACCGCAGCGCTTTGGCGAGCCGGCGCTGCGCATCGAGGGTCTCATCGCGCGCGATGTCCATGCTGCCGACGGCCGGCAGCGTCGCGGCCGCGGCGATTCCTTCCAGCAGCGTCGACTTTCCCGAGCCGTTCTCTCCGACGAAAAACGTGACCGGCGTGCCGACGTCGAGCGACGCGAGCGTCCGGATCGCCGGAACGGTAAAAGGAAAGGCGCTCGATTCGGTGGGCTGCCGCGAAATCGTGAGGAGGTTCAATCGGCAGCGACGGGCGGCGGCTCCGTGACGGTCCGACGGGCACGCCCAAAACGGTGCTGGAGCGCGTCGAGGTAGGTGTAGACGACCGGCGTCACGTACAGCGTGATCAGCTGCGAGAACGCCAGACCACCGACCACCGCCACACCGAGCGGACGGCGCGACTCGGCGCCGGCGCCGGTGGACGTCGCGATGGGCAGCGTGCCCATGAGCGCGGCCATCGTCGTCATCATGATCGGACGGAAGCGCAGCAGGCAGCCCTGGTAGATGGCCTCGGCGGCGGGCCGGCCCTTGCGCTGGGCGTCGATGGCGAAGTCGATCATCATGATCGCGTTCTTCTTCACGATGCCGACCAGCATGATGATCCCGACGAAGCCGTAGAGGTTCAGCTCCTCGTGGAAGATCAGCAGGGTCAGGAGCGCGCCCACGCCCGCCGACGGCAGCCCGGAGAGGATGGTCAGCGGGTGGATGAAGCTCTCGTAGAGGATCCCCAGGATCAGGTAGATGACGAGGACGGCGGCCAGGAGCAGGAGCCCCAGGCCCTGCAGCGAGCGCTGGAAGGCCTGCACCGTGCCCTGGAAGCTCGTGCTGAGCGTGGCGGGCAGCCGCAGCTCGCGCTCCACGCCCTGGATCTTCTCGACCGCCTCGCCGAGGGCCACGCCGGGGCGCAGGTTGAAGGAGATGGTCACCGCCGGGAGCTGCCCCAGGTGGTTGACGGTCAGGGGACCCACGGTCCGGGTCAGCCTGGCCACCGTGCCGAGCGGCACCAGCTTGCCGCTCGAGGCGCGGATGTAGAGCATCGAGAGCGCGGCGGGA
>DATMZX010000125.1:0-5913 GCA_035573235.1 Gemmatimonadales bacterium
TGCGGTCGAAGGGGATGTGCGTGCGGTGCACGTCGCCGTCGCCACCCAACATGCCTGGACCCTGGTGACGCGCGGGCGGGCGCAGGCACCGCCTGACGGGACGGTGGTTCTCGTCCTCGACGGATTGTCCGTGGCGGTGGACATGATCGTCGTGTGGCGCCGGGACGATCGGCGCGCGTTGACGCAGACGATTCTGACGTGCCTGCGTGATCTGGCGGCGCACTATCCCGAGTCGCGGGTGCGCCCGGCGCCTCCGTCCACCGCCGCTCGCCCCCGCGCGTTTCGCGCGCCGCGCCCTCCGGGCACGGTCCCGGCGGATCTGCGACTGCGCCATCTGCGGGCGCTCGTCAGCGTCGCCACGACCCCATCGATCAGCCGCGCGGCCCGTCAGCTCGGCATTTCGCAACCGGCGTTGTCGCGGCAGCTGCGCGCGTTTGAGCAAGCGGTGGGACTCTCCCTGTTCGACCGATCGGCGCGCGGCGTGACGCCGACGCCGGCGGGCGCCGCGCTGACCGAAAAAGCCCCCGCGTTGTTGGCCGGGGCGGAGCGCATCGCGCGCGAGGTGGGCCGCGTGCAGCGATCGCTCGTGGGCCGGTGTCTGATCGGCACCGTCGCCACTGCCGCCGCGAGCGGGCTGCTCGCGACGGTGACGGCGCAATGCGCCGAGCTGTATCCCGAGCTGCAGCTCATCATCAAAGAGATCCCGACCGCGGACCAGACGGCGGCGCTGCTCGATGCGGCGATCGATCTCGGATTGGCGCACGCCATGCCGAGGCGGCCGCTACGGCAGGAAGAAAGCATCATCGTCAGGCCGTTGACCGACGATCGACTCGAGCGAGCGCTCCTGCCCGAGAAACACCCGCTGGCCGCCCAGACGACGCTCGAGGCGCGCGAGCTCGCCGAGATGCCCTTCCTCTTCATGGAGCGGTCGTACCAACCGGAGTTTTACGATCAGGTGTTCGGCGCGCTCGCGGCGCTGGGCCTTTCCCCCAGAATCGAAGAGACGTACAACGCGCTCACGACCGCCATGACGCTGGTGGTGAAGGGGAAAGGCTGGACGCTGGGATTCGATTCGCAGCGCGACCATCCGCCGGTGGGAACGCGGTCGGTTCGGATTACGGGATTCAGCCTGCCGTTCGGAATCGATCTGCTGTCGCGACGGGGAGAGTCGGCGCCGACGGTCGTCGCCGTCGAGTCGTTGTTGCTCGACCCTCAGCGGCGGCGGCGCAAGGACGCCTCGCCGCGCAGCGCGAGGACGCCACGCATCGCCGGCTTGTGACCGCCGAGCAGCGCTGAGGGGCCGATCGCAAGCGAGGCGGGTCCCATGCGGAACGCCGGTAAGAACGACAGCGCCACCCAGCGCGATCCCTGCCAGAACTGCGAGCCTGCCGCGACGTACCCCGCCACTTCGATCGTGAAGTCGATGCCGATCGGCTTCGGTCGCTGCTCACTTCCAAGCTGGCTGATTTCGATCATCCGCGTGCGCGTCGACAGCACGGCCGCGAACACCGCGCCGCGCGTGCCGCCGAGATACGTGCTTTGCTCGAGAAATGCGCCGAACCGTGTCGCGAGTGAGATCGCGACGAGTCCGCGCGGACGAGGCTGCCGCAGCACGTAGCCCAGCTCCAGGGCCTCGATCTGCCAGTTGGCGCCAAGGGTCGCGAAGTATCCGAACGAGATCGCGCGCGAGCTCGAGTCGCGCGACTGCGCGAGGAGGGAGAGCGTCAGCAACAGCACCGGCACGAGGTAAAGGCTCCGCCGTTTCCGCCGCGCTCGTCATCGACCTTTGGGATTATATTGTGGCCTCCCTTGTCACAAAATCGAGTCTCACGCATCGGTTGGCTCGCCGTCCTGGCGCTCGGCTACTACGTGGCCGTCCGCCTTGGCCTCAGCTTCCGCTTTCAGAACTCGATCATCGGGGTCGTGTGGATCGCCAATGCCGTGCTGCTGGCGGCGCTGCTCCTCACCCCCGTCGCGCGTTGGCCGTGGGTATTGGCCGTCACGGCGGTCACGCATCTCGCCGCCATGCTCCCCGATGCGGCGCTCTGGCGCGCGCTCTGGCAGATCGGCATCAACGCGGCGCTGACCACCACGACGGCACTGGCGCTGCGACGCTTTGCCGACTTGCCCCTCACGCTTGCGACGCGCCGCCAGGTGCTGGTCTATACGGTCGCGTCATTCGCTCTCGCGGCGATCTTCGCGCTGGGGACGCCGGTCGTCGTCCGGTCCGCCCTCGGCCTCGAGCCCAGCTACACCCACGCCGTTGCCTGGCTGCGGGTGGCGCTCTCCAACGGGGCGGCACTGCTCCTGGTCACGCCGGTGATCGTGTTGTGGGGCCAGCACGGCCTGACGCCGCTCGAGCGCCTGACCCCGCGCGCGATGCTCGAGGGCGGCGCGATCGTAGTCTGCCTGCTCACCGTCGGCTTCGTACTCTTCGGCACGGGCTCCGAGATCGCGCGCTTCCCCGCCCTGCTGATGCTGATCTTCCCGCCGCTGTTGTGGGCCGCGGTGCGGCTCGGCCCCCTGGGCGCCAGCACGGCATTGCTCGGGATCGCCGCGGTGTCGGCATGGGGGACCGCGGGACAACTGGGTCCCTTCGTCGCCTTCTCGGACGCCACCAAGGTTCTGTCGCTCCAGCTGTTCTGGATCACGATGTCCACGCCGATTCTGCTGATGGCCGCCGTCATCCGGGAGCGCGAGCAGGCGGAGTCCTCGCTCCTCACGCTGCGTCAGCACCTCACGCACGCGACGCGCGTCGCGACCGCGGGCGAATTGTCGGGAGCGTTGGCGCACGAGCTCCGGCAGCCGCTGACGGCCATCCTCGCCAACGCCCAGGCCGCGCGCACACTGCTGGATACGGGTTCGGCCGATGCGGGCGAGCTCCGCATTATCCTCGACGACATCGCGCTGCAGGACCGCTACGCGGCCGACGTCATTACCAGGCTGCGCGCGTTCGTGCAGGAGCGGGAGCCGCATTTCGAGCCGATCGCTTTGGATGTGGTCGTGCGAGACGCGCTCGCACTGACCAAGGTGCTCCTCGATCGCATCGGCGTATCGGTGGATGCCGATCTTCCGCCTGACGTTCCTCGGGTCTGGGGCGACTCGGTCCAGCTCGTGCAGGTGGTTTTGAACCTCATCCTGAACGCGTGCGAATCGATGTATCACACGCCGGCCCCTGAGCGCCGGTTGCGGGTTGAGCTGGCGCGCAACGACACGCACTTTGTGGAGCTGGCGATCGCGGACCGCGGCGACGGGTTGCCGCTCGGCGCACAGGACAAGGTCTTCGAGCCGTTTTTCACCACGAAAGAAACGGGGCTGGGTCTGGGACTGGCGATTGGACGCTCGATCGTGACCGCGCACGGCGGCCGGCTTTGGGGAGAAAACAATGAGGGCCGCGGCGCTACCTTCCGGGTCCTGCTCCGCGCGACGGCGTGATGACATCACCCTACGTCGCGATCGTGGAGGACGACGACTCGGTGCGGGTCGCGCTGGGCCGCCTGTGCCGCGCCTATGGCATGAGTACCCGCGAGCTCGCAACGGCCCACGAGCTCGTCGATTCCCTCGCCGAACGGCGCCCCGATTGCGTCGTCCTCGACCTGCAGCTTCCTGACTGTGACGGACTCGACGCCGATGAATGGCTCCGTGAACGCGGCATCGCGCTGCCGGTGGTCATCATCACCGGACGTGACGACACCAAGCGCTCCTCGGAGCATGTCGTGCTCCCCAAGCCGGTGGATGACAGCACACTGATCGCCGCGATTCGAAACTTCCTCGACCGCGGATAACCAAGCGCTGCACGAAGGTCATACAGCCGCTTCCACCCTCGCACCGTACCATGATGGGACATGAACACCCTGACGGCCGGGGCCTTCCTCGGGGCCGCGCTGGCGCTGTCCGGCAGCCTCAAGGTCGAGACCATCGCCGGTTACGCCGAGTTCAAGCACGGTGACACACTGATCGTCGAGGGCCAGCGCGTCGTGACCACGACCGCGACGACGCTCAAAGGCGCCAAGCGCGTCGCCGACATTCCGCTCGGCAACGAAGTGAAGGCGAAGGGGCAGCGCAACACCGCCGGCATCCTCATCGCCCAGGAAGTCGACACTCGCCCGAACACCAATACCAGCACCGAGCAGCAGATCGTGGCGTCGAGCAATGACGCGGAGCAGACGTGGGTGAAAGCCGGCATGATGTTCGAGCCCGCCGACAGCGGAAAGGTCAACAAGATCGGCGACATTCTCGAATCCGGCCCGTACGTCACGCGCGCGCGTCGCATCATGGACCGGATCAGGCCCTCGTACGTGCCCGCGAGCGCGCTCCGGGTTCGGGCGGTGAAGACCGACCAGTGGAATGCCTCCGCCATGGCCAATGGCGCGATTTGGGTCTTCACGGGACTCATGGACGAGTTGAGCGACGACGAGCTGGCGATCGTGCTCGGCCACGAGCTGACGCATTACACGCACGAGCATATGCGACGCCAGATGAGCAAGAGCACGGTGGGTCAGATCGCGGGCACCGCGGTCGCGATCGGCATCTCACAGATCAAGAGCTCCACCGCGCAGCAGGTCGCAGCCTTCGGCGGTCAGATGGGGCTCTCGGCGCTGATGACCAGCTACAGCCGAGAATATGAGGATCAGGCGGACCGCGTCGGGCTGCGCTATGTGTACGAGGCGGGCTTCGACCCCACCAAGGGCCCGGGGCTGTGGCAGAAGTTCAAGGACAAGTACGGCGAGACCGACAAGATCACCAACTTCTTCACCGGCGACCATTCCCGTCCCACCGAACGGATTCACAATCTGCAGCGGCAGATTCAGCTGAACTACACGAAACCTCTCCCCCCCAAGAAGACTTGAACAAGGTTCTCGCGCTGGTGCCGCTTGTGCTCGCAGCCGCCACGAGTGCCGCCGCGCAGCGTTGCGATTTCAGCAAAGTCCCCGGCGTCGTGTGGTGGGGTACCGACAGCCGCATGGACGTCGCGCGGTTCGCCGCGTACATGGCGCCGATCCTGTGGTTTTCGCCCGACGAGCCCAATCTCAACGGGGCCAGCGGCCCCGACATCCGCGTCCCTGAAGCGTTCCCGGGCGAATCCGTTCCCCCGCGGCCCGTGCTCTACTACCAGTTGAACCGCGTGCTCGTCCGGCCGGGGTCGAAGGGAGAGGCGATCGCGCGCGTTCCCGACCATCCGGAGCAAAGCACACTCGACCTCACCAAGGTGGCCGTCGTCATCGTCCGCTACTTCGCCTACTACGCGACCGAAGAAGGGCTGGGGGCGCATCCGCACGACATCGAGCCGGCCGAATTCCGCGTCGTGGTCTTGCCGAGTACCTGGGACGGATTCAGCAAGTGGCTGCCGCGCGGGCCCCGCTGCGCGACGACGAACTACGTGATCGCGGTGACGCGGGTCTCGGGCCAGGCGCATGGCCTGGTCTGGTTCTGGAACGTGCTCAGCACGGACGAATACTCCCAGTTCCCGATGCATCTGATCATCGAGGAAGGGAAACACGCCTTCGCCACAGACAAGAACGGCGACGGCGTGTTCACCAAGGGATACGACGTCAACGTGCGCATCAACGACGCGTGGGGCGCGCGCGACATCATCCGCACCGGGATGCTGTTCTCAGGAGGATACGAATCCTGGATGACCAAGGTGCGGCGGCCGGAGCACCGGGTATTGCCGCCCCTCCCCGAGGATAGTCGGCTCCGTACCAGCCTTGGGCGCCGCAGCGCGGGCGTGCGGAGCGCGGTGTACGAGTTGCGGCCTTTCCCACCGCTGTCGTTCGCGAAAGACGACCACGTTCTCACCCATCTCATGGTAGACAAGGCCATCGCGAACTGGCCGGAGGTTGAGGGCCTGAACGACGCCAAGGGGTGGGGCAAGGCCCTCAGTGACGGCGCGGTGATCAAGTCACTGTCCAT
>DATMZX010000126.1:0-24848 GCA_035573235.1 Gemmatimonadales bacterium
TGGACTGCGACTTCTCGGGCTCATAAGCCCAGCGCCGGACGCCGATGACGATCGTCCCACCCGGGGGCGTCGCGTCGACGGCATTGAGGAGCAGGTTCACGAGCATTTGCTGGAAGATGTGCGCGCGGCCCGAGATCTCGGGGACCTGGGGGAAGATGTCGGCCGAGGCGTTGAGACCGCGGAAGGCCCCCTGCGCGCGCAGCAAGTCGAACGCACCGCGGACGATCTTCGCGGGATCGATGGGAACGAGCGGATCTTCCTGGGGGCGCGCGTAGTCGAGCAGGCTGCGCACGATGCGATCGAGCCGTTCGAGCTCGCGGGTCATGCCCTCCGTCACTTCCTGATCGGCGCTGCGCCGGCGCAGCACTTCGACATACGTCCCGATCGCGCCCAGCGGATTCCCGACCTCGTGGGCGACCCCGGCGGCCAGCCGGCCGATGCTGGCCAGCTTCTCGCTGCGCACGACCTGGCTTTGCGCGTCGAGCAGCCGGTCGGTCATGTGATTGAGCCGCTCGGCGAGGGTCGCAAAGTCGCGCGTGTCGGCGTCGGGGGCGCGCGCCGCGAGATCGCCGTCGGCCACGGCGTCCGCGGTCTGCATCAGGCGGTCGAGCGGGCTCAGCACCAGGCGCTGGACCAGGGCGCGACCGTAGAGGACGAAGATGGAGACTTCAACCGCAATGAGGACGATGACGAGTGCCACGCCGCTCGTGGGCGCCATCGCCAGGGTCAGCAGCGACGTCGCCACGCCGACGAGGAGCGCGAAGGCGACGAGGAAGGTCAGGTAAAAGAGGAGCTCGGCGCGGAGCGCCGGCTTGGGGCGTGTCATAGGGCCCCAAGATAAGACTCTAATCGTTAGGTGTGGTGGATTTCTATCTGTGCGGCAGGTTCTCGCGTGGAATGGAGCTCGCGAGGGCTACCTCTGGTTCACGTCGCAGCGATTCAATCACTGCGTTCAAGGCTTCTACGGTCGGACCCTGATCGGGAATTCGTACGAAAAAGCGGCCCGTTTGCGTAACACCGATTACCCGCATCGCGTGCCGTTCGAAAAAGCCTGCTTTCGCGGAGTCCGAAACCCCCTCCTTGAACGAAAGAGAGATATCGGTGCGATATAAACGGAAGGAATCCGGTGACGCAATCACGACGCGCGACGTATCAAGCTCGGGAAACTGGTCGACGAGGAGCGGCCATTCTAGTGAGGTCGTCGAAGGGTTGGAGGTGTGTGCTCGACACGCCGTCAATGCGAGAATCCAGCACGTCAAAAAAAACGCGCACCAGCGGAAGGCGGCTGGCACTTCAAGCGCCACCTTCCGCTGGGTCGCAAAACGAAAACCGGTGATCGTTCGAGTCACGTTGCTACCTGAGCAATGGCACGGGAGCCACCGTGCCGTTCCCGCGAGTCGGGATGGTGCAGCCGTCCGTCGTTAAGACCTGTGGGCGCATTTCAACTCCAGTCGCGATCATTCTGTAATGAATACTACACCCGGTAATCGTGCCGGGGTTGCTCGAGACCTCTTCCATCTGCATGAGGCTGGGGTTCCATTGGAAGGTCCATGCGGTGGTCAACACACCCTCTCCCGATGCAATTTGGCCACCGTCCTCTGACACGCCCAACCAATACACCTGTCGTGGAACCGTCCACAAGAACGTCCGGACACCGGTGGTCAGATTGACAGTCCAAACGTCGCTTCGCTCAGAAACTTCCTGATAAGAAGAACTCCGGCACGTCGTTGGCATAGTATCCCCCAACGCCGTACAATCGCCCCAACCACCAAAACTAACCCACCTGGTAACCAAGTAGTTCACCGCGACGAACAAACGGTTACCAACCGGAGCATATGCGAACTTTTCGATTACGCGCTCCTCAGACCCCGCGACTGCTGCGCTCCCAGAGCACTCGCCATCCGTCAGGGAAACACACTCCCAACCGGTAAACTGAGCAAGCGGAATGCTTAGCGTATCGAGCACGCGCTCGTTGAATGGATTGAACGTCCGCAGGCGATGTTCAAAGAAGGCAGTATCGTGAGTCGCGGAGGTCCAATACTGGTCGCGCGCCAAGGTATCAAGGTCATGAGACCACGCTTCCATTGAGAGGTGCGCTCCACCATCCGCCGTTGTAGCCACATCCTGTGTTAACGTCCAATGGTCGAGCTGGAATTGGAGCGCGATGTCGCTGGTATCGTCCGAAACTTCGATCCGGCGTCCCCCGTGCCGCACGTTCACGTACGATCGTGGCTCTGTCAGGTTGAACAAGGTCTCGGTATTTGGGCTTGCCAGCTCTCGCTCCGCGATCACTTGATTGTTTTGAACCCAAACACGATTGCCGCAGAGCGGGATGTGCTGGCGTTCCGCCGCCATTAGCGTGAGCGCACCGTATGCGTCGAGCGAAAAGATCGTGGCCGGTGCCCCCGCGACAGCGAGTGGTGCTGCGACCTGACCGGTTTGCTCGTCAGCGCGGGGCCTTTGTGCACCGAGGACGATATACCCCTTCACTTGCGCGGTCGTGAGCGAAGGATCCACGGACAGCAACAGTCCGGCGACACCTGCCACAAGCGGAGCGGACAATGAGGTGCCTGAACCCATTATGGTTGGAACGGCAGAACCTGTTTGTCCGGTCCAGTGGGCCAAGACTGTCACATCTTGCGCCGGCGCCGCGATGTCCATTGCGTCGGTGAAGAAATTGCTTCCTTCGTTTTGATTATAGGGGGAAATGTCCCAAAAGTTATTACCCGTGTACGTACCGGCGACCACCAAGATGTGATCTGTGTAGGACGCCTCTTGACGCAGGATCAGCAGAGCAGCACGAACGATTGCCGCAGCTGGATCCTGCAGGTAGTTCGCGACAGTCCCACGATATCGCTCGTTACCAGCGGCCACGACGATCAGAAGACCGGGTGTCTGGTCGAGAACTCGACGGAAGTCGTCTGCAATCCAGCGGATCTGGGCTTCACGGTCCGAAGGCGTAATGTTCGAATTAACCGGAAAGACTTGATCAGCCGAGAAACTCAAGACACGAGGCGCGTCTGCTATCAACTGGTTCATCAGCATGTAAGAGGCTTGGGTAAAAGGCAGGGCCCGATTACCGGGGCTGTCTCCGGCATACAGGTACAATGATGACCTCCAGGTCACACCCGCGATGCCCGAACCATTGTTTCCTTCAGCGGCCGCCAGCCCTACGGTCGCGCTCGCATGCGCCTCGTCCGCCTGGACAGTAGCCGGGGGTGACGGCTGAACGTGTGGCGCTAGATCGACGTCAGAAGGCTCCCAGAGCCGGAAGAGCGAACCTGCGAACTCAGGATGGCCCGACTGGTGCTTCCATTCGAAAACGCCCAAACGCACGGGGGAAGTATCATACGCGCCGGTCTCACAGCCCCACGCAAGAGGGGCGCGAATCGCGCGCATTGCCCACGTATTGGCCGACGTGGGGACCCAGTTCGCGCGCTCCTGGCCTGGCCCATCAATGGGATAACGATAGCTCAGGACCTGCAATAGTTGACTGCGAGGAACCCAGCTCGCCAATGCGATCTCTGGATCGCCTCTGAGTGAAGTGATCGTCTGCAGGAGCGCGCTGGCAGTTCCGGGATCAGGGATCCGCACGAAGAAACGACCGGCCTGAGTCACTTGTATCGATGACATCGAATGATTGGCAAAAAAAGTGTGCTTGGCGTCATCAGTGACTGCCGGCTTGAAGCTCAAGCTGATGTCTGTTCGGTACACTTCGAATGAACCGCCAAGGTCGACAACCCGAGTTGCATCGAGGGTTGGCATCCGATCTACGAGCAATTGCCAACCTGTGTCAGGTGGGGCGGGTGTTGCAACCGTGAAATTGTCAATTCGCGGACTTCCCGCGCTGAACGCTTGGGCCCCCATTAAGTTGAACGCAACTCGTTTGTGCAACCCGTCGCGGTAATCGGCTGTCAGCGTCACAGGGCTCCCAATGTTTGTACGAGTCCCGCCACCAGCTGGCTCCCACCATACTTGGACACCTAAGCCCGCAATCGTTGCACCAAAGCGCTTCGTCGCAGCCGTGTCCAACGGGAACGCCGTGTCTAAGACCACACTCTGCGCGTTCGAGAAGTTGAAGGTCCGCACCAGGCGCACCATCACTGTAGTCGCCGACTGTCGGGAAAGACTTACGTAGACACGATCTGTTGGCGGATTCGATCCGGACTTTGCGAGAAACTCGAGATGTGCGTAATCCCCTACAACGTTTTGACTGCCCCGAGTGTAGTCAGCCCAGATGTCGAATGTATCGTCAACTGCGTCCGTGGTGATGGCCATGCGCCAGTTGTTGTTGTCGGCACCCGACGCAAGCTGTGCGGTATTGGTTTGAATTTGGATTTTATTGGTGAAGCCACCGTTCAGGCTCCAGGACTGGCCCGTATTCGCGGTGTGTGAAATGATGTTGGTCCCGTTCGTGCCGGCAAAACTATCCAATACTACAAACGTGTAGCCCCCACCACCGCCAGACCGGAAGGGCCTTGATCCCGGCTGGCCCGCCTCCGGTTCTGTGACCGCGTTCTCACCGCAGCTTGCCATCCCGACTGACAGGACCACCAACAGAAGTCTCTTCGCGTTGCTCGACATGATGACCTCCGCACCGTGAGCTGTGTATCAAGAGCAACTGCAAACCAAACTGCTGAATTCCATCGCTGCCCGTCGAACGTATGAGGAGGATTTTGACGAGGCTATGACTAACGGCGCGGTCATACGACCCAAGCAGCTGGTCTGTGGCTTGCTTGACTCTACGCTCGAGTGGCTCTCACCAGCGGCTCGTCGTGTTGTTGCAGTGTTGTCCAACTTCGACAGCAGAGGATTGCCCTCGGATCGGGTCGCGAAACTGAGCAATCTCGGGAACAGACATCAGCTTGCTCGAGTGTTGGCGCGCGACGGGCTGCCAGCATTGGGAGAGCTGCGCACGTGGGTGAGACTTGTAGGATGGGTACTCGAGTGGGAATGCGATCGCACATCGCTGTATCACCTCGCGATGGCCCAGGATCTTAACCCGGCGGTCTGTTACAGAACTATCAAACGACTCACAGGCGTTCGATGGGTAGACGTGAGATCCCGCGGGCTTGCCTGGGTCTTGATTCAACTACGTGATCGATGCGTGATCCCAGCGATGCGCGTCCGACGGTTAGAGTGGTATCAAAAAAACAGCGGCGGGGATCGCTCCCCGCCGCTCACGTCGCGTCAGGCGAGTGGCCTTACGCGCACTTCGGCTCGCCTTCCTTGTTGGCAGGCGCCAGCTGCGTCGAACCCACGTAAATCGCGCAGGTCTTCGTCGTCGTGGTATGGGACACCGTGGCGGTGAACCCATCGGCCGTCACCGTGATGGTGGGGCCAACCACGCCGCTGGTGGTGTTGTACGCCGTACCGAGGTTGCTGGTGTACTTCACCGAGTCGGCGAAATACGCCTCTTCAGCCGTAATCAGGTTGCGCAGATCCGACTTCATCGAAGCCAGATATGCCTTTTCCTTCGTGTTGGCGAACTTCGGAATCGCGATCGCGGCCAAAATGCCGATGATCACGACGACGATCAGAAGCTCGATCAGTGTGAAACCCTTGCGGTTCATCTGGACGACCTCCTCCCCGTAGGGATTGAACGCCATGATTCCGTACTTAGGGCATTGGGCGTCGAACCCAATATAGGACCGTTGCATGACCGCAGGGGCGTGTCCAGCGTCACACAAGGGAACGAATTGCACGGAAAAAAAGCGGCGGGGACAGCGATCCCCGCCGCTTCCAATCGCATCAGGCCACAGGCCTTATGCGCACTTCGGCTCGCCCTCTTTGTTGGCCGGGGCCAGCTGAGTCGAACCCACGTACACCGCGCACGTCTTGGTGGTCGTGGTGTGCGACACGGTCGCGGTGAACCCATCAGCCGTCACGGTAATCGTGGGGCCGACAACGCCGCTGGTCGTGTTGTACGCCGTACCAAGGTTGCTGGTGTACTTCACCGAGTCGGCGAAATACGCCTCTTCGGCGGTGATCAGGTTACGCAGGTCTGACTTCATCGAAGCCAGATACGCCTTTTCCTTCGTGTTGGCGAACTTCGGAATCGCGATCGCGGCCAGAATGCCGATGATCACGACCACGATCAGAAGCTCGATCAGTGTGAAACCCTTGCGATTCATCTGGACAACCTCCCCTGTAAGTTCGATCTGCATGGGCGACATGTATTCCGAGGACGCCGATAAGCACGAACCATGCCCAAATGGGTTAATTCTTCGTAACTAGCGTTGTACCAATATGTTAAATGCGCAGGTCGGGGATCACCGACACCCTAGAACGTCAAGGAAACTCAGGCTTTTTGCAAGTTGCCAGTCATTGTAAGTACCGACGATACCACGGTTCGTCCCAGGGAAACCCCCGGCGGGCCGAGTCCGCGACGGCACGCGCCGCCGCAGCGTCCCCACGACGCAGGTCCAGGAGGAACCGCGCCCGCAGCGCCATCCGGCGCGCCGCCGGTTCGGTGTGAGCGCCGGCCCGCGCCACGAGCGGCCGCGCGCCGGCGGTGTCACCGACACTGATGAGGAAGATCGCGCGCGCGGCGTCGAGGTAGGGATCGCCGCCAAAGAGCGAATCGGCGAGGCGGTATTGCTCGCGCGCGCCCGCCGTGTCACCGGCCCCGGCCAGAACGGCGGCTGCCGATGCGTGGCCGATATACGACTCGGGATGCTCGGTGAGCAGCGTGAGCAGCTGCGTGCGGTTGTCACGCCAGGCTGGTAACCGAAGCAACGCAACGATGGCCAACGAAACGGCGACAAGAGACCCCGCGAGCTCGGCAACGCGCGTGCGTGGGACGTCGTACGTCGTACGTGCCGTCAGCCAGGCAATCACGATGCCCACGAGTACAGCCGGCAGGGCAACCGCCAAGTAGAGGTTGCGCTCGGCGAGGACCATGCCGCCGGCGAACAAGAGGTTGGAAGTCGGAAGAAATGAAAGCGCGCCAACCGCCACAGCAAACGAAATCGCTGGTGCGCGCCGGCGGCAGGCGATTACGATCACCGGCACCGCAACGACGACCAGAAACCCCAGGATTGCGGCGAGCGAGAGGCCGTTGTAGGCCGGAATCACGCGCGGGCTGTAATCGGACGACAGCGAGATCGGCAGGAACAGCAGCAGCGTGGCGCGAAGCACGGCCGGAAGCGCGATCGCGAGACGCGCGAGCACGTCCCTTCCATAAAAGACCGCTGCAGGTGCACTGACACCCGCGACGCCGACCTTCCACCAGGCGATCAGGTATCCCAGAGTGACGATCGCGAGGCCGAGCCAGAGGCCAAGGGGGTAGCGTTTGGCCTCCGGTCCCTGAAGCCATCGATCGATCAGTATGGCGACACCAGCGATGACACCGTGCTCCTTGCTGAACATCGCCAGGGCCGCGCAGAGCACCGCTCCCAACCACCAGCCCCGCCGCGCCGCCAGGACCGCGCCGAGGATCCCGGCGGCAGCGAGGAGCTCGGCGCGCCCCACGATGCTGGCGACCGCTTCGACGTGGACCGGATGCCACGCGAACACGAGCCCCGCGCCGGCGGCGGCGAGCGCCGGCAACCAGCGCGTGAGCACGAGGACGAACAGCACGGCGACGATGCCGTGCCACAGCGCGTTCATCAGATGCAGCCAGCCCGCGCGGCCACCCGACAGAGTCCAGTCGATGGCGAACGACAGAATGGTGACCGGGCGATAGAGCCCCGCCCCCGATTCTCGCGGCCAATACGGATCATCGAACGCGCCGAGAGCGGCGCCGACAGAATGCGCAGCCGGATTCGAAACGATGATGGCGCGATCGTCCTGCACGTAGCCATACCAGGCGGTGGGCAGGTAGAGCAGCACCGCCGCGAAGAACACGACCAGTAGCTCGCGTCTCATTGGCGCGGCACCCGCGCCAGCAACGAGTCCGCGACCGCCGAGTCCCCGCGCGAGCGCGCGGCGAGCGCCTGCGTCCGCAGGTAACCGGGGCAGTGGACGCACAGTTGATCGGCCTGGGCGAGCAGCGTGTCGGCGAGCCGGGGACGGCCCATCGTGATGGCGGCGTCCGCGGCAGCAATGAACAGCGTGGGATCGCGGTCGTAGATACGCGACGCCTCCTGCAGCGCCACGAGTGCGCGCGCCGGCTGGCGGTGGCTCTGATAGATCATCGCCATGCGCGCGGGGCCGCGGTAGGACTCCGGAGAATCCTCGAGGATGCTCTGTGTCACCGCGAAGTCGTCGTGCCAGACGGGCACCCTGACGCCCGAGCGGATGCCACCAACGAGGACGAGAATCGGAATGATCAGGCGCAAGCGCGACTCGGGCAGTCGCGCGAGCGCGGCCCCCGCGGCGAGCGCCAACCCCACCGACGGCAGGTACAGCGTTCGCTCGGCCAGCAACACGCCGGTCGAAAACAGGAGGTTGGAGATTGGGAGATAGGCGATGGCGATCCAGCCCAAGCCAAACGCTTCAATCTTGCGGCCCTTGCGCCAAGCGAGGACCAGGAGGCCGGCCCAGACCGCGAGACAGAGCAGGCCGAGCGCAAACCGTCCGTCCAGCATCGTGCGCACGATGGTCCGCTCGGCGGGCGAGTAGTCGACTCGCAGCGTCGCCGGCAAGACCAGCAGACGCAGCACATCTGCCAGCGCGGCCACCGCGGTCAAACGCCCGGCGAAGGCGCTCTCGCCGAGGAAAACGGGTGCGGTGGCGTGCAGCCGCGCGTACGGGTGGAGGACGACTCCACGGATCGCCAGATATGCTCCGCCAATCACGATCCAGCTGGCGACGAACTCGAGCATGCGTCGCCGTGGCGGCCGCGATATCCCCAGCATCCAGGCCCACACGATCAGGCCGGGCGCGACCACGGCGTTCTCCTTGCTGAGCAGCCCAAGCAGCAGACCCAGGCCGCTCAACACCACCTGCTGGCGCGCGACGGCGGCATAGACGGCGACGCACACGCCCGCGGCAGCCAGGAGCTCACCCAGGCCAATGACGTTGGCGATCGCTTCGACGTGAACGGGGTGGACGGCGAACAGCAGGCCGGCAGCGAGTGCGGCGGTGAAGCCGGCCAGGCGCTGCGCCAGGGCTGTGACCGCGACGGCCACGGCCGCATGCCAGAGCAGGTTCATCGCGTGGAACAGCAGCGGATGATCACCGACGATTCCCCAGGTCAGCGCGAAACTGGCGAGCGGAAGCGGCCGGTACATCTGGCCGCCCAGGTCAGGCGGCCAATAGGGGCCGGTGAACGCGCCGAGTACGCCGCTGAGCGAGTGCACCAGCGGATTCCAGGCGATGATGTACAGATCGTCCATCGCGAAGCGGTTCCAGAGAGCGGGCAGATGTGGCAGGACCGCGCACAGCGCGACAGCCAGGTAGAGGCGCTTTTCTCTACTGTCCACGGTTCACGACAAACAGCCAGCGACCATCCGGCCAGCGGTAGAGAGCTGCCAAAATCTTGGGATAGGCGCCGATCAGGGTACGCAGCTCGATGGCCGAAGGAGAGCTCGAGCTCGCCAGCAGGATGTGCGTCACGCCCATGCGGTCGAGATACGCGCGATGCTCCTCGGCGGTGGGGCGCACGATCTCCGAGCCTCGGAAGCTCTCGAGATAAAGCGGCACCGCGCGCTTGCGCGTGTAAAGCCAGACCAGCGCTTCGTCGTCCGTCGCGACGACGGTGCTGTCGGGCAGCGTTGCGACGATCGGAAGCAGCTCGGCGAAGTTGGCGGAGATCGCGCGGGCCTGCGTGTCCCACCAGCGCCCGCTGAAGCCGCGCGCTTCATAGTAGAGGTATCCGCCGGCCACGAGGCACCCGAACGCTACCGCGGGCACGCGCAGGCGCGGCCAGCGTCGCACCAGCTCGATGACTCCGAGGGCCCAGGCCAGCACCAGCCAGGGCAGCACCGCCCAAAGAAAACGGTCCGGCGGGTGCGGCCAGATCGCCAGGATAATCAGGTAAAAGATGAGCACGAACCCGATGGCCGAGCGTCGGGTGCTGAGCGCGAGACCGAACAAGCCGATTCCGAGAGCGAGTAGCGACACGATCTCGTACAACCAGCGCACCGAGATCCAGCCGAACGCGAGTCCCTCGAGCGGGCGCGACATGTCGGGCACGTTGGTGCCGATCGCGGACAGGCCGGCCTGGCTGAGGTGCGCAAAGTAGGTCCCGTAGCCGAGCGCCAGCGCGGGATCGATTTGGCTGCGATGGACCGCGACCCACAGCGACCATGCAATCGCGGCGATCACCGGTGGAACGACCACGGGCACCAGCGCGCGCAGCGGGACTCGGCGCAGCAGCAGGAAGCAGACAACGCCGGCGACGATCGCAATGCCGATCGAGCGTGTGAGCAGCGCGAGCGCGCCGGCCGCTCCGACGAGCCACGGCGATTTCTGTTGATCGGTCGCAATAACCGCGACCGCCAGCAGCACTGCGAACAGCGGCTCGGCGAACAGAACCGTCTGCGTGGCGAGGACGGGCATCGCGACCGCCGCGGCGAACACGAGCACGGCCGGTGCCCAGTGCCGTTCGGTCTTGGTCGTATGCCACGCGATCAAGCCGGCAGCCGCCGCGCCGAGCAGCGCATTCAACACTTTGGCGGCGATGGCGGCGGCGTGAACGGAGAGCAATCCGAAGAACGGCGTGAGCACGACCGGATAGAGCGGCGGGTAATGCACCGCGCCCGGTAGAGCCGGAAGGTTGGGATGCACGTAGCCGAGCCCGTGCGCGAGCGCGGTCGCGAGGCCCGCATACAAGCCATCGTCGTAGAAGACGCCGACCAGCGCCTGATTCAGCGTGAGGAGACCCACGGCCAGTGTCGCGGCCGCGGTGGCGAGACCGGCCTTTACTTCGGCGCTGAGCGCCAATCTCCGCCCGGGACGAACAGGTTGTACCGCAGGATATGAAACAGCGCGGCCACGCCGTCACGCCAGGTGATCTTCTTCCCCTCGGCATAGGTGCGGCCGCTGTAGGAGATTGGAATCTCCCAGATGCGCGCGCGCGCCTGCGCGAGGCGTGCCGTGATTTCGACCTCGAAACCGAAGCGGTCCGAGGTCAGCGGCAGCCGCTTCATCAGGTCGCTGCGGACGAGCTTATAGCAGGTCTCGAGGTCCGTCAGGTTCAGATTCGTGAACATGTTGGACAAGAGCGTCAGCACCTTGTTGCCGATGAAGTGCCAGAAGTAGAGCACGCGGTGCGGGCCGCCCTGAAACCGCGACCCGTAGACGGCGTCGGCTTGCCGGGAGCGGATAGGCAGCAGCAGCGCGGGCAGGTCCTGGGGATCGTACTCGAGGTCGGCGTCCTGCACGACCACCACGTCGCCGCTCGCGGCCGCGATGCCGGTCCGGATCGCGGCGCCCTTGCCGCGGTTCTTCTCGTGATGGAGCACCTTGTCGACCAGCCGGTTCTCCTCGAGCTGCGCGAGGATGTCGCGTGTGCCGTCGGTCGACGCGTCGTTGACGACAATGATCTCGAGCCTGAGCTCGACTTCGCGGATCCGTTTGAGCGCGGTTTCGACGGTCGCCGCCTCGTTATAGGCGGGGACGATCACGCTGAGCAGCAAGTTCGGCGAGCGCCGCTCTTCGCGCATCACGCCGCCTCGCCGATCGCGATCAACGACTGCCCCACCCGCCAGGGAATGAATCGCTCGAGCCGGAACAGCGGCACGAGCGCGTCGTAGAGCTTGAGCGAGCCGCCCGGAATCAAATCGCGGCGCAGGACGCGCCCCGCGAACCACCAGCCCGGAATGCCGGCGATGTTGAAGTACTCGATGTGCGCCGGCCGGAAGCCCGTTGCCTGCAGCAAGTCGGCGAGTCCGGCGCGTTTGTAGCGGCGGTGGTGCCCGAGCGCCCGGTCGATCGAGCCGTAGAGCGCGGGCAGCGCGGGGACCAGCAGCACGAGACGGCCGGCGGGTGCGAGCAAGCGACGAATGGCGTGCAACGCCGAGATGTCGTCGTCGATGTGCTCGAGCACGTTGAGGCAGATGATCGTGTCGAAGCGCTGGCCCGCGACGGCGCGATCGTCGTCCGGGAGATACAGCCGCGTCACCGAGATGTTGGGCTTCCCCGCGAAGCGCTGCCGCAGGCGGCTCAGATACTCCTCGCGCGTGTCGGTGAGCACGAGCCGGTCGCGATCGACCAGGAAGGCCGAGAGATTGCCGATCCCCGAGCCGATCTCGAGCACGCTCCGGCCGATCCAGCCGCGCAGGCGCTCGAACATCCAGCGGTTGTAGCGCACGGCGCCGGAGAGCTGCTCCAGCGTGGCGGCGCCAACCGGATCACTCTTGTCCAGGGGCTGGGGACTGGGGATTGGGGCCTGGGGTTTCATACCGGCTCAGTTTTCGGTACAACGTCGACGGATCGATCCCCAGCACCTCGGCCGCCCGGGTCTTGTTGCCGCCTTCGGCCTGCAGCACCCAGGTGATGTACGCCTGCTCGATGACGTCGAGCGCGGGATTCTTGTGCGTCCGCTCGGCGACGAGGGGCTCCGACTTGCGCTCCGTGATCTTGTCGGGAATCGCCGTGCGCTGAATCGTGTCGCCTTTGGTGAGCGTGACCGCGCGCTCGAGCGCGTTCTCGAGCTCGCGCACGTTTCCGGGCCAATCGTAGGCCAAGATGATTTCCATCGTATCCTTCGAGACCGTCTTCGGCGGCTCGCCCCGCTCCGCCGCGAATTTCTTCAGAAACTCGCTCGCGAGCTCTTCGATGTCCTCGCGACGGTCGCGCAGCGGCGGGAGATGGATGTTGATCACGTTGAGGCGGTAGTAGAGATCGGTCCTGAACCGGCCGCGCTTGATTTCGTCTTCCAGGTCGCGGTTCGTCGCCGCGACGACGCGCACGTCGACCGCGATCGCCTCGGTGCCGCCGACCGGAATCGCCTCGCGCTCCTGCAGCACGCGCAACAGCTTCACCTGCGTCGCGGGCGACATCTCGCCGATTTCGTCGAGGAAAAACGTCCCGCCGCGCGCGGCGGCGAACAACCCCTGCTTGTCGCGCACGGCGCCGGTGAACGATCCCTTCACGTGCCCGAACAATTCCGACTCGAGCAGGCTCTCCGGCAGCGCGCCGCAGTTCAGGGACAAGAACGGCCCCTCGACGCGCGCCGACAGCTCGTGCAGGTAGCGGGCGATGACTTCCTTCCCGGTTCCCGACTCCCCCTGGATCAGCACCGTGCTCTCGGTGGGCGCGACCTGCTCGGCGAGGCGCAGGATGTCGGTGAACACGTGCGACGTGCCGAGCGGCTTGACCCTGACCGACTGCTCGCGGCGGCGGATTTCCTGCTTGAGCTGCTTGTTTTCCGACTTGAGCCGGCGGACTTCCGCCGCGCGCTTGCAGAGGGCGACGATCTCGTCGTTCGAGAACGGCTTCTGGACGTAGTGGAACGCGCCGGAATTGACGGCCTGAATCGCGCTCTGCAGCGACGCCTGCGCCGTCATGAGCACGACCGGTGTCTCGGGGTCCTGCTCCTTGACCGCCGCGAGAATCTCGATCCCGGTGACCTGCGGCATGCGCAGGTCGGTGAGGACGATGTCGGGCGCCGAGCTCTTGAGCGCCTCGAGGCCGGCTTTGCCTCCCTGCGCGGTGGCGACTTCGAAGCCTTCGTTCTTCAGCAGAATGCGCAATGTATCGAGAATCCCCTGCTCGTCGTCGACGACGAGAATCGAGGGAGCATTGGCGGGACTCATGCCGCTTCCTCCTTCCGGCGGGCGGCTGGGAAGTAAATCGTGAACGTCGTTCCATTCCCTGCCTTGGTGTCTACGAGAACCAATCCGCGATGCGCCTCGACGGCGCGCTGCACGATCGCGAGGCCGAGCCCGGTGCCGCCGACGCGACCCGTCGCGAACGGCTCGAACAGGCGCTGTTGCACTTCATCGGGGATGCCGGGGCCGTTGTCGCTCACCCGCAGCGTGACGGGATTTTCGATTCCGGCCGCGCCAGGCAGCTCATCGGGCGCGGCCCGGCCGGTGCGCACCGTGACCGACGCCTTGGGTCCCGCGGCCTGCACGGCGTTGAGCACGAGGTTCAGAACCACGCGATGGATCAAGTCTTCGTCGCCTTCCATCGGCGTGGAGGCGCCCTCGAGCGCGATCTTCACGCCTTTGCCGCAGTCCGGGTGCTGCTTCACCAGCCGGATCGCGGCTTCCGCGACGGCGTGCAGATCCATCGGCCGGCACTCGGTCACGCGCACGCGGGAAAAGTCGAGGAACTCCGAGAGCAGGCGCGACAGGCGATCGCTTTCGCGCACGATCAGGTTCGCGAGGAATTTCTCGTCCGGGTTGGCGCGGGCCGACTTGCCCAATTGCTCCACGGAGCTGCGAATCGAGGCGAGCGGATTCTTGATCTCGTGCGCCAGACTCGACGACAGCTCGGCGACGGCCTCGAGCCGCTCGGCGCGCAGATGCAGCTCCTCGAGCCGCTTGGAATCGGAGATGTCGGTGAAGATGGCCGACACGCGCGGCCGCGCGCCCGCGGGCCCATCGAGCGTCGTCGTCGTCACGCCGATCGGGAAGCTGCGATCGGGACGATGGACCGTCGCCTCCACGCGCATCAGGCGCACGCCGCGCCGCGCGGTGGACGTGACGGCAGCCCAGAACTCCGGCGCGAGGCGCGCGAACTCGGGCATCACCGAGCGGCCGATCCAGTCGCTGGCCTTGAAGCCGAGGATTTCTTCGGAGGCCGGGTTGGCGTAGAGCAGCCCGCCGTCGGCATCGACGGTGATCACGCCCGTGCGGATGTTGCGCAGCACGTCGTCCGCCTCGAGCTGGACCTGCCGCACCTCCGCCGCCAGCGCTTCGTGCACCGCGCCCATGATGTTGACGCGGCTCGAGACGTACACCGTCACCAGCGCGACCACCATGAACAGCGCGAGCTGAATCCAGACCGCCGACGCGACGCCGGTATTGTGACCCCAGAACACGTCGGCGAAATAGACGAGCCCGGCGAACAGCGTGACGAGCCCCGCGTTGGCGGGGGTCATCATCAGCCCCGTCGCGACGATGAGAATGACGTAGAGGCTCGCGAGATCGCTGTCGGCTCCGCCCGTCATGTGCACGACGACGGTGATCAGCACGACGTCGAACAGCGCCTGGAGATAGAGGAACGTGGGACCGGGGGATTTGCGGCGGAAATGCGTGTGCCAGTACGACGCGGCCGTCACCGCGGCGGCGGCGACGAGCACCAGCGAGGTGACCAGGATGTCGAGCGGAGCCGCCACGCGGATCTTGAGCGCCGCCGTCACATAGATCGCAATCGCCAGACACATCCGCCCCACGTAGATGAGGCGGAGGAGCTGGAGCGGGGTCGGAATCGCAGACCCTTGCGAGTTGACGTTCAGGAGACGCATTGGGGGGGCATTATTGGCTGGCGTCTGGCAAAATGCAATAGTGACGGTCACCGGAGAGGATGGTAGGAGACGGTAGGAGACGGGACAAGACGGTACGAGACAAAAAAAGGGACGATAAGAGCGAGCGCTCTTACCGTCCCCTACCGTCTCCTACCGTCTCCTACCGTCTCTTACTGCACCGCATTCACCATATCGAAGATCGGCAGATACATCGCGACCACCATGCCGCCGACGATGACGCCCAGCACCACGATCATGATCGGCTCGAGCAGCGACAGCAGCGCGCTGACCGCGGCGTCGACTTCGTCGTCGTAGAAGTCGGCGATCTTGGTGAGCATCTCATCCAGGCCGCCCGTCTGCTCGCCGACGGCGATCATCGAGATCACCATGGGCGGGAAGACTTTCGATTTCTGGAGCGGCTGGGCGATCGTTTCACCGCCGGCGATCGACGCGCGCGATTCCATGACCGCGTTGTGGATCACCATGTTGCCCGCGGTGCGGGCCGTGATCTCGAGGCCGTCGAGAATCGACACGCCCGAGGAGATCAGGGTGCCCAGGGTGCGGGTGAAGCGCGACACCGCCGACTTGCGCAGCAGATCGCCGAGCACCGGCAACCTGAGCATGAGCTTGTCGACCTGCAGCTTGCCGTTCTGCGTGGCGCGGTAGCGGGTGAAGGCGAAGAAGCTGAAGATGGCGATGCCGATGATGGCCCACCAGTAATTCTTGAGGATGTTGCTGGCGCCGATCACGATACGGGTCGGCAGCGGCAGCGCGAGGTTCACCGACGCGAACATGCTTTGGAACGTCGGAATCACGAAGATCAGCAGCACGGCGATGGCGATACCCGCGACCGAGAAAATCACCGCGGGGTAGATCATCGCGCCCTTCACCTTGCGTACGATCGCGTCGTTCTTTTCCAGGAACGTCGCGAGGCGGAGCAGAATTGTGTCGAGAATACCGCCCGCTTCACCCGCGGCGACCATGTTGACGTACAGATCGGTGAACGCCTTCGGATGCTTGCGCAGCGCGTCGGCGAGCGTGTGACCGCTCTCGACGTCGTACACGACCTGGCGCGTGACGTCGGCCAGAATCTTGTTTTCGGTCTGCTGCGACAGAATGTCGAGCGCCTGCACAAGCGGCAGGCCGGAGTTGATCATGGTCGCGAACTGGCGGGTGAAGATCACGACGTCGCGCGTCTTCACGCCCGCCTTAAAGAGATCGGCGAGCCCGCCGCCCTTCGCCTTGGCTTCGCGGACCTGCACGACCACCATGCGGTTCTTGCGCAGGTGCGCGATGACGTCGTCGCGCGTCGCCAGGTCGATCTTGTCCTTGACGAGATCGCCCTTGAGGTTCCGCGCCGTGTATTCGAAAACCGGCATACCTACCTCCGCACACCGACTTTAGGTTGAGCAGCCTGCGCCGCCTGTGCCGGAGTGGGGATTTCCCTGTCATCCGGCGGCGCCTCGCCGATCGAACGCAGAAAATCGTTCGGTTTCGACGTCACACGCAGGCACTCGTCTTTCGTGACTTCCCGTCCCATGTACAGCTGGTAAAACGCGTCGTTCAACGTCTGCATGCCGTACTTCTTTCCCGCCTGCATCGACGACTCGATCTGGTGCACCTTGTCGTCGCGGATCAGCGCCCGGATCGCGGGCGTGCAGATCATGATCTCGGCGGCCATCACGCGGCCGCGTCCCTTGGCCCGCTGCAGCAGCGTCTGCGTCAACACGCCCTCGAGCACGAACGCGAGCTGGGCGCGTACCTGGGACTGCTGGTGCGACGGGAACACGTCGATGATACGGTTGATCGACTCGGCCGCGGAGTTCGTGTGCAGGGTGGCGAACGCCAGGTGGCCGGTCTCCGCGATCGTCAGCGCCGCCTGGATCGTCTCCAGGTCGCGCATTTCGCCGACCAGCACGACGTCGGGGTCCTGGCGCAGCGCGTACTTGAGCGCGGCCTGGAAGCTGTTGGTGTCGGTGCCCACCTCGCGCTGATTGACGATGCACGACTGGTGGCGGTGGATGAACTCGATCGGGTCTTCCACCGTGATGATGTGGCCCTTCAGCTCTTTATTGATTTTGTCGATCATCGCGGCCAGCGTCGTGCTCTTGCCGGAGCCCGTCGGCCCGGTCACGAGCACCAGGCCGCGGGGCCGGTCGGCCAGCTGCGCCACGACCTGCGGCAGGCCGAGCTCCTGGAACGTCTTCACGCTGAACGGGATCTGGCGGATCACCACCGAGACGCAGCCGCGCTGCTTGAAGACGTTGCCGCGGAAGCGGGCCAGGTTCTGGATGCCGAAGGAGAAGTCGAGCTCGCTCTCGGTCTCGAAGCGCTTCTTCTGGTTCTCCGTGAGGACCGAGTACGCGAGCGAGAGCGTGTCCTTGGGCGTCAGGACTTCCTCGCTCGACGCGCTCACGATGTCGCCGTCCACCCGGACTTTGGGGCGCTCGCCCGCCACGAGATGCAGGTCGGACGCATCCTTTTCGATCATTTCCTCGAGCAGGGCCCGAAGGTTGATTGGCATACGTCCTTCTCCTTATCCGGCCGCGGTTTCCTTGACGACTTCTTCGAGCGTGGTAATGCCCTTCTTCACCTTCATCATGCCGTCCATGCGCAGCGTCAACATGCCCTCTTTCACCGCGAGATCGCGCAGCTCTTCCGTCGAAGCGCCTTTCAGAATCTCGCGGCGCAAGGGGCTCGTCAGCGCCATGACCTCATAGAGGCCCTGGCGACCGCGATAGCCGGTGCCGGCGCAGGTGTCGCACCCCGCGCCTTTGGAGAACGGTCCTTCCTTTTTATCGATGCCGAAGGCGTGCATCTCCTCGGCCGTGTACTCGTGCTGCTGCTTGCACTCCTTGCAGATGCGCCGCACGAGCCGCTGCGCGACGATCAGATTCACGGCGCTCGCGACGTTGAACGGCTCGATGCCCATGTCGACCATGCGGGTGATCGTCGACGGCGCGTCGTTCGTGTGCAGCGTCGAGAGCACGAGGTGTCCCGTGAGCGCGGCCTTGATCGCGATCGAGCCCGTTTCGAGGTCGCGGATCTCGCCGACCATGATGATGTTTGGGTCCTGCCGCAGGAACGCCTTCAGCGCGGCCGCGAACGTCATGCCGACTTCGTTGCGCACCAGCACCTGATTGATGCCGAGCAGGTTGTACTCGACAGGATCCTCGGCCGTCATGATGTTCACGTCGATCTGATTGATCCGCGAAAGGGCCGAGTAGAGCGTCGTCGTCTTGCCCGATCCGGTCGGCCCCGTCACCAGCACCATGCCGTAGGGGTTCTCGATCGCCTTGAGCAGATCCTGCTCGGCCCGCGCTTCGAAGCCGAACGTCTTCAGGTCGAGCGTCAGGTTGCCCTTGTCGAGAATACGCAGCACGATCTTTTCGCCGAACAAAACGGGCAGCGTGGAGACGCGGAAGTCGATGACGCGCGTGCCCATCTTGAGCTTGATGCGGCCGTCCTGCGGCACGCGGCGCTCGGCGATGTTCAGCTGCGCCATGATTTTCACGCGCGACGTCAGTGCGGCGCGCATTTTCACCGGCGGTTTCATCACTTCCTGGAGCGCCCCGTCCACGCGGTAGCGCACGCGCATTTCGTGCTCGAACGGCTCGATGTGGATGTCGGAGGCGCCGCGCTTCACCGCGTCGGTGAGCAGACCGTTGATCAGCTTGACGACCGGCGCGTCGTCGGCCAGGTCCTGCGCCTTGACGTCCTCGTCCTCCTGATCCTCGACGACCTCGAGGTCCTCCCCTTCCGCTTCGACGCTTTTCAGCAGGCTCTGCAGCTGCGCGTCCGACTGCTGGTAGTAGCGGTCGATCGCGTTGCGGAGGGTGTACTCGCCCGCGATCACCGGGAAGACGTCGCAGCGCGTGATGAACTTGATGTCCTCGATCGCCGTCACGTTGTTCGGATCGGCGATGGCGACCGTCAGCGTCCGGCCTTCGCGCTTGAGGGGAAGGACGGTGTGCTTGGTGGCAATGTCCGGGGGCAGCAGCTTCAGGATCTTGGGGTCGACCTCGAACCGCGACAGATCAACGGCGGGCATGCGATACTGCCGGGCCAGCATTTTGCTGACCTCGGTTTCTTCTATAAAGCCCAGTTTGACCAGGGTATAGCCGAGGCGCATACCGGAGTTTTTCTGCTCCAGTAGGGCTTTCCTGAGCTGTTCCTGGGTGATGAGACCCTCGCGGACGAGAATCTCACCGAGCTTGTCTTGGGTAAGGGCAACGCTCGCCGTACGCAACTCATTGAAAATGAGGGGACTAACATGTGTTTCTGCCCTGCCTTTTTCAAGGTTTCGGGGCCGGAACGCCTGAAAAAGACACAAACGGTTGAATTGCTTTGAGTAGCGCCGGTCCCACGCCCGAGACGCTGTCGAGGCGGGCAAGGCTGCCAAATGGACCGTGCTCATTGCGCCACGCGACGATGCGCTGGGCCAGTGCCGGACCGACGCGAGGTAAGCGTGTGATTTCGCTCACGTCTGCGTCATCGAGATCGATGTGGTCCCCCGGCAGCAGCGGGCGGGACAGCTGCGCCGCGCGTCGCGCTGTCTCTTGCAACCCGTGAGGTCGGGGAGACGACGCGGATTGGAGTTGAACGTCGCCGGGCGGGGTCGAAGGGGCCGGAGAGAGAAAATAGCGGACGCCGGCGCCGGCCAAAGCCAGGCACGCGAGCAGGAGGGCGGCGCGTCGGTCGTCCACGCCGCCAACATGCCCTACGACCTCGTTATTGACGTATCAATGCAACGGCGACGTTACCAACTATCTGCAGACTCTCGGCGCTCACCTTGTCGATGGTGTCTTCGGTGGTGTGGTGATAGGGGAAGTCGAAATCGATCACGTCAATCGCTCGAATTCCGGCGGCCTGCAACGGCACATGATCGTCGGTGAGCGTCTGGTTGACTCGACTGACAAAGACATTCCGGTACCCGAGGCGATCGGCGGTCTGCCACACGCGCTGCACCACCTCGGGCGCGTTCTGGACCGAATAGCCTTCCTGGAAAATCTGCAGATCCCGATCGCCCACCATGTCGAATAAGACCGCGAAGAGCGTCGTGTACCCCGCCGGCAAGTGCTGCGCGAAATAGCGCGCGCCGAGCAGCGTCTCGGTGGAATCCGCAAAATCGCCGTAGTCTTCCCCATCCACAAAGAGCAAGTCGACGCCGACGGTCGCGGGCTTGGCCTTGAGCGCGTCGGCGACGCCCAACAGGACCGCGACGCCTGACGCGCCGTCGTTCGCGCCGGGCACCGGCAGCCGCTGCTGCCCCAGGTTCGCGCTCTTGTCGGCGAACGGCCGCGTATCCCAATGCGCGACGAACAGAATGCGATCGGTGGCCTGCGGGCGGAATCGCGCAAAGAAGTTGCGCAGCTTGAGCGTTTGCCCCTTGCTGGTCTTCGGCTGAAAACTCTGGACGATCACGGTATCGGCGCGCGCACGGAGCTCGGCCAGGAGCCAATCGCCCGTCTTGACGTGTCCGGGCGTGTTCGGAATGCGCGGCCCGAACGCCAGCTGTTGCTCGACGTACTTGAACGCGCCGGAGCCGCTGAACTCGGGCGGACCTGACGGCTTGCCGCCGCCGGCGCGCGCCTGGCATGCGACGAGCAGCAGGCTCGAGAGCATCACCCTCGATACCCTCCACCATCCTCCACCATCCTTCACCATCGGCCTCATCGCAATTGCCCCACACTCGCGGAGAGTTGTATGAACGCCGTTACGCCGAATTGGGAAATCTTCCGGTTCGTCTGCCGCTCTTCGTTGAGAACGTACGCCATTTGCAGTCCCGCGCTCATGTTCTTGGGTAAATCCGTGTCCATGGTAAGCTGAGCCTGGGTTTGCCGGCTGTCCACGTAGGGCACGCAATTCTCGGTCCCCGTGCGCTTCAAGCAGGTCCTGTTCGTCGCCAGCGAATACACCGCCGTGGTCCGCACGAGCGAGCGGAAGCCGCCGGGCGGGCGGAACGAAAATGCGAGCGTTCCATTCTGCGCGTTTCGCACCGTCCGGAACAGATTGCCCGCGTTCACGCGGTCGGAGGAGCTGCGCGACACGTCGAGATTCGTGAAGACTCCACCGATCCACCCCAGCGACGCGGACGGCGTAAACGTGCGGTCGTTCGTCGTCGTCAGGGTGACCCCCGCCGGCGCTCCGAACGTGGGCTGCTCGATGACCGACTCGGCCTCCCGGTAACCGGCGCGCGCGCTGATCGACGTGAGGACGCGGCCGAGGTTCCGGCGCGACGGCGTGATCGACCAGGTGAGCGAGCCGCTGGGCCATTCGCGCACGTCACTGCGCAGCGGGACCTGCTGGTCGGATCGCAGCGTCCAGCCTACCCCGTCGGTGTGACGGAACGCCGCGTTCGCGCGCAGCCCGAGCGGCAGAATCACCGCGCCACTCGTCGTCAGCGTCGTGGATTGCGTGGCCGACGCCGCAAGCAACCCGTCGACTTCGCGGAACGAGTCGAAGTCGCCCCAGGCAAACTGATAGCGCGGCGGCGGCGCGCCTGCCGCGCGACTGTACACCGAGCCCTGCTGCCTGCTGTAGGACAGATCGACGCCGGTGATCCGCGCGAACGCGCGCGCCAGCGCCGTGGAGTCGCCCAGCACGCCGCGCGCCATGCGGCCGAGGTCGAGCTGCGCGCCCGCCTCGATCCGGCGCTGATTGCTGAATGCCGCGGGCACGTGGAACGAGCCGGCCGTGTCACCGGCTTCGCGGACGGGATCGCGCGCGTTGGGGTCCCTGGTCATCGAAAATGACGTCCCGACCGACAGCCTGGGCCGAATGGCGACCAGCCGCGGCGTGAAGGTCAGGTTCGTATTCAGGAAGCGCGACGCTTCGATGCCGATGTCCCTTCCGAACAGCGTCGCGCTCTCGGACTTGATGACTCGGCCCATCGTGGTCGAGTCGCCGTAGTCGCGCAGGTCGCGCGTCGACACGACGTCCAAGCCCGCCTGCAGGCCCGTCACCGGCGCGAGCTGCACGCCGGCCGAGTTCAGCCAGTAGCGCGTCTGCGACAGCGCGGGCTGCGCGGTGTCGCCGGGCAGCTCGATCGGCACGAGGTAGGTGAACCGCTCCGCGTCGCTGCCGGTCCAGCCCGAGCGGAACCGGATCCGCGACGGGTTCAGCCGGAGTCCGACGCCCCCCAGGTGCAGCACGGCGGGATTCGGCGCGAAGTCGTAGCCGAAGTTCACCGCGTAGCTCGAGGCGGTCGCGCGCGACAGGTTGGTGCGCGTGTCGCCCGACGTGTAGGAACCGGCGAGCGACATCGGATCGAGCAGCCAGCGCGACAGGCCTCGGCTCGCCAGCCGCACGCGCCGCGCGGCGAACGCATAGTTCGACGCGTTCGAGCCCTGGGTGCGCACCCCCGGCAGCGCGTCCGCCCGGATGTCCGTCTGATCGAGGTAGAACGGATCGCTTCCGGTCACGACGCGCTGGAACGACACCGGCAGCGAGAGCCCCCAGCGCTCCGGCAGGAACCGGTCCAGCCGCAGTGTGCCGCTGACGTTCGCGGCGCTGTTCGTGATGTACGACGGATCCTCAGTCAGCTGACGGAACTGCCCGTCGCGCCGCTGCAGGCTGACGGCGAGATCGCCCACGTCGGCCGCGGCAATCGCGAGATCGAGCGCGCCGGCGGCGCCCGTCTCCTGCACCACGTCGCCGAGCCGGATGTCGTCGACCCAGAGCTCGGCCTGGTCGATCACTACGCCGGTCTGCACCCGCCACATGCCCGCGGCGATTTCCTGCACGCGCGCGAGGTTGGGCGGTGAGCTCCCGGGATCGCGGATGTGCACGATGTACGGCCCGTCGCACATGATGTACGCGCCGTCGTGCGGCACCAATGTGGAATCGGGACAGCCTGGATAGACCTGCGCTGTGTCGCCCGACAGCCAGCGCTGCTCGATCCTTGCGCGCAACACGAGCCAGCGCTCGAACTGTACGGCGACCTCGGGCTCCCAGGAGATCGTGCGCGCGGGCGTGTGATACATGTAGAAGTTGTCCTGGTCTTTCCCCGCCTTGATGAAGAACTCGAGATCGCCGTCTTCCCAGCCGGGACCGCGCCCGCGCGCCCACACGCGCAGGCTCTTGTACTTGAGGAAGTTCTTGTCGCCTTCCGTGGTGAAGCGCAGATAGGCTTCCGCGCGCTCGCCCTTGTCCATCCCGCTCGCGAGCAGTCGCAGCGAGCGCTCATTCACTTCCGACGAGGTGAGCTGGAACGTGGCGTCGCGCCGGCCCGCCTGATCGAACACCCCGGGCGGCGGCGTATAGCCCAGGTCCCGGTTTTCGGTGCTCACCACCGACGCGATGACCTCGCCGGTCCCCGTGCCTCGCTCCCCGCCGATCCCGGGCAGCGGCGTGTCGGCGCGCTTCACCCAGGAGCTGCCGATCAGGTGCACGCGCGAGAGCGCGAAGTACACCTGCGGATCGGGCGCCCCCGTATTGCCCGACGGCGCGACGATCGTCATGCGCAGGGACTGGACCTGGCGCAGCTGCGGCGAGCCGATCTGGAGCGTGTCCATGCGGAACGGAATGCGATACAACCGCCACTTGGCGCCCGCGAAGCCGCCACCTTCGCGCACGAAAAAGCGCTCGTCGCCGATCGGGAAGACGTAGCGCACGAAATTTTCCGCCGTCCGCACGCCGCTGACGCTGTCGAGCGTGAAATCGCCGTCCTGGTCTTCGGTATCGATCGCGTTGTTGTGGCGCCCGCAGCGCGAGCGGATGTCGCCGAATGCGTACGGCACGAGCTGGCCGTTCTCGGTGGCGGAGCAGAGCGGCAGCGTGTCGACCGGCTGGCTGGTGGTGGCGTCGAAGATGTTGGTGACGAAATCGGACAGCATGCCTTCGTCGTCGAGCGACGCGCTCCAGGTCTGCGTCACCGGATCCCGCTCCGTGTCGAGCCGGCCGACGCCCGCGCGCCGCCCCCCCGAATAGGTCGTGTCGTTCTCGGGACTCACCGTGAACGAGGTCGGCACGATCGCGAACGCATCTTCGAAAACGCTGCCGAAGTCGAACACCACGGTCGTCCCGGCGGCGCGCGCGGTGCGCTGCGGATCTTCCCACACCCAGAACTCGAGGAACTCGACGCGCGACAGATCGACGCCCGTCGCCGAGAGATTTTGCGTGATCGAGCGCCAGCGCGGCGCGTCCTGATGCGGCCGCACCCAGTTCGGCAGTCCGAACGACGGTGAGCCCGGCGTGTTGTTCGCGAGGCCGAGCACGGTGTCCGGTTTGAGCATGAGCCACAGCACCGGCTCGGCGGCCTGCGCCTGGCCCACGACCCGGAGCGTGGGATCGATCTCGGTCGGCAGGAACTGAATCGGGACGTACTGCCCGTTCCGCACGTTGTACGGCAGGCTCTGCCACGTCATGAAGGCCGCCTGCGTCGTGTCGAACTGGGCGCCGAACCCCAGTCCTTCGACGCCGCGCGTCGAGGTCGGGATGCTGCCCCAGTGCCATGCGTTGTCGGCCAGCTGGATCGAGCGCGCGAGGCCGCCTTCGAACTCCTCGAGGTACGCCTGGCCGAACTTGTTGGGCGACGGCTTCG
>DATMZX010000127.1:0-3050 GCA_035573235.1 Gemmatimonadales bacterium
CGATCGCGCGATTCGGGAAGAACATCCTGTTCAATCTGATTCGGAAGCGCTGGTACGTATGGGCCCCGAATGGCGAGCTGCAGTTCCTGGCCAAGGAAGACTCCGTCATCCTGTCGCTGCTGCGCCGTCTGATCGGGCCGCTGTTCGGGCTGCTCCGCACGAACTTCATCTTTCTGCCGGCCGGCAGCGAAGACGTGATCGGCGAGTTCAAGCGCAAATTCACGATCCTCGACCGCTACGTCCTCGACATGAGCGCCGACACGCAACAGCTCATGGACCGGCGTATCGCGCTGGCCCTGGGCGTCATGCTCGACACCGGAGAGCGGCGGTGATCAGCGGCGGTCCGGAGCCCGAGGAGCGCGGCGAAGAGCCGATCGTGATCACTCCGGACATGCTGGTGCAGCGCGCTTCCCCTGCGCGTGCGCGGACGGTCAAGGCTGCGGACAGCCGCATCGACTTCGAGCGCGGCATGCGGCGCATCCCACCGGTGATCGTCTTGATCATCGCGGTGAACATCGCCGTCTTCGCCTGGGAGATCGCGTCAGGCGTCTTTGTGACCTCGAAGGAGATGATCGAGGCGGGCCTTCGGGGTGCGTCGCTGATCGACGCCGGCGCGCTGGTCCAGGCCAAGGTGTTCGCGGGCGAATGGTGGCGCATGGTGACCGCGATGTTTCTGCATGGCGGGTTCGACCACATCATCGGCAACATGATCGTCTTGTACATCGTCGGCATGGCCGCCGAGCACGCGTTCGGCTCGACGCGCATGCTGCTCGTCTACTTCGCCGGCGGATTGGCGGGATCGGCGTTGAGTGTGCTCGCGAGTCCCGGACCGTCAGTGGGCGCGTCGGGCGCGGTGTTCGGCGTTCTGTCGGCCGTGGTCGTGACGCTGTATCGGCACCAGAAGCACTTCTACGTCCGCGACAAACGGATCGGGATCGTCCTCGCCGCGTGGGCGGGATATCAGCTGCTGACGGGATTCCTCACACCCTTCGTCGACAACTTCGCGCACCTGGGCGGGATTCTCGGAGGCGCGCTAGCGGCGATGGTGCTGGACACGAGACTGGCGGTAGGACGGTAGGGCGGTAGGACGGTAACCTACCGTCCTACCGTCTTACCGTCCTACCGTCCTACCGTCCTACCTCGAGGCCAGCGGCTTCCCATCCGCATCCAGAAACCGGATCTCGCCCCACCCCAGCTCGCGAATGCCCGGCTCGATCTTGGCCCGGTCGCCTACGACGACCCAGACCAGGTGGTCGGGCCGTACGCTCTCCTGCGCCGCCGCGGTCACGTCCGCGGTCGTGAGACTGCGCACGCGCTGGGCGTAGGTCTCGAAGTAGTGATCATCGAGCCCGAAGCTCACCATCTGCTCGAGGGACCCCAGCACGGCGTCCATCGTCTCCCAGTTGCCCGGCAACGTCAGGGTGAGATTCGCCTGCGCCTTCGCCAGCTCGTCGGCCGTCACCGGCTTGTTCCCGATGATCCCGCGCAGCTCGCGGTCGACCTCGACCATCGATTCCTTGGTCTTGTCGGTCTGCACCGGCGCGTAGGCGATGAACGGCCGCTGGCCCCGCGCGTCCCACACGAACGTGAACGCGCCGTAGGACCAGTGCTTGTCCTCGCGCAGATTCATGTTGAGCCGCGAGATGAACTGCCCGCCGAGCAGCGACGTCATCGCTTCGTTGGCGTATTCCTTCGGATTCGCTTTCGGCGCTGCAAGATTCGCGGCGAGAATCGTCGACTGCTCCGATCCCGGCCGGTCGAGGATGTAGATCAGCGGCTTGGGCTGATCCGCCACCGTGCCGACGTTCTTCTGCGGCACTTCGCCCCGCTGCCAGCGCCCGAAGACGCGCTCGAGCTTCGGCTGGATCTCGGCGAGCGTGACGTCGCCGACGATCACGAGCGTGGCGTTGTTCGGCTTGAACCAGGTACGGTGGAAGCGCGCGAGATCGGCGCGCGTCATCTGCGCCACCGACTGCTCGGTTCCCGATCCCGTCAGCGGATTGGCATACGCGTGATTCGAGCCGTACAGGAGCTGCGGGAATACGCGCAGCGCCATCTGCACCGGCTGCACCTTCTCGCGCTGGATGCGCGCGAGCCGCTGCCGCTGCTGGCGCTGGAAGTCGGCCTGCGGGAACGACGGGTTCAGAATGACGTCGGCAAAGATGGCGAGCGATGGGTCGAGCTTTTCCTTCATCGCGGACAGGAAAACGCGCGACGCATCGAGCTGCGACCCGGTGCCGAGCTGCGCGCCCAGCTGCAGCAGCGTATCGCTGATCTGCAGCGCGTTCAGCCGGGTGGTCCCTTCGTCCATCATGTCGACGGCGAGGCTCGCGGTGCCCGGCGCGGCGAACTGATCCGCCGCGTATCCGGCGTCCACCAGCAGCGTCATGGTCACCTGCGGAATCGAGTGCCGCTCGGCGAGCACGACCTTCAGGCCGTTGCTCAGCGTCGCGCGCGCGATCGCCGGGAACTTCGCCTCGGGCGGCGTTCCGGCGGTCGGCACTTTGGACCGGTCCGCGCCGCTCGCGGTGGTCCCGAACTCGGGATAGGGATGCACCTCGAGGACCCACTGGCCGTCATTCAGCCAGCGCGCCGCCGCCGAGCGCAGGTCCGCCGCCGTCGCGGCGGCGACGCGGCGCTGCGTCACGAGGTAGTGGTCCGCGCTGCCGCGGAACACCTCGTTGCGCGCGAGCACGTCCGACTTCCCGCCGAATCCGCCGATCCGCTCGATCCCGCGCACGAAGTTGGCGCGGCCCTGCGTCTTGATGCGGCGCAGCTCGCTCGCGGTCGGGCCGCTCTGAATGAAGCGCGCCAGCTCCTGGTCGATCGCCTGCTCCACCTTGGCGAGATCGCCGCCGGGCTTCGCCGTCGCCCGGATCACGAGCTGGCCGCCGATTTCGCGCAGGTCCACATAGGCCGCCACGTCCGTCGCGATCTGCTCGTCGTAGACCAGCCGCTTGTACAGGCGCGAGGTTTTTCCCTGCGCCAGCACGTCGGTCACCATGTCGAGATAGTCGGCGTCCGCCGACCCAAACTCGGGGATGTTCCAC
>DATMZX010000128.1:0-2313 GCA_035573235.1 Gemmatimonadales bacterium
GTGTCGTTCACGGTCGCCCCCGGCGAGCGGTGGGGGATCGTAGGACGCAACGGCAGCGGGAAGACGACGCTGTTCCGGCTGCTCACGGGCGATCTCGAGCCCACGCGCGGCAGCATCGCGCGCGCACCGGCGCTGCGCGTCTCGCTGCTCGAGCAGCATCGCGACTACGGTTCGGCGACGACGGTGTGGGAAGCGGCGGCCGGCGAGCTCGCGGAGCTGCTGGCGCTGGAGCGCTCCTTGATCGAGCAAGCCGCGAATCTCGCCCACGACTCTTCCCCTCGCGCCCTGGCGCAATACGGCGAGGACCTGGAGCGCTTCGAGCATGAGGGCGGCTACGCCGTCACGGCCCGCATCGACGCCGTGTTGCACGGCCTCGAGTTCGATCCCGCGCAAGCACGCGTCACGCCACTTTCAGCCTTGAGCGGTGGCGAGCTCGGCCGGCTCGGGCTGGCGCGGCAGCTGATGTCGACGGCCGACGTCCTGCTGCTCGACGAGCCCACGAACCACCTCGATCTCGAGACGACCCGCTGGCTGGAGCAGTATCTCGCCGCGAGCGATCGCACCGTACTGCTGGTCAGCCATGACCGCGCGTTCTTGACCGCCACGGCCGACCGCATCCTGCATCTCGAAGGCCGTACCGCGGTGCCGTACGCGGGCGGGTACCCGGCCTTCGTTGCGCAGCGCGCCGAGCGCCGCTTGACGCAGCAGCGCGCCTTCGAGCAGCAGCAACGGGTCATTGCCAAGGAGAGCGATTACATCGCCCGCAACATCGCGGGGCAGAACAGCAAGCAGGCCAAAGGCCGGCGCAAGCGGCTGGACCGGATGCCGCGGCTCAGCCCGGTGCTCGGAGCCGCGGGCACGATGGCGCTGCGGCTGGAAGCCGCGGACCGCGGCGGCGATCAGGTGGTGACGGCGAAGAACGTGCGCGTCGGCATCGGTGATCGCACGCTGGTGGAGCGGTTCAACGCCACCCTGAAGCGCACCGACGTGGTGGGGCTGATCGGACGCAACGGCACCGGGAAGTCGACGTTGCTGCGCGCGCTGCTCGGCGAGCACCCGATCGAACATGGCGAGCTTGCAGTCGGGAGCTCGATCACCACAGGGCATTACCGGCAGGACCTCTCGCAAGTGCCGTTGGACAAGACGCTGTACCAGGTGATCGAGGAGCTGCGGCCCAAATGGGAGCGCGGTCCGATCCAGGGGCATCTGGGTCGTTTCGGGTTCTCGGGCCAGGAAGTGTTGCGCCGCGCCGACTCCCTGTCGGGCGGCGAGCGCGCGCGTCTCGCGCTCGCGATCCTGATGCTGTCGCGCGCCAACCTGCTCATCCTGGACGAGCCGACGAATCATCTCGACGTCGAATCGATCGAGGCCCTCGAGGACGCCATCGAGGAGTATGACGGAACGGTCATCCTCGTCAGTCACGACCGCGCGTTGCTGCGGGCGCTGACGACGCGGATCTGGGTGCTCCACGATCGGCACGTGACCGAATTCGCCGGGGGGTTCGCGGAGTGGGAAGAGGTCAGCACGGAGCGCGCGCACGCGGCCGCAGTGAGCGCTGCCGAGGAGCAGAGCCTCCGGCGCGTGCACGAGCGTCAGCGGGTAGCGCCGCCAGCGAAGAGCGACCCGCGGAAGGAGCTCAGCAGGGCTCAGCGAGAAGTCGAGGAAGCGGAAGCCGTGGTGGCGAAGCTGGAATCCGAAGTCGCGCGCGTGGTGGCGGCGCTCGAGGACCCGGCGCTCTACACGCGTCCCGATGGCGCCGCGACCGCGCATGAGCTCGGCGCCGAGCTGGAGAGATTGAAGCGCGATCTGGAAGCGGGACTGGAGCGGTGGACCCGCGCGACGGAGCAGGTCGAGACGCGGAGAATCAGCGCGGACCGGCTGCCATGAACCCGCCGATCACGCGTACGGGGGTGTCGCTGAACCCGTAGGGGCCGGTTGATGTCCCAGGGGGGTCCAGGGTGGAGCCGTTTCCAAGCTGTCCGAAGCTGTTCCCGCCCCAGCAATACATCGCACCATCCGCCGTCGTGCCACACGTGAAGACGCCGTAGGCGGACACGTCGATCGCCGTGAAGGTGAGGTCGCCAGGCACCGCTCGGGGCACCGAAAAACCGGCATGATTGGCGTCACCAGACCAACAGTAAGCCTTTCCCGCGAGCGTCAGTCCGCAGGTTGAGTATCCGCCGATGCTGATCGCGGAAAACCGCAGCGCACCCGCGGCAGGAACGGGCGTGATGACCATCTCCGCGTTCTGTGTCCCGTTGGCGAACTGCCCTTCGCGATTGTCACCCCAGCAGTAGGCCTGTCCCGCGGCGG
>DATMZX010000129.1:0-2899 GCA_035573235.1 Gemmatimonadales bacterium
ATCGCGCAGTCGTGCGCGGCGACGGGCGACCTCTTCGTCAAGCTGTGGATGCACAACGGCTTCGTCAACGTGGACAACGAGAAGATGTCGAAGTCGCTCGGCAACTTCTTCACGGTGCGAGAAGTCCTGCCGACGCTTCGCCACCCGGAGGTGCTGCGGTACTTCTTTCTCGCGAGCCACTATCGCGGGCCGATCAACTACTCTCTGGAACAGCTCGATCAGGCCGAAGCGGCGCTGCGAAGTCTGTACACCGCGCTGCAGGAGCTTCCCGAAGGCTCCGCTCCGCCGGGCAAATTCACCGCGCGCTTCGAGGAGGCGATGGATGAGGACCTCAATACGCCGGAAGCGCTCGCAGTCCTGCAGGCACTCGCGCGGGAAGTGAATCTGGCCAAGGATGCACGCAAGGTGAGCGATGCGGCCTCGCTCGCGGGGGAGCTGCGGTCGCTGGCGAACCTTCTCGGCCTGCTCACGGTGCCGGCACATGAATGGTTCCGATTGCCGAAGCGCGCGGAGAGTCCCGGTTTGACGGACCAGGAGATCGAGAGGCTGATCGAAGCTCGCGCAGCCGCACGCAAGGCGAAGAACTGGGCCGAGTCGGACCGCATTCGCGACGAGCTTGCGAAGGCGGCGATCGTTCTCGAGGATCGCCCGGGCGGCAAGACAGCCTGGCGCCGCGCCTGAGGGGGGAGGGGGCGGCCCCCGGGAGCGGTTGCGGCCCCCGCGCGACTACGCGCCCAGGCGCCCCCCCGGTCGGCGCGCTCGGGTCTCCGGACACGGTCCGGAGTCTCCGGGGCGTGTGCGGGCCCTCTACGGGCGTGCGGCCATGGACGGGTGCGGCGCGTCGGAGCGGCACGCTTGGCCTGCAGCGCGTGCGGGTCTTTGGGGCGTTTGGGGCGTTCGGGGCGTGCAGGACGCGCAGGACCTGCGGCTTGGCGGGTGCCGTCGACCGCGGTGCCCCCCAAATTGACGCTCCTCGCGGCGGTTCCGTATGATGCCCGCCCCCGGGGGCGGCGAGCCGCGCCGGAGCGGCCGGGCCGTCGTGCGGGCGGCGGGCGCGTGGGCGGAACGCGGCGGTTTTCAGTCGGGGCATGGCGCAGTCTGGTAGCGCATCTGCTTTGGGAGCAGAGGGTCGGGGGTTCAAATCCCTCTGCCCCGACCAACCCGAACGAGGGACGTGCTCGAGGGCTTGAGAGTGCGCCCGTAGCTCAGGCGGATAGAGCATCGGCCTTCTAAGCCGAGGGTCGCAGGTTCGAGTCCTGCCGGGCGCGCCATATCCGGGGAGCCGCACCGCGGCTGCGGGATCCGGTCACGGCGCGATGCGATGCCGAGTGGTGGACGTAGCTCAGTTGGTAGAGCCCCGGGTTGTGGTCCCGGCTGTCGTGGGTTCGAGTCCCATCGTCCACCCCATTTCGCGCGGCGCACCGGCGCCGTCGCGGATAGACGATCAAGAGCGGGCCATTAGCTCAATTGGTAGAGCAGCGGACTCTTAATCCGTTGGTTGAAGGTTCGAGTCCTTCATGGCCCACCAATAAACCCTTATAAATCAGAATGCTGATGTTGATCAGCAAGCTGAGCCCTTTCCTTCGCTACTGATTTCGTGCACGCTCCGTGCAGTCGCTAACTCGCCGACACGCTTGCGGCAGGGGGTGCACGGTGGCCTCGATTCAACGAATCGTCAGCCCGATCACGAGCGCGATCTCCTACCGGGCGCAAGTGAGAGTCAAAGGGCGGCCCGCACAGAGCGAGACGTTCCCGAATCGCAAGGAAGCGGAGCAGTGGGCGCGGTCGATCGAGACCGCTATCCGCGAGGGCCGACACTTTCCGCACGCGGCAGCGAAGCGAACGAGCTTCGACGCGCTCGCCAAGGATTACACCGATACGGTCTTGGCTGAGTTCGACCCCAAGGAAAAAGCGACGCGCATCCGCCAGCTCGCGTGGTGGTCGAAGCAGTTCTCCGGACTGTCGCTCGCGGAGATCACGGCCGACCGCATCTCGCAGGCCCGTGACAAGCTCGCCGCCGAGACGTTCACGCGCGGCAAACCAAGGAAGGACAAGCGGTCGGGCGAGCTGATCGCGCCGAAGCAGTACAAACGCACGGGCGCAACGGTCAACCGCTACATCGCAACCCTCTCGCACCTGTTCTCTTTCGCCGTGAAGGAGCGGCGGCTTGTGGATCGGAATCCCGTGGGCGACATCAGCCGCAAGAAGGAGCCGCGTGGCCGTACCCGCTTCCTGTCAGAAGAGGAGCGGACCGCGCTGCTCGACGCCTGCGGCAAATCCGAATGGCCGGCGCTGCGTGCGCTCGTCCTGCTGGCGATTACGACCGGCGCTCGCAGGGGCGAGCTGATTGGCCTCAAGTGGGCCGACGTCGATCTGAAGAAAGGGCGCGCGCTGGTCCGAGAAACGAAGAACGACGAGCAGCGCACGCTGCCGCTCGCCGGCAAGGCGCTCGAGGCACTGCGCGAGTTGAAGCTGCAAGATTCCGCTCGCAGCGAGTGGGTATTCGCGCAGCCGTCAGGACTTCCAGGTCCGTTCGAACATTTCGACGCCCATTGGCACGCCGCACTCGAAGCGGCGGGGATCAGCGACTTTCATTTTCACGACCTGCGCCATACGACGGCATCGATGCTCGCCGCGCAGGGCGCGTCGCTCCTCGAGATCGCCGATGTGCTCGGGCACAAGACGCTCGCGATGGTCAAACGCTACTCACACCTGGTGGTTGATCACAAAGCCAAGGCCATCGAGAAGATGATCGCGGCGACGGGACTTTGAGCCGGAATTAGTGCTCAGGCCTGTGAGCACCCCACGCATCAATGCCCGACGGTGATGAAGCGGTCACTCGGGACTGCGTCGCCTATATTCCCTTCCGACCCTATGCGGGACTTGCGACTGTCGGCTA
>DATMZX010000130.1:0-3240 GCA_035573235.1 Gemmatimonadales bacterium
CGGACCAGGCGGCCGTCTCCGAATCCTGGCGCGCGAGGCGCTGGCGCGCCTCGGCGAACGACACCGCGGCGAAGTAGATCATCGCCTGCGCGGCGAACACGTCGAAGTGCGCCATCGCCAGGTAGGCGCCCGCCACCAGCAAATCGATCTGATCGGCCTCGGCCGCGAGCATGGCGTCATAGCGGGCGAGATCGTCCACGGCGGGACCACCCCGCTCGAAAAACAAGGCGAGGCGCTCGATCGCCTTCAGACTCCACGCAATCCCTGTTGAGAACAGAGGATCGACAAAGCCGTATGCGTGCGGCAGCACCGCCCAGCCGCGACCGGCGGCCCGCGTGAGACGGTGCTGAATTCTTGGCTTGTACCCGAGCGGCATCAGAGCCTTCGCGCTGCCGAACAAGGCGCCGATCGTCGGGTAGCGCGCCAGCAATCCTTGCCACATCTGATCCGGCGTCCCTGGAAGCCGCTGCTTCAGCACGAACCCCGCGCTGGTCACACCATGGTCGAAGCGCAGCGAGTACATCCAGCCTTCGTCGATGATGTGATGCACGGCGGCCCAGTCGTCGGGATACGGCCCACTCGGCAGGCCGGGCACAACGTCGGGGAACAGTCGGACGCCGTCGAAATGGCTGAACAAGAGTCCCGCATTCGTGTGCGTGCGATGCAACCCCGATGGAATGCCGAGTCGTCGCGCCATGAAGCCACCCGGACCTGACGCGTCTACGATGAAGTCGACGCGCAGGCTCTCGACCAGCTGAGCGGTGACTTCGGTGCGATCCCGGTAGTCGACCCCCGCCGCAATCGCCGCGCGCACGAAATGATGATCGACATCGGCGCGCAGCCAGTGATTGTCCGCGATGTGATCGTTCGGACTCGCCGCGACCAGCAAGCGCTCGGTCCGCGCGCCGTCGACGGCGAACGGCCGGCCCGCGTGATGACGATAGAATGTGAATCCGCGCTTCAAGCCACGGCGAAGTCCGGGGAAGCGCTGGGTCCAGCGGCCGTGCGCGGCGAGGTCGTAGCAATCGTCCAGACCGTAGCGGCGCGCCAGGCGCTCCAGCGTGAGGTTCGCGAGCGGCGTGCTCGATTCACCGATCGCAAAGCGGGGATGCGTGCCGCGCTCCAGGAGGACCACACGGTGACCCTGGACCGCGAGCACCCGCGCCAGCAGCGAACCGGCGAAGCCGCTGCCGACGATGGCTATGCGCACGTGAGGCAGGAGATGGGAGATGGGAGATGGGAGCTTGGGCCGACATTGAGGGATCGGATGCGAGCGACGCGTTGCGCGCGGCAGGCTTCGCAGGCCGGCAGCCGCTCGAGATCCCACGTGTCCGCGGTAACGATGGTCGATGGTATCGACAGGCACTGCTCGAGCGCCGACTCCAGCTGCGCCAGTGTGGGCGGCACGAATTCGCCCAGCGCCTGCAGGCGCTCCAGCTCGCCATTGCCGCCGCGCACGGGAATGATCGCGACGCGCTGGGCGCCGTGCGCCGCTGCATACTCCACCGACCGCACGGTCCATTCGACCGACTCGGCGGCCGGAATGTGCGGGGCGCCGAGCAGCACGAACACGCGCAAATCGAAATCGTGCGCTCTGAGAAAATCCGCCGCGCGATCGAACTGCGTGAGGTCCAGTCTCTTGTTGAGCTGTGCGGCGGCGGGGTGAATCGTTTCGAGCCCGATCGCGACTTCGAGCCTGCCGTGGAGCAGCGCCGCGAACTCGAGCGCTGGCGGGCCGACCGTGTTGGCATGCGACTCGACCGTGACGCTCTGAAAGCGCGCGGCGAGCTCGGCCAGGCGCGGCAGATCCGCCGCGGGCACCGCGACGCGGTCGAAGAAGTTACTCGCGTTATAGAGCTTCAGTCGCTCCGGGAATCGAGGGCCAATTTCCTCGAGCGCGCGCGCGAGTTGCAGCGGCAGCGCGCCCACCGGCGTCGGACCATCCAGCGTGTACTTCCACAGATCACAGAACGAGCACGTGAACGGGCATTCCGCGCCGGCCAGGAACACCGTGACCGCGCGCTCCATGCCATTGGGAGTGCGCTCTTCTTCGAGCAGCACCCCGTGCGCCTGCCACGGATCTACGAGAGGCTTCGGGGGTCGGAGCTCGCGGATCCGCGCGTCAGGCGTGGAGCGCGTGGAAATGGCGGCGATAGCGCGCCTCGTTTTGCGAGAACACCCGCGCGAGCGTGTCGGGCGCCGCCGAGCCGTCCTGGAAGCGGCGCTTGGGATAAATCGGCATGTCCACGCCGAGCAGGGCGCGCACGCCGCGGCGCACGATCTCACCCTTGAGTGCGTACAGGCGCTCGTGTGAGCCGGCCGTCAACTCGGCGAATGGCATTGCTTCGGCGACGGCGATGACACTGGGACGCGTATAGGGACTGAACGACGTGAAGCCATGGCGCCGGGCGCACGCATAGCCTCGCACGCAGCCGCGGCTGAAGCCGCCCGAATAGGTCAGCGAGTGCTTGACCGAATCGACGCCCCACCCTTCCTGGTAGAGCATGCGGTTGTTGACGACGCTGCGGATCGTCAGCTCGCTGTTGGCCTCGATCGGATAGTCTTTCAGGTTTTCGTCGCCGCCGTCGCCGTCCACCAGCAGCCGCCAGTCCGGATAGCGGCGCCGGATCTCCTGCAGCAGCGCGAGGTTGACGGCGGCGCATTCCACGTCCAGCGGCTTGTAGTCCTCGATCACGGCGACGGCCGCCAGCGGGTCGAGTGTGCTCGCCGCAACGTCGATCGTTTCGCCCAGCATCTCGAGATGGGTCTGGCGCAGGAAGTCGCGCGCCTGGCGCGCGTCGTCGCCATCGCCGTCCACCGAAAGCGTGAACGCCTTCAGCCGGGCAGGGGATTGGCCGGCTTCGAGCAGCAGGGCGTTCAGGCACAGCAGCACGGAGCCGCTGTCGATTCCGCCCGAGAACGGCACACCGATCGGAGCCTTCCCGTCCTGAGCGCTCAGCCAGCGCCGCAGCTCGTCGTACAACGTGCCCACGTAGCGTCGCCCAATGACATCGAGATCCGTCGGCAAGACGCCGCGCGCAGGATCGAAGAAGCGGCGATACACCGGATTCGGATCGGGACAACCGATGAGGCGCAATGTCGTCACATGATGTGCCGGCGCCATGCGCGTGTACGACGGGTGAAACTGATCGCTCCAGCCGCGCCGGCCGAGCTCGGCGGCGATTTCGTCGATCCGCTCCGCCACGAGCAGCACCGGGCCGTCGGCCGCCTTGGCGAGGA
>DATMZX010000131.1:0-4028 GCA_035573235.1 Gemmatimonadales bacterium
ACGGCGAACTTTTCGCGCTGCAGCGCGGTGAGCACCTTGGAATCGTCGAGGCCGCGAATCGGCTTCGCCCCCATCGGAAACACGACGGCCGCGGCCACCACTGGACCTGCCAGGGGGCCGCGGCCGACTTCGTCGATTCCGGCGACGCTGATTCTGCCTTCACTCCACAACGCCGCCTCGCGTTTCAACGACGGGCGGCGGTGCTTCACGTCTGCGACTGCTCCGCTTCTCCGGTGCTGGGCACCGCGATCGCCCCCCCCTGCCCCGCGCCGCGCTTTTCGCGGATCCGGGCGGCCTTGCCGGCCAGCCGGCGCAGGAAATAGAGCTTGGCGCGGCGCACGCGCCCCTTGCGCGTCAGCCCGATTTCGGCGATCGACGGCGCGTGCAGCGGGAAGATGCGCTCGACGCCGACGCCCGCCGAAATCTTGCGGACCGTGAACGTCTCGTTGATGCCGCCGCCACGCCGGGCGATGCAGATACCCTCGAACGCCTGGAGCCGCTCTTTTTCACCTTCGCGCACGCGCACCATGACGCGCACGGTGTCGCCGGGAGCGAACGCCGGGATATCGGCTTTCAGCCCCTCGCGGGCGACGTCTTCTAGGAATCGTGATTTGCCCATAAATCCGGTCTCCGTTCGCGCGTGAGGCGCTCGGCCTCTGCCGCCCGCCATGCCGCAATCTTGTCGTGATCGCCACTCAACAATACGTCCGGGACGTCGAGCCCGCGATAGCTGGGTGGCCGCGTATAGCTGGGCGGCGCCAGCAACCCTTCATAATGCGAGTCGGACGATGCCGACTCATGATCGCCCAACGCTCCGGGCAACAGTCGCACGACGGCATCCACCACACACAGCGCCGCCGGCTCGCCCCCCGACAGCACGAAATCGCCGATCGAGACTTCTTCCGCGTTCAGCACCTCGGCGACCCGCTGATCGACATCCTTGTAATGCCCGCACAACAACGTCAGCTCACTGCCGAGCGAGTACCGAACCGCGGTGTCATGCGTGAACAGCTTGCCACGCGCCGACATCAACACGACCGGACCCGCCGCCTTCAATCCCTCCACCGCTTCCACCAGCGGCTCGACTTTCAAGACCATCCCGGCACCGCCGCCGTACGGCGCGTCGTCCACCGTCTGGTGCTTGTCGTGCGCGTACTCGCGCAGCTGCACCGTGCGGTACCGCACCAGTCCGGCTTTCGCCGCGCGGCCCAGAATGCTCGACCCGAGCGGCGCGGTGAACCATTCGGGAAACAGCGTGACCACGTTGATCGTGAGCATCGCTACTCTTCCACCGCGACGAGCTGGTCGCGCCAGGCTTCGACCGCCGCCCGCGAGGTGATGCCCTCGAAACCGATCAGCCATTCGCGGTGATACGAGCGGCGCCGGGCAATCGCCAGCGGTCCGGCCAGGACCTCGCGCGACTCATTGAGGACGAACAGCCGCGCTTTTGGCGCGAACAGCGTCCCGACGTTCTCCACGAGGGGGATCACCGCGACTTCCCCCTGCTGGCCGTGCGGCTTGCGCAGCCGCGCGACTACGCGGTAGGCGCCCGTTTGCCCAGAACGCCGGCCTTCTTGAGGAGCGAGCGAACCGTATCGGTCGGCAGCGCGCCCTTCTCGAGCCAGGCCCGCGCCTGCTCGGCGTCCACATCGATGACCGCCGGATTGGCTTTCGGATTGTAATTGCCGATGGCCGCCACAAACCGCCCGTCGCGCGGCGACTTGGAGTCCGCGACGATGATTCGGAAATAGGACTGACCTTTCCGTCCCACCCGGCGCAGCCGAATTCGAGTTGCCATGTGCTACATCCTTTTCAAGAACTTGCTCATTTTGCGCATCTGCTGGAACTGTTCCAGCAGCTTGTTCACTTCCTGCACCGGACGACCGGCACCCTTGGCGATCCGCAGCTTGCGGGTGCCGTTCAACATGGTGGGATCGGCCCGCTCTGCCGGCGTCATCGAGAGGACGATCGCTTCGACGTGCTTCAAGCGCTTGTCGTCCATCGAGACGCCCTGCAACGCCTTCGCGTTGATCCCGGGCAGCAGCCCCAGCACTTGCTTCATCGGCCCCATGTTCTGCATCTGCTTCAGCGCGATCAGAAAGTCCTGAAGGTCCATCCCCTTCTTGGACTTCACTTTCTGCTCGAGCCGCTTCGCCGCTTCGGCATCGATCGTCGCCGTGGCCTTCTCGACCAGCGCGACGACGTCACCCTGCCCCAGAATCCGTCCCGCCATCCGGACCGGATCGAACGGCTCCAGCGCGTCCGTCTTTTCGCCGACGCCGATGTACTTGATCGGCACGCCGGTCACGCCATGAATCGAGAGCGCCGCGCCGCCGCGCGCATCGCCGTCGAGCTTCGTCAGGATCACGCCCGTGAGCCCGACGCCATCATGGAACCCGCGGGCGATCTTCACGGCGTCCTGTCCTGCCATGCCGTCGGCGACCAGCAGCACTTCCTTCGGCGACACCGCAGCCTTCAGCGCCTTCAACTCGTCCATCATCTCGGCGTCGATCTGCAAACGACCGGCCGTATCGACGATGACGGTCCGCGCGCGCTCCGACTCGGCCTCCCGCAGCGCAGCTTTCACGAGGGCTGGAACACCCTTCCCGCTTCCCCCGTCCCCCGTCCCCAACACCGGCACACCGACCTGCTCACCGAGCTGCCGCAGCTGTTCCGCGGCGGCCGGCCGATAGATGTCAGCCGCCACGAGCGCCGGCGCCTTCTGCTCGAGCTTCAGGCGTCGCGCCAGCTTCGCCGCGGTGGTGGTCTTCCCCGATCCCTGTAACCCGACGAGGAGAATTACCGTCGGACCTACGGAGGAGAACTCGAGGCCGGCCTTGGTGCCGCCGAGCAGCGTCGCGATCTCGTCGTGCACCAGCTTCACGACTTGCTGGCCGGGACTGACGGACTTCACCTGGAGCGCACCGACGGCCCGATCGCGCACCTTCTCGACGAAGCCGCGCGTCACCTCGAAGCTCACGTCCGCCTCGAGCAGGTGGCGGCGGATCTCGCGCAAAGCGTCGGTGACGTCGCTTTCCGAGAGCACCCCGCGACCTCTGATCCGGTTCAGTACCCCGGTCAGCTGCTCGGAAAGGGCCGTAAACATAAGCACAGCAAGCTAAATGGCGAGTACCCTTAAACCAAGTGGGGCCCTTATCTTGGCCACCATGGCCGTTACGCCGCAATGGTCCCGACCAGACGACGCTGAGCGCGAAGCCCGGCTGCGGGCGATGAAGCGGCGCGCCACGGGGTTACTGGCCGTGGCCCTGTTGGTCTTCATCGCGGCGAGTCTCTTCGAGCCGCAGTACGCCTGGCTGGGCTACGTCCGGGCGACGGCCGAGGCCTCCCTGGTGGGCGGCCTGGCCGACTGGTTCGCGGTGACCGCGCTGTTCCGGCACCCGCTCGGCATCCCGATTCCCCACACCGCGATTGTCGCGACTCGCAAAGAGCGGATCGGCCAGATTCTCGGCAACTTCGTCCAAAACCACTTCCTGTCGCGCGACGTAATCGCCGCGAACCTGCGGCGCGTGCATCCGGCCGAGCGCGCGGCGCAATGGCTTTCCGAGCGCGACCACGCCAAGCAGGTGTCGCGGCAATTCGCGAGCGGTCTCGTGAAGACGCTCGACGCGCTGCCGCCGAACGAGCTGCAGGATCTCGTCAGCCAGGTCGTGCGCAATCGCGTGCGCTCGTTCCGCGTCGCGCCCGCGCTGGGCAAGACGCTCGCGCTCGCGCTGGGGGACAATCGTCAGGAGGAGCTGCTCAACGCGACCGTGAAGCTCGCCGCGGACGCGGTGCGCGACAATCGCGAGCTGATCCGCGAGCGCGTGAAAGCCGAGACGCCGTGGTGGGTGCCTCCCGTGGTCGACGACAAGATCTACCAGAAAATCATCGTGGCCGTCGAGCGGCTGCTGCACGACATGGTGAACGACCCGCAACATCCCTTGCGCGCGTCGTTCGACAAAGCGATTCGGGATTTCATCGATCGGCTGCAGCACTCCCCCGACGTCATCGCGCGCGCGGAAGCGCTC
>DATMZX010000132.1:0-4632 GCA_035573235.1 Gemmatimonadales bacterium
TATCGGCGGGCGCTTCGCCTCCTCGCTCACCATCGGCATTGATGTCGAATCGGACCCGCGGTTCGACCTCGGGAAACAGCCTGGGGTCCTGGCGGATTTCCATGCGCGTGGCCGGCGACCACACGGCGTAGCGGCTATGGCGTCGGATCCACCAGCGCGTCGCCAGCTCGGCGGTGAGTCCCAGGACGACGAGGAAGAGAGCGGCGAAGACAATGGCGATCATGCGCGCACCGATGGTTTGAGTTTGAATCGCCCCAGAACCCCGCGTAAATCGACATAGCGATCATTGTGATACACGAAGAAGACCAGCGTCACCGCGAACACGACCGACATGGCGACGCCCGCGATGGCGATCGCCAGGAGACCGCGAATATCGAGTCCCACCTTGAGCCACAGCAGTAACGCGGCCGCCGGCACTGCGCCGAGCACCGCGCGCGGCACGACGTACCGGAAGAACGTCCCGATCGGGACTTTCATCTCGTGACAGGCCTGCACGAACACCACCGCGGCAAACAGCACGTTCGGGATCGCCGTGCCCAGCGCGACGCCGGCAAGGCCCATGCGTCCAACGAGCGCGATGCTCATCACCAGGTTCACGATCCCGGTGACGAGAAAGCCGATCGTCGGCAGGCCGGCTTTCCCCAGGCCCATCAGCATCGGCAGCGCGACGCCGCGGACCGGGAGGAACACGATGTAGGAAAGCATCAGGATCTGGAGCACCTGACCCGCCGGCTGCTCGAAGCTCGGGTCGACCCACCACGCGATGAAGCGCGGGCCGAGCACGATGAGAAAGAGTCCGGCCGCGAGGGTCAGGGTGAGCGCGATCTTGGACCACTTGAGAAAGATTTCCCGCATCTCCTCGTGCTTGCCTTGCGTCTGCAGCCGCGTCGCGGCGGGCATCACGACCGCGGCGATGGAGAGCAGGAACTCCATCAGATAGATCAGGAAACTGTTCGCCACCGTGAAGTAGGGGATGGTGCCGACGCTCATGTACTTCCCGATGACGATCGAGTCGGTCTCGAACGACAGGCGCGCGCCGGCATTCAGCACGAGGACGTACACGCTGAACGCGAAAATGGACCGCGTCATTTTCCAGTCGAAGTCGGACAGGCGCAGGCGGATGTTGGGATAGCGGCGCTTGATCAGGGCCCAGCACAGCGCAAAGTCGAAGACGGTGCACACGAGCTGCACGATGGCGAGCATCGTGAGCGACGCCTGGATCAGGAGCAGCCCAAAGGTCAGTCCGAGGCGCAAGAACACGCCCCACAGGCGCACCATATTGCGTGGCACGAAGTCGTCGTGCGCCGCCAGCACGCCGGTGGGGAGCAGCGCCAGGAACCCGATCGACACGTAGATGACGACGAGCGAGAACGCCAGGCGCGCGTCGCCCGTCAGATGCGCCGGAATGTTGTAGCTGCTGACGAAGAACAGATACATGCCCCCGCCGGCCAATACCGCGATCAGCCCGAGGCAGAGGTAGAGGGTCGCACAGCTGCCGACCGCCTTGTTCAGCTCCTGCTGATCCCCCGCCGCCACGTGCTGGGCGAAGTAGCGCACCGACGCCATTGGAACGCCGAGCATCAGCAGCCCCAGATAGCCGGTGATGGAGTTGATGAGATTCCACGTGCCGTATCCGTCGTCGCCGAGCTTGTGGAGCGTGAAGGGCGTGAGGAAGTACACGGCCAGAATCGTCACGATCGTAACGACCCAATTACTGCCGATGCTCTTGAACACCGATCACCTCACGAAGCTGCGGTTGGAGTAATAGCGCGGCAGCCTCGCTGACGGTCATGCACTCGAATGACGTCACGCGAACCAGCCCATCGAAATACGCCTCGATGGACGCGTAGAGCCGCTCGACGTCGGCGGCCGTCGCGGTGAACGGGCTGAGACCGGGCTTCAGGCTCGGCGTGTGCCAGCTGATGTGCAGATGCCGCGCGCCGTTCTCCAGCAACCGGCTGGACAGCGTGAGCATGTCTTCTACGGACTGGAACTCGGGACTGAGGCTGAGCCGCCGCAGCAGTCTCGTGCGCGCCGCGATCCCCGGCGCGCGCAACCAGCGAAGCGGCCGAGCCTCCAACAAGCGTTGGAACGGCTCGACGACATCGAACGGCCCTCGGCTGAACCCATAGGACAACGGAATCTCGGCGAGCGCGCCGTTGGGGCTTTCCTGGCGGATGTCGGCACTGGGATCCACGCGATACGGAACGATCGGGGCGCCGATGAACGACGGACCGTCGTCCACGGGCTCGAGACTGACGAACGGGCTGACGCTCGAGTCGACCAGGTAGCCGCAGGCCTGCAGCGCCGCTACGGTCTCTGGTCCAATGCCGTACCGTCCCGCGCGGAACGACACCGGCCGCCGGCCGAATGCTTCTTCCAGCGCGGCGGTGAGCGTCTGGATTTTCGCGAGCTGCAGATGCGCCGGCAGGTTCCTGGTCATGGAATTGCGCGGGACAAACGCCTCGGTGAGCGGCGGCGTGTTCCAGGGATGCAGGTGCGCGCCGATCTCGGCGCCGGCTTCCGTGCCCACTTCGCGCATCACGGCGGCCGCGCAGGAATCGATGGCGACCTGATAGGCCGTGAAGTAGGTCGGGCGCACGCCGAGGCGCGCGAAGAATTTGGCCTGGCGCGGCAGCTCACCGATGTTCGCGACGGTGATGCCGGTCCGGCTGCGGCTCCAGTTGTCCTCTTCGGTATCGAGCGAGACGATCAGGGGAATGGGGCGGGACATCTTACGCTTCCCCTCCCGCGGTGCCGCGCAGCCGGGCCCGCAGGTCCCCTGCCGCATCCAGCACCCGCAACGCGCGTCCACCGAGTCCGCGTCGAAAGATCGTGATCTGTTCCGTCATCCGATCGGTCGTGGTCCACTGACGTTTGTAGGTGTCGGCGCCACGCAGGAAGTCGAACCGGCGATAGCCCCGCTCGATCGCGCGCTGGATCATCGTGCCCATCAGCACGAGGCCGACGCTGTGCCGCTCCCACTTGGGATCGCGGCCACTTTGATAGAAGTAGACCGTGTCGCCCCAGGCGAAGCCGTACCAGGCGGCGACCGGCGCGCCCGCGACATCCAACGTGGACAGCCAGAGCTGGCCGCGGGCCGCGAGCTCGCTCGCGAACCGCCGATGCAGTCTCTGTACCAACGGGTCCGCAAAGGCGCCGCCCTGCCCGTCGTTCTGCCACCGTTGCGTGTGCAGCGCGATGAGGTGCTGCAGTCCCTCCGCGACCCGGTCAGGGGCGTAGTCCGTGACCGTCATGTCTTCGTGCCGCAGATGCCGTTCCTTCCGCCGCAGCGTCTGACGCCGGGTCGCCGTCAACGAGCCGAGATACGCGTCCCAATCCGCGGGCAAATCCAGATACGGACAGGGCCAGAGCGGCTGCCGCCGGAACTCGTAGCCCCGAGCAGCCATCACCTCGCACAAGTGCCGCGTGGCGGTCGCGCCGTTGCCTCCCGCCATGTTGCTGAGAATCACCACATCCCAGCGCAACGCTTCGAGCAGCGGCGCGAACTCGGCGACAGCGGCGCCGGGGAGTGCCGGAATGTCGAGATGGTCCGGGCACCCGATCTCGCCCGTCGCCCACGTCAGCGCGGTCACCGGCACGCGGTGGAAGCGCACGCGCCGCTGTGTGAGCGGCAGCAGGGCCTGCAGCCCGCCATCCGCGCCGCGGAGGACCAGCACGTCGCTGGCGGTTGCCTCGGCCGGCACGGCCTCGAGCCACGCGCGATGCCAGGCCCAGCTCATGAACGGGGATGGCGATGCCCTCCGCGATTCGAGCGAGCTCCAGGCCGCGGGTCCGAGCGCGAGCGCGTCGGACAAGGACATGCGGATCACGCCACACGACTCGGTGCTGAGTGCGATACTCACCGGGCGCCTCCCAACCTCAGCTGCTGGAGCGACTCGAGCAGGAACGGCGCGGGATCGCGCCAGCGCCAGATCTCCTCGCGCGTGCGGCGGAATCCCGTCCCCAGGAAGTCGCGCAGCGCCGCAAGCTTTCCCGCAGCGCCGCCGCCATTGCGCAGTCGCAGATAGAGATGGTCGACGTCACCCCAGAACCACCGGCTCCTCACGCCGACGCGGTAGCGGGTCACGCCTGGTACACGCGCGCCCATCGCGCAGGCGACCAGCAGTCGCGGGAAATCGACGCCCGCGTCGACGGCGAGCTGCAACGATCCCCACAGCCGCCCGTTGATCTCCATGAGCACGGCCCGTCCGGACGATTCGTCGCGTTTGCATTCGATCATCGCGACCCCCTGCCAGTCGAGCGCGTCGAGCAGGCGCCGACCCGCGGCGGCCAACTCCTCATCGAGCGCGATACTTTCCCGTAACACGCTCACGCCTCCCTCGGGGGGCTTTTCCCGCAGCCGTCGATGAGCAAACTCCGCGACGATCCGGCCGTTCCAGCGCAGCACGAACAGACCTTCTCCAGGTCCCTGGATCCGCCGCTGCAGCAAGACCGGGAACGCGACCGGAGCGAGCCCGCGCAACGCGGCCCGGCATTGGTCTGGTGTATCGACGAACTGCACGCCGAACCGCCGACCGCCAACGACGGAGCGATGCGGCTTGAGAACCGCGGGGAAGAAATCCCCGCCCGGTAGCGCCGCGCCGCGATGATCGAGGATGACGGTCTCAG
>DATMZX010000133.1:0-2490 GCA_035573235.1 Gemmatimonadales bacterium
ATGAACCCCGTTCGATCGTTCGCGCCCGACCTCGTGCGCGGTGACCTGAGCACCACCTGGGTGTACATCGTCGGTCCGTTGTTGGGCGCCCTGTTAGGCGTCGCGCTGGAAGCGATGCTCGTCGGCAAGCCGACCGCGGCCGGCTCCATCGCCGCCCAGGGCGCGCTCGGCGCCGACGAAAGCCGGAAGTGACGCTGGGGCAGTGCCGGAACAACGCCGATCATTTGATCCGCTTTTTCGCCTCCTCTTTGGCCGTTTCGAGAAGGATCTTGAAGTCCGACGACCTGAGCCCGATGCTCTGCACTTTATTCTCGTACGCCTGAATGATGCCGGCGGCCTTCGACGTCAATTTCCGCCCCGGTAACAGCTTCCCGTTGATGTCGATAGACACCCCCATCTTCTTTGCCATGTACTCGGCGACGTCGCGGCGGAACGGTTCCACGTAGTCATCCGGGATGCGCATTGTCGCGAGCTCCTGGAGTGCCGCCTCGACATCGGTCGCCGATTTCGCCGAACGAAGCAACTTGGGAAGCACTTGCTTCGGAATTCGCGATCGCTCCTCAAAGAGCTCTTCCGATGCCTGCGTTAGTTTTCTGTATCGGCTTCCTTCTGGCCAGTCTTCTCCGATGAGTTGCTTGAATGCGCTCATCAGGTTGGGCCGCACGTTCTCGTACGACCCCTCCGCCAGAATGCCGAAGTTCTTCACGCTCGGGATTTCGTATGGCGTGATGAGATCGACCAGCGGGAAGCGTTTGCTCAACTCGTTCAAACTGAAGACGCGTGTCTTGTCTGCGAGGAAGTGCTCGAGAATGACCTCCGCGGCCCGTTCGCCTGCCAGTCCGACTCCCGCAGTGCCGGTTCCCTCTATCAAAAACGCATCGAGCGCCGCGCCCACCGCTTCCGAGAGCACGTCGCCCGGAATCTCACTGAGGCTGGCCGAGATCGTTAGGCGAAGTCCTCCCGCGACGGCGCCCAATATGGCCCAGATCGGGTTCGCGCCCTTGCCGCTTGGATCCGTCACCTTGCTGCCCTGACCGATGGTCCGCGGATCGAATGGCAGCCGAGGCGCGTGGATCGGCGGCAACGTAGTCGGTTTGTCGTCCTCATTCGGGGTGATTGTTATCGGACCCGGGATGACGATGACCGGTGGCACCGGCGGCACAGGAACCGGGAACGTGATCGTCGGCCCGGCAACGGGCACGAACACTTCGACGCGACGATTTGCGGCGCGTCCTGCTTCGGTGCGATTCGATGTGATGGGATCTGCTTCGCCTGGACTCTGAATGACGAATTGCACCTGCGACGACAGTCCGCTCCGGATCGTCTCGAGCGCGATGTTGAGCTGGCGTTTGACCTCGGACGCGCGCCGCTTGCCCAGATCGACGTTGTATTGGTGCGTTCCGACTGGATCGGTATGCCCAACGAGGCGCACGGGAACCATCGGCGCGGCGGCGATCCGTCGCGCGAGCGGCTCCATCTTCCACGCTTCGACGCCGGGAAGGTCCGAGTGGTCAAACTTGAATCCGCTCACGATGCCGGTCAGCGGCTCGACGTTGCTCAGTTGGGTCTGGACGATGACGCGATCCGACTCACTCACATCTGTGCGATCGAGAAACGCGATCATCGCATTGACGTCGCGCCGCATCGCATCCACGTCCGCGTAGGCGACGCTGCGCTGGTTGGCAAGGACGTCCGGTACCGCAGCGCCGGACTGCCCGCCTAACATAGCAACGATCGGGTTAGGCGCTTGAGGCACCTGTGCCGCGCCGCGCCGGCGCGCCAACTCCCGGTGCAGCTGCGTCAGCGCATCCTCCAGGCGGAGCACGTCTGGCGTCGTGCCCGTCTGATGCCGCAGCCATTCGTCGATCAGCCGAATGTCCTCGTTCAACGAGGCGTCGCTTCGCGTGCTGAGATCGGGAGAGCCGGTGAGCCACTCTTCCACCGAGAAGGCGACGCTGGGTCGGGTGGCAGTCGAGACGGCGATCGGCGCCGACGAAGGGACCATCGTGGAGGACACTTTCGCTTCCCGTTCCGCCGCCGCGCTCCCGGCAGGCGAGCCGGCGGTCGCGCCGATCTGTTGCTGTGCAACGTGGGTCAACTCGTGCGCCATGAGTCGGCGGCCACTCGGAGAATCGATCGCGGGCGCGGTATCGGGCCACGCGATGTCGTTTCCCTTTGCAAACGCTTGGGCTCCGAGGACGTGCGCCGCCGCTCGCGCGGTCGGTCCCTGGTGCACGCGGACTGCGCTCAAGTCGCGATCGAATCGCGATTCGAAGAATTCGCGAGCGCCCGCATCCAGCGGTTTCCCCTCGGACTGCAGTGCCGCAGCCGACGCAATCGGCACGTCGCCCGAGTTGGCGCCCGAGCTACGGCACTGCGGACATCCGCCTCCGCACGCACACGCCCTGGGTTTGGTCGTTGTCTCGCGTGCCGGACCATCAGGCGCGATTCCATGGTTAGGCACAGCGCCTTTAGCTCGTGCTGTTTCCG
>DATMZX010000134.1:0-3830 GCA_035573235.1 Gemmatimonadales bacterium
CTGGCCGCGCCGGGTCGCATGCTGGAAGTGGGATGCGCGTCCGGTTCGTTTCTCTCGCAGATGGCGCGCGCCGGCTGGGAAGTTTCGGGAATCGAGTTTTCCGAAATCGCGGGCATGGCCGCTCGCGCGCTCGGGCATCACGTCCACATCGGTGCACTCGAGACAGCACCGCCCCCGGATCCCGATCGGCCCTACGACCTGGTGGTCGCCTGGATGGTCCTCGAGCATCTCCCCGACCCGGTGCAGGCGCTGCGCCGCCTCGCGGCGTGGTCGCGACCCGGCGCGTGGCTCGCGATGTCGGTTCCCGACGCCGGCTCGCTCGAATTCCGTCTGTTCCGCAGCAACTGGTACGCGCTCGATCTGCCGCGGCATTTCTTCCACTTTACTCGGCCCACGCTCGGCGACGTGCTGCGGGCGGGAGGCTGGACCGTCCGTCGCATGCTCTGGCACTCGAATCCGAACAACTTGCTGCAGAGTTTACGGTACGTGTGTCTCGATCGCGGGTGGCAGGCGACCGCCAACGGTCTGCAAAGCATCATCGACGGACGGCGTGGACCGCGACTCCGGCTGCTGCTGGGCCGATTGCTGGGACTCATGCACGCCAGTGGCCGGATGACTGTCTGGGCGCAGCGTGACCACTGAACCGCGTACGCTGATTGGATGGAAAAGTCAGAGCACATCGCCCCGAGTGGCGAGCGTACGGATTCGGTGTCTCAACCCGCTGGCGGAGCTCCGCAGCCAGGGCTACCCCGTCGAGCTTTTCGATCGCCACCGCGCCGATCGGTATGCCGCGGTCGTGTATTCGAAGGTCTACGATGACGCGAGCTACGAGGAGGCGTTGTGGTTGAAGAGCCGCGGCGTGCGGGTAGCCTTTGATCTGTGCGACAACCATTTTTTCGATGCCCGGGGCGACAGCGTCGCCGAGCCGCGGCGGCGCCGTTTGGTCAAAATGCTGGCGGCTGCCGATCAGCTCGTCACTTCGACCGAGCCCCTGGCCGATGTCATCCGCGCGGAATTGAGAGACGTGCGGCCGATCGTGGTCATCGGCGATGGCGTGGAAACGCGCATCGCGGTCCCGCACGCCGCCGCCTGGCGGACCTGGCTGCGATCGGCGGCGCTGCGCCGCCTTCTGGCCACGCTGGCGCGCGAGCGATCAGCCGGACGAACGCCGCTCGTCTGGTTCGGGAGTCATGGCGGTCCGACAGCCACCGGCGGGATGGCGGACCTCGGTAGCATTCGAGCCGTGCTCGAGGATGTCGACACGCGACACCACGTCTCCTTGACCGTGATCAGCAATTCGTGGCGCACGTACAGGCGCACGCTGCGCGGGTGGCGAATTCCGGCGCGGTATTTCGCGTGGCAGCCGGAGACGTTTTTCGCGGGGCTTGCCGCCCACACGATCGCGGTAATCCCTATCAGGGTGGATCCCTTCAGCGTGTGCAAAACGAATAACCGCCTCGCCACAGCGCTGGATGCCGGCGTGGCGGTCGTCGCGGACGCGATCCCGAGTTATGAACCCTTCCGGCGCGCCTGCTATCTCAACGACTGGACCAACGGCCTGGCAACGTACCTCGCCAATCCTGCGATCCGTGCGCAGCACATCGCGGAAGGCCGCCGTATCATCGCGCGCGATTGGACAAACGCCCGCATTGCCGCCCAATGGCGCGATCTCTTTGACACGTTGCGGGCGGTCGCATGAAATCGTTCCTCGATTGGTACCGCGCGCGTGCGTTTGACGCCGACCGGCCGTGGCTCGTCTTTGGAAAAGGACCGAGCTTTGCCAAGCGCGCCAGCATCGATCCGGGCGCTTTCTACACGCTGGCGCTGAACCACGCCGTGCGAGAGCAGCGGGTTTTGGTCGCTCATATGATCGACCTGGATGTGGTGGATCAGTGCGGCACCGCGTTCGAGACCAATGCCGAGGTGGTGCTGCTGCCCTGGGTGCCGCACGTGCGCAATCGCGCCGGCACGGAGAATCTGGCGCAGCTGGTTTCGTCTCATCCCGTGCTGCGCCGGTTGGATGCAGAGGATCGCCTGCTCTGGTACAATCTCTGCACCGCCCCGAAGCACCGTGACGATTCGCCGGTTGTGGAAGTGCGCTTCTTCAGCTCCGAGGCGGCGCTGCGCCTGCTCGCGATGGCGGGGGCCAGGCGCATTCGCTCGCTCGGGATCGACGGCGGCGCGTCCTACAGCACGGAGTTCACGGATCTCGCTGAGACCACGCTGCTGGCCAATAGTCGCTCGAGCTTCGACCGGCAATTCGAGGAGATCGCGAGAATCATCATGACGACAGGAGTGGATTACGCGCCGCTGGATGTGGAGTCGCCGATCCGGGTCTTCGTCGCGGCCACCGACGCCCAGATGCTGGCCGTGAAAGTGCTCGAGTTCTCGATCAAGAAGCACGCGAGCATGAGCGTCGAGGTATCGTCGCTGCACCTGGCCGGCATCGATATCCCGACCCCCAGAGATGCCGCGAACCTGCCCCGCACCCCGTTTTCCTTCCAGCGGTTTCTGATTCCGGCAGTCAAAGGCCACGCCGGCCGAGCGATCTATCTCGATTCCGACATGCAGGTGTTCAAGGACATCCGCGAGCTCTGGACCGTGCCGTTCGACGGCTGCGACTTGCTGACCGTGCGCGAGCCGGTCGAGTCGGGGCGCAAGCCGCAGTTCAGCGTCATGCTGCTCGATTGCAAGGCGCTGCACTGGAACATCGCCGACATCGTAGCGGGGCTCGACACGAAGAAATTCACGTACGAACAGCTGATGCAGGACCTGTGCGTCGCCAAGCGCATCGGCACGACGATCGACCCGGCATGGAACTCGCTCGAACACTACACGGCCGGCAAAACTGGACTGGTGCACTACACCGACATGCCGACGCAGCCGTGGGTGTATGCGGGCCACCCACTCGGCTACCTGTGGGTCCGTGACTTGCTCGAGGCCGTCGATACCGGATTCATCTCGGTGGATTTCGTGCGCGATCACGTCGAGCGCGGGTTCATCCGCCCGTCCCTGCTCTATCAGCTCGAACACCGGCTGGACGACGGGCTGCTGCTTCCCAAGGCGGCTCGCGCACTCGACAACGGATTTGTGGCGCCGTATCACGCCTTGCCTGGGGGCGGGCGGACGGCGCTACGTCGCGCCGCGGCGTGGCTGCGGGCAGCCACACGCCGCGCCTACCAACGGACTCCGCTCTTTACGCTGGAACAAAAACTCCGCGAGCGCCTGAGCCGCTAACTCGCCGGGCTCACGGACGATTCACGATGACGACGACGATGGTCGTCAGCGAGGCGATGATCGTCCCGATCGCGGCGAGCGTGGCGGCGGTGTTCGACTGCTCCACCATGTTCCGCTCGGGCACGAACACCTGCGCGCCCGGCTCGGGCGTCGGCTTGGAAGATCCGAAAAAGAGCGGACGTTTGTGCACTGTGCGCACGTTGCCGTTGGGTTGCTCGACGTAGGTCCGCCGCTTGTCCGCCTTGTACGAATAGCCGCCGGCCGAATTCACGTAGTAGTCGAGTCCCTGCCCTTCGATGTAGGTGACGATCCCTGGTGAGTTCACGGCCCCACCCACCTGCACCGTCGGCACGTAGCCCGGGATGACGATGGAATCGCCCGCGGCGAGCAGGATGTTGTCCTTGCCGCGGCGATGCTTCAGCAGTTGGGTCAAATCGACGCCGACCCGTCCCGCCTCGCCCGCGCGATGGAAGCGAATCCCGTTGGTGTACGCTTGCGTCGTGACGCCTCCCGCCCGGTCGATCAGATCGAGCAGCCGCTCATTCTTGTTGCGCAGCGCGTAAGTGCCGGGAAACCGCACCTCGCCGCCGATG
>DATMZX010000135.1:0-3766 GCA_035573235.1 Gemmatimonadales bacterium
GATTTCGGCGAGGCGCGGGATCTGTGTTGGGCCGGCGGCGACGAGCAGCCGCACGCCGATCCACGCGCCGCCTAACCCGAGCACCGCGGCCACGGTCGCGAGCACGATGGCTTCGCTGAAGAACTGGGCGACCACGCGCCGGCGCCCCGCGCCTAACGCGGCCCGCACCGCGAATTCACGGTGCCGCGCGTCGGCGCGCACGAGCATCAGGTTGGCGACGTTGGTGCAGGTTACCAGCAGCACCAGCGCGGCCGTGGCCGCGATCATCCAGAGCGTGCGCGAGACGTCGCCGACGACATCGTGCCGCAGCGGAGTGAGATACGGCACCGGCTTCGCCTGGTCCAGCATCATCTGGGTGGTGACGCCCTGCACCATCTGCGGCGTGACATCGACCAGGCGCGGCAGCACCTGCTTGAAATCGCGCTCCGCCTGGTCGAGCGTGACGCCGGGCTTGAGCCGCGCGACCGCGTCGTAATTGAATCCGCCGCTCTGGGGATCGTTGGGATCGAGGCGCAGCGGAACCCAGAGCTGCGTGTCGTTGTTCGGAAATCGGAACGAGGCCGGCATGACGCCGATGATTTCCGTGCTCCGGCCGTACATCAGAACCGTCTTGCCGATTACGTTTGGGTCGGCGCCATAACGCGACCGCCAAAGTCCATCGCTGAGCACCATGACCCGGGCCCCGTTAGGCAAATCTTCATCCGCGGTGAACCAGCGGCCGAGTTTTGGCGGTACCTCGAGCACTTGCGTGAGGTTCGCGGTCGCTTGCGCGTCGTCCAGATGAGCGGGCTCGGCGCGCTGTTGCGGATCGGCGAGGTCAACCGAGTTGGCCTGGTAGGCCGCGATACCGGTGATGGTGCGGGCATAGCGCTGAAACGTGAAATACGTGCCCTTGGTCTGCTCCGCCTGCGGGAGACCCACGGACGGCATGTGAAACCAAGCGCCGACGAGCCGGCCCGGGTCGCCGTACGGCAGCGGTCGCAGCAACACGGCGTCGACGACCGCGAAGATCGCGGTGGCAGCACCGATGCCGACGGCGAGCGTTAGAATGACGGAGGTGCTGAAGCCCGGCGCGCGGCGGAGCGAGCGCCAGGACTGTCGGAGGGACAGGGGCAGGCCCATTGGACGAGTCTCGGGTGCGGAGTGTCAACACGCAGTACGAGACGCGGCGCGCAGGGGTTTCAGGGCCGGGTTGGCGCAGGAAGCCAGAAAGAGAGACGATCATCGGCGGCCGCAGCGTTAGGCGGTGGCGCCGTCTGATGTGCTTCACCGGTTAGCTCAGGTCCGCCGACGTCCGCGACGGAATACCCGCATATTCGCAGACCGGCAATACTATAGTAGCGAGCACCATTTGTTTCTCTCGGGGGGACGATCGCCGGCGGGCGCATATGACTTCGCCTAACGGCCTGTTGCCTGGTGCCTCGCGTCGAGGGTACGGATTTCGCGGGCTCGAGCCGGCATGAGCTGCCCGCGAATCGGAGCGACCCATGAAACCGCATCTCGACGTGATCACCTTGGCGGTGGACGACCTCGAACGCGCCGTCGCCTTCTACCGCGACGGCCTCGGCCTTCCCACGAAAGGCATCGTCGCCACTGAATTCGAGGCGACGCCCGAGAACGCCGCCGGTGCGGCGGCTTTCTTCGAAATGAAGAGCGGACTCCTGCTCGCGCTCTATCCACGGAAGGAACTCGCCAAAGACGCGGGAATCAGCAATTCGTCGCCGAGCTCGGTAGAATGCAGCCTCGGCTATCTCGCCGAGAGCGACGCGGACGTCGACCGGATCCTTGCGCGCGCCGTCGCGGCGGGCGCGACGGCCACCGAGCCGCCGCGCGATCGACCGTGGGGCATTTACTCCGGCTATTTTCGGGATCCGGACGGCCACCTCTGGGAGATCATCTGGAACCGTACGGCGGCGACGGCAGCCTCACTGAAGTGAGCCGTCGGCGAGCGCGCGCGCGACATCCATCGTGGTCACGATCCCTTCCAGCTTTTCCCCGTCGAGCACGAGCAGCCGGTGGATTCCGCGCCGCTGCATCACCTTCGCCGCGTCGGCCACGCTGTCGTTGGGCGAAACGCCGATGGGATTCGTCGACATCGCTTCCTCGACGACGTGCTCGTCGTACAACCGCCGCTCGGCGAACGCCGGCTCTTCCATGCGGTCATCCACGTCCGCGTCGTCGTCAGCCAGATCCATGTAGTACGACGCGGCAGCCGCGTCCTCCTCCTCCTCCTCTTCGACGCGTTGATCGTCGGGTTCGCGGCCGGCATCGCCGACCGATTCCTCGGGCGCGGTCGTCGTGAAATCGATGATGTCACTCATCGAGATGACGCCGACGACCTTCTCGCCCCGGCACACGGGAGCGCCGCCAATGTGCTTCGCCGACAGGAGCTCGGCTGCATCACGCAGGGTGGTCTCGGGCTCCACCGTGACAACCTGCTTCGTCATGATTTCGGAGACTTTCAACATGGGACACCGCCTGTTGTTCGCGTCATAGCCGCACGGGAAACAGGACGGTGTCGCAAGCAGTGTGCGCGCGCTGCGGCTGATGCAGATCCAGCATCTGCGCTCATTGAGAAACGGACGCAGCGCGGACAAACCGGACACAGCAGGGACGACTCGGCTGCAGCGGAAGGTGCAAGTCCGCGCTAGTGATGGCCCGCACGCAGCCGGCCGAGCACTACGCCTAACGAATCGATCTCCTTTCCGTAGGTCGCCCAGTCCCCTGCCCGCTGGGCCGCGATGGCGCGGTCGTAGTGCGCCTGCGCCTCGGCCGCGAGCGCCGACACGTTCGCCGGCGGGGCCTGCCCCGCGGCGCCTAACGCTGGAGCGGCGGCGGTATCGGCCGTCGCCCGCGTCTGCTGCTGCCCCGACACCGCGATCGTCGCCCCGCTGCCGAACATCGCGTCGAGCGCCTGGTCCAACGTCTCGCCCATCACCACGCGGTCGCCGCTCGCGACCACCACGCGCTTCATTTCCGGAATCGATCCGCCGGACGCGCGGAGGAACAGCGGCTGCACGTAGATCAACGACTCCTCGATCGGAATGACCAACAGCTCGCCGCGAATCACTTCCGATCCGCGTTGATCCCACAGCGTGATCTGGCGCGAGATGTCGGTGTCCTGGTTGATGCGGTTCACGATCTGCTTGGGTCCGTAGACGAGGCTCTGTTTCGGGAACCGGTATACCCTGAGCTCGCCGTAGTGCGCGCCGTCCATCCGGGCCACCATCCACGCAGCGAGGTTGTCCTTCCCGCGCGGGGTGAAGGGCGTCATGTAGATGAATTCTTCCTTCTGCTCGCCCGGCAGGCGCATGATCATGTGCCGCATGTACGCGGCTTGGTCGCCTCGCTGATCGTTAGGCTCCGGGATCTCCCACTGGTCCTCGCGATGGTAGAACGCGTCCGGGTCGTCCATGTGATACGTCGACTGCAGACCGGCCTGGATGCGGAACAACTGGCCGGGGTAGCGCATGTGGCGCTTGATGTCCGCGGGCATCGCCGACATGGGCTGGAAGATCCCGGTGAAAATATTCTCGTACGTGCGAATCACCGGATCGTTGGCGTCGATCACGTACGCGGTGAGCGCGCCCGTGTACGCGTCGATGGTCACCTTGACGCTGTTGCGCATGTAGTTCACGCCGCCCACCGACTGCGCGTATGGATAGCCGCTGCTCACCGTGTAGCCGTCGAGCACCCACTTCAGCTTGCCGTCGTCGGTCACGACGATGTACGGCTCGGCGTCGAAGCTCAGAAACGGCAGCGCCAT
>DATMZX010000136.1:0-2006 GCA_035573235.1 Gemmatimonadales bacterium
ATCCTTGAAGTTGATGCCGAAGAACCCGGTGCGCGGATCGAGCTCGCGCGGGCGATATGCGGCGTCGGGCAGGGGAATGAGCGAGAGATGCTGGCGTAGCGTGAACGCGGTGCCGTCGGGCACGATCTGGCGCACGATGCGGCCGGGTCGCCCGCCGGTCGTGAAGGTCAGCGCCACGTCGATTTCGGTGTTGCCCGGGAAGCCCTTGGTACGCGGCCGGTACACCGCCGAGCGATCGCGCGCCACGCTATAGGTGCCCTCGTTGCTGGACTGCAGCGCCTCGGCGACGCCGTTCCAGTCGCGCAGCAGAAAGTCGGTCGCGTCGACGAGCAACTTGCCGCCCTGCGCCGCGACGAGAGTCAGCGCGGCCACCGTGCTGGGCGGAAACGCCTCGGCGATCGAGCGCGCGTGGTCGGCGTCGCCCGAGGAGCTGCGGTAATTCCAGTTTTCGAAGACGACGTTGACGCGCTGGCCGGCGCGGTCGAACCGCACGACGTACTCGGGGCCGTTCGCGCCGCGGTCCAAGCCAATCGGGTTCGAGCCGAGGCCCGTCGCCAGCGTGAAGAGCGCCAGCGCGCGCATCGAGTCGCGCGGCAGCTCGAGCAGGATGCGGCCTTGCTCGCCGTCGAGGATCACGGGGATGAAGCCGTCGATGCGATCCATGCCCTGGGTGGCGGCGGCGATGTCGGTGCCGGGAGCGGAGCGTTGTTGGGCCGAGCTGATGCTGGACAGCAGCGTGAGGGCAAAGAGCGGGACCAGGGATTTCGTCATGATAGCATGGGGATGAGAGTTCGCGGGAATGTAACCGTCGGCCGAAGCCGGCGCTTCAGCGCACGGTCAAACGATTTGCGTTGTCACACCCACTCCTCAGATTGTTACCCCATGTCGCACCGCCTCTCCAAGTCCCGCTACACCGCCGGCGTCCAATGCCACAAGCTGCTCTGGTGGAAAGTCCACGAGCCCAAGGCCAAAGAGCTCCAGCCCGGCATCGTCCTCCAAGACCGCTTCGACCAGGGCGCTCAGGTCGGCGCGCTCGCGCGCGAGCGCTTTCCCGGCGGCGTGCTCGTCGATCTCCCGTACTACGCGGTCGACGAACGCGTCACGCGCACGAGACAGCTCATCGCCGCCGGCGCGCCGGCGATTTTCGAAGCCAGTTTCCTCGCCGACAACACCCACGTCATGGTCGATGTCCTCACCCGTCAAGACGGCGGCTTCCACCTCACCGAGGTGAAATCGTCCTCCTCGCAAAAAGAGGAGCACCTGCCCGACGCGGCGGTGCAGGTCCACGTGCTCGAGCGCAGCGGCATTCACATCACGGGCGTGGACATCATGCACCTGAGCAAGGAATGCCACTTTCCGGATCTGTCGAACCTGTTCGAGCGCACCGACGTGACCGACGCCGTCGCACCGCTACTCGGCAAGATCGGCTGGGAGCTCGACGCGCAGCTCGCGATGCTCGACGGGCCGCTACCCGACGTGCCGATCGGCTTGAACTGTCACCAGCCGTACGAGTGCCCGTTCATGGCCCGCTGCTGGCCCCACAATCCCGATCACATCATGCAGTTCGTGGGCATCGGGCCGACCAAGGGCTGCGCGTTTATGCAGAGTGGCGTGCACCGGATCGCGGACCTCCCGCCGAAGCAGAAGCTCAACGCGACGCAGAAGCGGCAGATCAAGGCCATGAACGAGGGCCGGATCATCGTGGAGCCCGGCCTGGCGCAGGCGCTGCAGGCCCTCAACGGGAAACTCGGATTTCTCGATTTCGAAACGATCCAGCGCGCGGTCCCCGTGTGGCCCGGCATGGCGCCGTGGGAGCAGGCGCCCGCGCAGTTCAGCTATCACGAATCGAACGGCGACGGCACCCACCGGCACGCCGAGTACCTCGCCGAGGGGCCGAAAGACTGCCGGCCCGAGCTGGTGCGGCGGATGCTCGAAGCAACGAAGGGCGCGGACAAAATCGCGACCTATTCGCACTTCGAGAAGACGAAGATTATAGCCTTACAAAA
>DATMZX010000137.1:0-2431 GCA_035573235.1 Gemmatimonadales bacterium
TGGCCAGGAGCTGATCGCGCGCGTCGTAGTAGCTCGCGTCCGAGGCCGTGAGCTCGAGGCCGTTGCCACGCTCACCGGGCGGGACCGGCACAGTAAGGAAGGGGAGATCTTCGGCGCGAATCTCCGCCGCAGGCTCGAGCAGGACGACGGCGTGCTCGATGACGTTCTGCAGCTCGCGCACGTTTCCCGGCCACGGATGAGACCGCAGGGCCGAGCAAGCGCTCTTGCCGAGACGTGGCACCGGCAGGTCGAGGCCCCGGTACTTGCGCCAGTAGTGACCCAGGAACGAGTTGGCGAGCAGCTCGACGTCCTCGATGCGATCGCGCAGCGACGGCACATTGATCGGAACGACGCCCAGGCGATAATAGAGGTCCTCCCGCAGCAACCCCTCCGTCACCGCCTGGTCGGGCTCGCGGTTGGTGGCCGCAATGAAGCGCACGTTGACCACGGCGTCCGCCGTTTCGCTGCCGACGCGCCGCACGACGCCGTCCTGAATGGCGCGGAGCAGCTTCGCCTGGATGGTCTTGGGCATTTCGATCAGCTCGTCGAGCATGAGCGTGCCGCCATCCGCCGCTTCGAGCAGGCCGGGTTTGTCGCGTACCGCACCGGTGAACGCGCCGCGCCGATGGCCGAACATCTCGGACTCGAGCAACGGCTCGGGCAGCGCCGCGCAGTTGACCGCGAGGAACGGGCGCGTGGCGCGCCGGCTGTGATGATGAATGAACTGCGCGAACAGCTCTTTACCCGCGCCGCTTTCGCCGGTGAGCAACACCGACGCGTCGGTCGGCGCCACTTTGCGGGCGCGCGAGATCGCGCCGCGGAATGCCGGCGACAGTCCCAGAATCCGGATCTTGTCGCTGTTCTCGCCCGCCTGCTCGAGCTCCTGCGTGCGCTGCAACGATTCACGCGCGGTCAGCGTCGCGTGCGCCGCTTGCCCAACGAGGATCGCGAGCTGGACGGCCGAGAACGGCTTGGGGAGATACGCCCACGCGCCGATCCGCATCGCGTCCAGACTCGAAGCGAGTGTCGGCTTGCCGGTGACCGCGATGACGCGAGTCATCGGATTCGCGGAAAGCGCGAGCGGCAGCAGCTCGGCGCCCGGGATGTCGCTCATGTACCAATCGAGCAACAGCACATCGAACACGTTGTGGCGCAGCAGATTCTGCGCTTCGCGCGCAACACCGCACGACGACACCGCATACCCATCGTGCGAAAGGACGCTGGCGCAACTTTCACGCAGCGTCTCTTCGTCTTCGATGATCAGGATGCGGATGCTGGAACTGGAACCGTTGCTAGCTGGCGTATCGGGCCGCTGGGCAGTCCGGTCCGTCGGCGCTACGGAATTGAGCTGTGACATACCACCCTTGTGTGTGTGGTGCGACGCTATGGTATAACGCCGCTCACCCTTGCAGAACGCGGGGGGAAAATATAGGCATTCCCCGACCTGTCAAGCAGTGATTCGCGACACGCTACGGTACGGGTAGATCGAGCACGAAGAAAAAGCGTGTGCCTTTTCCGGCCGCCGTCTCGTACTTCAATTGGCCGCCCAATGCTCCGACCAGGCGTCGCGCGATCGCCAGGCCCAAGCCGGTCGCAGAAAACGTCGCGCGTCCCGCTCCCACCGAGCGCCGAAATGGTTGGTACAGCGTCTCTTGCGCGCCCGCATGAATGCCCGGCCCGGTGTCCTGAACGGCGAATTCGACTCTTGTGCCTTCGAGATCGGTCGCGCTGACGGTAATGGTGCCTTCCCGCGTGAACTTGAGCGCGTTCGTCACCAGGTTCAGCAGCGTCCGCTGCAGCTCGATCGGATGTCCGAGGCGGCGGTCGATATTCGGCCGGATAAAGTTGACCTCGAGTCCCTTCTGGGTCGCCAGCGAGCGCACGACGTCCTGCACTTCCGAGAGCAATTTGGTCACCGAAAAAGGCCGGACTTCGGGCTCTTCCATCTGATCCCATTCGCGCGTCATCTGCAGCGCGTTGCTCGTCACCGTGTTAAGCGCATGGGCCGCCGCATAGATCAGCCGGAGCTGGCGGAGCTGGAGCGGCGTCAAAGGACCGCTCCATCCCTGCTGCAGGCGATCGGCCAGCAGCAGCAACGAGTTCAGCGGCGAGCGCAGATCGTGGACGAACTCGATCAGGAATTCGAGGCCGTCGAGCCCCACGAGTGGGGCCCCAGGGAGCGTCTGGAAACGCCGCTCGATGGCCGAACGCACCACTCGTAACCGGCCGACGGTCTGCAACACCTCCGAGGCCGCCGTATCGCCCTTGCGCCAGACCGCGAGCAACTCGTCCTCGAGCAGGTCGACCAGGTGCAGGCTGACGCGTAGCGAGGGCCGGGGAGTGAGCGACTCGATAAACGACGCGTCGCCGGTGTCGGCCGCGAGCGCCGATGCGGCCAGAATGCGAGGGATATCCGCGACGTCGCTTGTCG
>DATMZX010000138.1:0-14697 GCA_035573235.1 Gemmatimonadales bacterium
CACCGTGCTGTTGGTCGAGGACGATGATCAGCTGCGCCGGCTGACGCATCGCGCGCTGGCGATGCAGGGGTACGCGGTGCTCGAGGCGGACCGGGCCGGGACGGCGCTGGACATCGCGCGGCGGCACAAAGGGCCGATCGATCTGCTGCTGACCGACGTCGTCATGCCCGATACCAACGGCCGCAAGCTGGCGGACATGCTCCGCGCGTCGCGGCCCGGACTGCGCGTGCTGTTCATGTCGGGGTATCCGGACGGCGCGATCGCCAATCACGGGATGCTGGAGTCCGGGGCGGCCTACCTCGCCAAGCCGTTTACGACCGAAGCGATCGTCCGCAAAGTCCGGGAGGTCCTGGCGTCATGATCTCGATCGAACGCAAGCTGCCGCTGCTCGTGACGGTATTGCTCCTCGGGGTCGCCGCCGCGCAGCTCGCGATCGGATACGGCAAAGTCCGCCAGGAGAGCCGCAACCTCGTCGACAAGCGGCTCCCACTCGCCGGCCGAGTCCTGGCCGACGCTTTTCAGCTCGGCCAGACCCGGATGCGGGTGACCGCGCTGGCCCATAACCCCGCGGTCGTCGAATACATGCGCTCGGGCGGACAGCGCGGCCGCGAGCAGGCACTCACCGCGATGCGGGGTATTGCCGCCGATACCGCATCGAACCTGGGTCTGGAGCTCCGCGACTTCGGTGGCCGCCTGCTGCTGCGCTCGGGCCGGTTTTCGATTGCCGACAGCGTCCTCGTCTCACCGGGCACCGACTCGGCACGCTATGGTCCCCTGCTCCGCCGGGACACCACGATCTACTTCGCCATTGCCACCGCGACCGGCGCGGAGCACAGCGGTGGAATCGTTCAGCTCGTCGCACGAGTCCAGCTCAACGAGCGCACGCGAAAGACGCTGACGGGGCTCGCCGGAGGCGATATCACCCTCCTGCTCGGCAATGCGAACGGTGAGCCATGGACCGACTTCGCCACGATCGTCCCAGCCCCGCCCGACAGTGTCAGGACGAGCCAAAAACCGATCCGTTACGTCCGCGGTGGTGAGATGCTGCGAGCGAGCGCCGCGCCGGTGCCCGGGACTCCGTGGATGGTCGTTGCCCAACTACCGAGTCGGCTCATCGCCACTCCCGCACGCGCGTACATCCGCGGCATGGCGCCCATCGCTTTGGTTATCGTCGTGCTCGGAGCACTCGTCGCGTGGTGGGGAAGCCGGCAGGTCACTCGACCCCTCGGCGAAATCACGAAAGCTGCGGAAGCCATCACCACGGGCCACCTGGACCAGCGCGTTCGCGTGCGTCGGGATGACGAGCTAGGCCGACTCGCACAGTCGTTCAATACGATGGCGGATCAAGTCGCGCGCTCCCATCACCAGCTGGAAGACAAAGTCGCGGAGCGAACGGCCGAGCTCGAGTCGTTTTCGTACTCGGTGTCGCACGATCTGCGTGCCCCGCTCCGAGCGATCCACGGCTTCGCGCGAATTCTGCTCGAGGACCATCAGACCAATCTCGACCCGGAGGCGCAGCGACTTCTGGGCGTCATCGACCAGAACACGCGGCACATGGGCCAGCTCATCGATGATCTGCTCGCGTTCTCGAGGCTCGGACGTCAGTCGATCAGCCGCTCGACGGTGGATATGAACGAGCTGACTAGTTTGGTGGTCGATGAGATTCGGCGGTCAGAAGCGGGCCGTAACGGTCACTTCGAGGTGCAGGTTGCGGACCTGCGCCACGCCTATGGCGATCCCGCCTTGCTGCGCCAAGTGCTCAGCAACCTGATCCAGAACGCTGTGAAGTTCACGCGCGGACGGCCCCAACCGCGGATCGAGGTGGGTTCCACCACGAATGGGGATCAGACGGTCTACTACGTCAAGGACAATGGTGCCGGCTTTGACCCGCGCTACACCGATAAGCTATTCGGCGTCTTTCAACGACTGCATCGCGCGGAAGAGTTCGAGGGCACCGGCGTCGGGCTCGCGATCGTGAAGCGTATCGTGCAGCGCCACGGCGGCCGCGTTTGGGCAGAGGGCAAGACCAATGAAGGCGCCACCTTCTATTTCGCGCTGCCCTTCAAGGAGAGTTGATGGCCCCCAACGGTGTCGAGATCCTGCTGGTCGAAGACAACGCCCAGGACGCCGAGCTGACGCTGCGAGCGCTGAAGCAGCGCAATCTGGCGAACCGGGTGCACGTCTGTCGCGACGGTGCCGAAGCCATCGACTTTTTCGACGATGTCGGCGCGGGCACCACGCCCAAGGTCGTCCTGCTGGATCTGAAGCTTCCGAAAGTCGACGGTCTCGAGGTTCTCCAGCGGCTCAAGCGCGACGCTCGCACCAAGACGATCCCCGTCGTGGTTCTCACCTCATCGCGCGAAGAGCCCGACATTGAGAAGGCGTACGCGCTCGGTGCGAACAGTTACATCGTAAAGCCGGTGGATTTTGAGGCATTCGCTCGAGCCGTATCGGACGTGGGACTGTACTGGCTTTTGCTGAACCATCCGCCGCAATAGGGTCGATCACCCGAATAATACCCGAAAAAACTAGTCAAAATCGGCATTATCTGGCGAGTGTGTGCTCACTTCAATACATAACTCATTACTCTCGCTGGGATTAATACCGCGCAAGGCCCTCCGAACAATCGTACTAACTTGATATTCAATAACTTAGCAAAGGAAGTGGCGGCGCGCACCGACCCTGCCACTAGATTTGCCCCCATGCCTTTACCGCCCTTGATAGGGCACGAAGGGGTTAAGACCAGACTTGCGGGCGCCCACGCCTCCGGAAAGCTACCTCAAGCGATCCTGCTGACCGGGCCACGTGGTGTCGGCAAACAGCGTCTCGCGCTGTGGCTCGCACAACTGATCCATTGCGAAGCACCAGGCCAGGAACCGTGCGGTGAATGCCGCTCCTGTCGCCTTGTGCAGAACCTGCAGCACCCTGACGTGCACTGGTTTGTACCGGTCGAGCTGAGCAAACGAGGTGGCAGCACCGGTGACGCCGATAAGCAGGTCGAACTGGTAGCTGAGGCCTTGGGCGAAGAGATGGCCGCCCGGCGGGAGCAGCCGCTGTATGCCCCCGTGGTTGGATTGGCGAGCCATCCGGTAGCGTCCGTGCGGCTGCTGCTGAAGCGGCTCGCGCTGACGCCCGCGATGGGCAAACGAAAGGTCTTCATTGTCGGGGACGCGGAGCGCCTGATCCCGCAGCTCGGGACCGAGGTCGCCGCGAACGCACTGCTGAAGGCGCTCGAGGAGCCACCGGCGGACTCGGTCATCATTCTGACCGCCGCGGATCCGAACGCCCTGCTCCCGACGGTATTGTCCCGTGTTGTGCTCGTTCGTGTGGCACGACTCGCCGACACCGTCGTGACAGCATTTTTGCAGCAGACGCCTGCAATTCGGGGCAAAGATGAGCTGTCACAACGAGTTGCAGCGGTTGAAGGGTGCATTGGCAAGCTCTTTGCAATAGAGGCGGCCCGTGCAGGACAGGGTGATCAAGCGGCCCGGTTCATGGATGCGCCGCTGCAGTACGCGTTGGGTCAGGTGCCATTCCAGGCCCGCGGCGGATTCACCGACATGCTGGACGCACTAGCTGACAAGCTGCGCAGTGAAGTCAAGCGCGGTGGCGATACAGAGAAGCTCGTCGAGGCGATCGCGTTGGTGATGGATGCGCGCGACCTCGCGCAGGGCAATGTGAACCCGCAGCTGCTGGCGGCTGTACTGGCTGATGATCTGCGGGGGATTCGGCGGTCATGAAGCTGTCGCACCTGGATCAGGCCGGCCGGGCCCGGATGGTGGACGTTGGCGACAAGCCGATGATGGATCGGACGGCGGTCGCGACGGGCACGATTCGGATGTCGGCTGATGCCTTTCGGCAAGTGGCCGAACAGGCGCTGGCAAAGGGCGATGTCCTAGCCGTGAGTGAAGTGGCAGGGACGCTGGCGGCGAAACGGACGGCGGAGCTGATCCCGCTCTGTCACCCACTGGGCCTGGACCATGTCGAGGTCGAGGCATCATTGGCCGATTCGCTGCCCGGGGTGAGGGTCTGGGCCCGGGTCCGGACCGTTGGTCGGACCGGGGTGGAGATGGAAGCCCTGACGGCAGTCGCGGTCGCTCTGCTGACGGTGTACGACATGGTCAAAGCGGTAGATGGGAACTTGGTGATCGGGGATGTGCAGCTGATCGAGAAGCAAAAAGCCCCGGTCGAGGCTTGAATGAGAATTGAAGCAGCAGCCGTAGGTTTACCGGAGTCGGAAATGGAGAGGAGTATGCAAACGAAAACTCAACGTCTGGTCCTTCGCGGCGGAATGATCGTGCTGGCCGCTCTGCTCGTCAGTACCGTGGGCGGGTGGGCGGGTGGCACTACGACCGACGCCGAGCGCGCGCCTGCTTCCGGCGCGGAGCTGCTCGGTGAGCTACGGGCGCTCCGCCAGCAGCTGGACGCCAAGCAGGGCGAGCTGGAAGTCGCCCGGCTCCAGCTCGATCGCGTGGATGCCATCATGCAGTATTCGTCGCATTACAAGCTGCCGGCCGACATGGCGACCGCTGTATACGACGTCGCCCTGAGCGAAGGGATCGATCCGGGCCTGGCGTTCCGCCTGGTCAAGGTCGAGTCCGGCTTCAACCCGCGCGCCACTAGTCACGTCGGTGCCGTCGGGCTCACGCAGGTGCTGCCCAGCACGGCCCGTCTGTACGAGCCGGGGCTGACGACGCAGCAGTTGTATGATCGGGATACGAACCTGCGGATTGGCTTCCGCTATCTGCGCGACCTGCTGGACCGCTATCCGTCCAACATGTCGCTGGCGCTACTCGCCTATAACCGTGGGCCGGCCAAGGTCGAGCAGCTGCTGGGCGCCGGCCGCGACCCTGCCAATGGCTATGAAGCTGAAGTGATGAAGGGATTCCGGCACCACTAACCTCGGGTGCCGGTCGATTTACCGGCTCGGAATCCGCAGCACGTCACCGGGCCGGATCACACTCCGCATCGTCAGATCGTTCGCTTCGAGCAGCGCCGCCAGCCCGATACCATGCTGGCGGGCGATGCCGCTCGCGGTTTCGCCGGCCGCGACGCGATGCCGCGTCGCGCCAGTCGAGCTGACGTTCCGGTAACGAGTGGACGTCCGGCGCGCCCTGGGTTCGGGCGGAGTGCTCCAAGCGCCCCGCGGAACCACGCGGCCGCTCATCGGCACGATGACGCGCTGACCGATACGCAGCGCGTGGGCGCGCAGGTGCGGGTTGGCCGCCTGGAGCATCGTGACGGTCACGTTGTAGCGCTGCGCGATCGACGACATCGTCTGACCCGACGTCACGTAGTGATCGACGAACGTGACCCGCTCGTTGACCGGCAGCTCGGCGTAGCGTTCCGCGACGCGCGCTCCCACGCCTCGAGGAACGCGCACGATGACCGCCCGCTGCGGCGGCGTTATGCCACGCACGAACTGAGGATTGAGCTCGAGCATCGCTGCAACGGTCGTATCTGCAAGGCGCGCAAGCACATCCAGGCCCGTCGCGTCCGGCACTGAGACCTCGTCGAACACCAGCGGCGGAAGCCGCTCGATATCGGTGAAGCCGTAACGCGTGGGCTGTTTCGCGATCAGCGCCGCGGCAATCAGCTTCGGGACGTAGTCGCGCGTCTCGCGGCGGAGGTTCCGGCGGTCGGCGATCTCGAAGAACGTCTGGTCGTCGACGGTGTCCGGCTCGCCGGGCAGGCGACGGATTTCGCGCTCGATGCGGCCCGCGCCGGCATTGTAGGCCGCGGCGGCGAGATAGACGCTGCCGAGCCGCTGCACGAGGTCATTCAGGTGCGACACGGCGGCGTCGGTCGCCTTGAACGGATCCCGGCGCTCGTCGACCCACGGATCGATCTGCAGGCCGTAGCCCCGCCCAGTCGACGCCATGAACTGCCACATGCCCACGGCACGCGCCCGGCTGACGGCGGTGTTGGACAGTCCACTTTCGATCAGCGTTAGATAGACCAGGTCTTCAGGCAGCCCGCGCGCGCGCAAGCGCTCGCGGATCATTCCTTCATATCGGCCAAGACGGGAGAGCCAGATCTCGAAGCGGTCCCGCGCGTCCAATTGGAAGAACTCGAGGTACTCGAGGACGCGGCGATTCCCGGCGAAGGTCGCGACGTCGATATCGAACGTCGTCGTGGCTTCGGAACCGAACAGCTGCTCGGCCTCGTGTCGGACGTCCTCACCGGCCAGAGGCTGGTTGGTGCGAGGCGCGGCGGGGTCGTGCTGGTGGAGGCTATCGAGCGCCGTCTGGTCCGCGGCCGAGTCCTGCTCGACACTCGCCAGCGCTGTGCCAAGCTGCACCGCTGAGCTGTCGGTCGTGGACGTGACGGCAGGATTCGAGCCCGGCGCGGCTGCGGGAGCTGGAGCGGAAGCGACACGCGTATGTGAGCCAGCGCAGCCGGACAGTGCGGCGGCGCCCATCATCGAGAGAAGTACGACCGTGCAACGTTTCATCGGTTCGCCAGGAAATTCCCCAGTAGACGGTTTGTCGCATTCAAGACCGCAAGCGCCGCGCCACGCGGCGGATCCGTTTCAGTCAAGCACGACCCCACCAACCTGGTGGCGGCGTCCGCTTGGGCCGACAGCGAAACGATCACTACTGTCGCATCGAACGCACGGACCGCTTTCACACCCAACAACTCGAAAGTCAGCTGCGGTTGCACGGCCTGTTCCAGCGCGTTCACGGCCGCCATGGCGCAGCAGCGCAACTCACCCGTTTGCGACGACACGCCGTCGGAAGACCCTTCGAAGCGCCGGCCATCCGACCACGTCAGCACGACCTTGGCTCGGCAGCGTCCATTGGCCAGACGCTGGAATCCGAACTCCTGAAATCGCAGGCGCTCGTCAGGCACGCGCGCGCCTTACTCGAATCGGACTTCGATCTGCTGCTTGGCACCCGCGTCCTGTGTCGCTTCGACCACGTCGACCTCGAGCCGGGGCCGTCCTTGCGCGTCGCGCTCGGACGAAATGACCAGAATCAATCCGCTATCGAACTCGACCTTCACGTGCCGGACATCCGACCGCACGGTTACTTGCTTGACCGTTTCACCCTTCAATCGCGTCACAGCCAGAACGACGCGCCGCAGATCCTGCAGGTCCGCGGAGCTCATACCAGACACTCCGCGAGGACTTGGACGATTGCGGCGTCGGAAATCCGCTCGGCCTGGATGAACAGCGACGACTTCGAGGTGGCCTCCAACGGGTACGGCGTCCAGAACGAGCGGCGCTGGCCCGGGAGCGACTCAGAAGCGGCGCGGAACGACAAGACCAGCTGCCACGCGGCTGTATTGGCTCGCCGCTCGGCCACCGCATCTACGTGCCAAACCTGGTCCCCATGCGCGATCACTCGCCATGACATGGCTCACCTCAAGCGGGGAAAGAGGCGCAAAGGGCCCCCAATATGGGAGTTAGCTACAACACCGTCAATGGGTTAAGCCTATTTCAGTCGTCGCGGGTGACGTAGGCGCGGAAGCGGGTGGCGAGATCGCGCGTGACAGGCCCGGAAGCGCCGGTGCCGATCGAGCGGCCGTCCAGCTTTGAGATCCCGATGATCTCGGCGGCGGTTCCGGTCAGGAACACCTCATCGGCCGTGTACAGGTCGTAGCGGTTCATCGGCAACTCCTCGACGCCGTAGCCCGCTTCCCTGCCCAGCTCGATGACGGTGTCGCGCGTGACGCCGCGCAGGATGCCGGCGTACGGCGGGGGGGTGCGCAGTGTGCTGTTGGACACGGCGAAGAGATTCATTCCGCTCGCCTCGGCAACGTATCCAGCCGAGTCGAGCATGATCACTTCGTCGACGCCGGCGGCGATGCCCTCGACCTTCGCGAGGATGTGCGAGAGGTAATTCAGCGACTTCACGCGCGGTGACAACGACTCGCGATGCAGAATCGGGGTCGCGGCGGTGAGCGCGGTGAGACCCTTATCGTAGCGATCCTGCGACCACAGCTTGATCGTATCGAAGATGCAGAAGATCGTCGGCTTTTCACACTTGCGAGGATCGAGGCCCAGGTCGCCCACTCCACGCGTCACGACAAGCCGGATGTAATTGTCCTTGATTCCGCTCTTCGCGACACCATCCTCGACCATCCGGGCCATGTCTTTCCTCGACATGGGGATGTCGAGCCAGATCGCTTTGGCGGAGTCGTAGAGTCGGTCGAGATGCTCGTCGAGCCGGAAGATGCGGCCGCCGTAGGCACGAATGCCTTCGAACACGCCGTCACCATACAGGAGGCCGTGGTCGAAGACAGAAACGACCGCGCTGTCGCGGTCGTACCAGGACCCGTCGATCCACACCATGGAGGGCATCGAGGGAAATGTGCCTCCGATGCCCCCTGGTGACAACCCTCGCGGTGTGATCCTCGCCGTCGTGTGATGAGGGAACCACTGCTTGCATGAGCCGGCCGGGGATCGAACCCGGGACCTACGGATTAAAAGTCCGTTGCTCTACCAACTGAGCTACCGGCTCGTAAAGGCGAGAGATAGTATAACCACCTCCTACACCCTCTGGAGGCTTCTCCGTGCGCCCATGGTTCGCCTCATGTCTGCTCATTGGCTTTGCATGCTCACCGGCGAAACCGCCGGCAACACCGCCCTCACCAACGGTCGTGACCATCACCGCCACCGACTACACATTCGCCGCCCCTGACACCGTAGCCGCGGGACTGACGAAGTTCCGGCTGCTGAATGCGGGGCGGGAGCCGCATCAGGCGGTGATCTTCGGAGCGCCCGGAAAGTCGTTCGCCGAGCTGGAAGCTGCGGCCGTGCCGCGAGGCTCCGACGTCGAATGGTGGCGCGGTGTTCTGCAGATGCAGCCGACGTTTCCGGGCGGCCCGGGCGTCATCATGAGCGGCGACAGCTCGATCGTCACCGTGAATTTGGCGCCAGGCAGTTACCTGATCGCGTGCTTTATTCCAAGCCCCGACGGGAAGTGGCACGTGCAGAAAGGCATGTTCCGGCGCCTGGTCGTAACCCCAGCGCCTGCGGGTACGGCCACCGCTGCCGAGCCCAAGTCGGACATCACCGTCACGCTGTCCGACTACGCGTTCACCGCCTCGGCCCCGCTCAGCGCCGGTACGCACACGATTCGCATCGAAAACATTGGCCCGCAGGTTCACGAGCTGACCATCGAGCGTCTCGCTCCTGGGAAAACGCTCGCCGACTTCCAGCGCTGGCTGGCGGGCGGCATGAAGGGAGCGCCGGTCTCGATCCCGGTGGGCGGGTTCACGGGGCCCGACAAGGGGAAGGTTGGCTGGTTGACCGTGACCCTGACGCCCGGGACGTATCTGCTGAACTGTTACGTGCCTGATCAGAAGGATGGGGCGCCGCATTTGGTGCATGGGATGGTGAAGGAGATCACCGTGAGCTAGGACGGTAAGACGGTAAGACGGTAGGACGGTAGGACGGTAAGGGACGGTAGGGTCCAGGCCTTACCGTCCCTACCGTCCTACCGTCCGTTAGAAGACCCAGTGCGCTCCGACCTGCGTCTGCTGCGGATCGCCCAGGCCGCTGCGGATCGTACCGTCGAAGTTGAACAGCAGGCTCGTGGCCGCCGGATCACGGAAGTTCTCGTTGCCGAGCACGTTGAACATCTGCGCGATCAGCTCGAGCCGGCCGCGGCTCCCCATGTTGATCGGCCACGTCAGCCCGAGATCCCATGACACGTACGAGTTGTCCTTGCGGAGCGTGTTGCGCTGCAGCACCGACCCGTCGGCGCAGTTGCGGTCGGTGGGGGACGCGGCACGCTGGCCCGCGGGCGGCGCGAACGGACTGAGCGGGCTCGGTCCGCAGCTCGCCGACGTCGGCTGCGCCGAGTAGATGCTCAGGCGGCTGTTCAGGAACAGGCCGCCGCCGATGTGTTTCACCGCCCACCCGTTGAAGCGATGGCGCTGATCGCGATCGCTGTAGCCGTACTCGGGCGCGAGATTGTCGGCGCGCGCGTACCGGAACGTGAACGGATCGCGCTCGTTGTCGTCGTCGGACTTGTCCCAGGACAGCGTGTAGTTCACCTGGAACTGGAAGTTGGGATCGAGCACGCGCTTCAGGCCGATCGTGACGCCGTTGTAGACCGACCGCGCGCTCGACTCGACCGTCGTAAGCGTTCCGATACCGGTCCACGGTCCCGCGTTGGCCACCCCGAACAGCGAGTCGTTGCGGTTGATGAAGCGCGTCACATTGTCGGTCTTGGCGTGCGTGAAGCTCAGCAGCAGCCCGAGATCGGCCGCCATCTGCCGCTCATACCCGAGCGTGACGTTGAACGTCCGCGGGTTGCGGAAGTTCTTGTCGAACACGAAGACGCTGGGGTTGAACACCGACGACAGCGGCACATTCGACGGGAACAGGTTCGGGAACGACGGCGCCGGGAGGCCGAACGGAATCGTGCCGCTCGAGCCGAACAGCGTCACCCCGCGGTAGCCGTCGGTGCTGCGGGTCGAGGCCAGGTTCAGCCCCGGGATGCGAGCGTAGAAGAGGCCCGCGCTCGCGCGGAAGACCTGCCGACCATCGGCGCGGGGATCGTACGCAATCCCGATCCGCGGCTGGAACATCTTCTTGTCGGACGGAATCGTGCCGTCCGACGGGAAGCTGAACGAGCCCTTCGCGTTGGTGACCGTCTCGCCGTAGTGCGGTGCGTACGCCGTCGAGTCGACCGGCGACAGAATGGCGGGCTCGATCTGCGCCGACCAACGCAGGCCGTAGTTCAGCGTCAGCTTCGCGCTCGGCCGCCACGTGTCCTGCGCGTAAAAATCCAGCTCCGTCTGCGGGATCTCCTGCGTGCCCGCTTCAGCCACCGATCGGTTGATACCAGCCTGCTGGAGATAGAGTAAGACCGGACCCGTGATCGACGTGCCCACCGGGCACGACCCCGTCAGGCTGCTGGACCCGTTGGAGCATTCCACGTAGTTCGAGTCGTTCGCGACGTAGTTCAGGAATCCGTTCACCGAGCTGAAGATGTAGCGGCTGTTCGCGAATCCGATGAACGTCTGCACCGAGTTCACGCGATTGTATTCGCCGCCCACCTTGAAGAAGTGATCGCCCTTGGCGAACGACACGTTGTCCAGGAACTGCACCCGCGTGTCGTAGTACTGGACCGGCAGGAAGAACGGCATACCCAGGCGGTAGGCGCCCGCGAAATCCATGGCGACGTCCGGGAACGGCCGGAGTCCCGTGTTCGTCGGATCGGAGCCGAGCGCCGCCGAGCGCGGGCCGTCGTAGGGACGCGGCCGGTCTTCGCGCGAATACTGGAACCGGAACTCGTTCGAGACCTGCGGGTTGAGGTACGAGAACAGGCTGCCGTTGATCGCGTTCGAGTGATCCTGCTCCAGACCGTTGGCGCTGCGACCCCAGCTGTCGACGTCGAACGTGCCGTTCGCCTGCTCGGACCAGGTGTAGTTGTACTTCAGCGACGCGGTGTGGCTTGGCGACAGCCGGAAGTCGACCTTGGCGAGCAGCGCGCGGGCGTCGTTGGTGCGCTTGATGGCCCCGTAGTCGCCCGCCAGGGCGCCGGCATACGCCGTATCCATCCACTGGCGCAGCGCAGGATCGATCCGGTTGATGTCGGTCTGCTTAGTCTCATCGAAGATCTGCTGGTCGTACGCCACGAAGAAGAACGCCCGATCCTTCTTGATCGGCCCACCGAGCGTAAACCCGAACTGATGCTGCGTGAAATCGGGCGTCGGAAACGACTGGCCGTTCAGGCTCGGCTGGCCGGAGAGCGCCCCGTCCTTTCCATAGTAGTGCAGCGAGCCGTGGAGCTGGTTGGTCCCCGACTTGGTCACGACGTTGACGAATCCACCGGACGAGCGGCCGAACTCGGCGTTCGCGCCCGACGCCGTGACCACGATCTCCTGGACCGCGTCGAGGTTGAATGTGAAGGGCGGCCGCTGGCCGCCGCGTTGTTCACCGAAGAACGGATTGTTGAAGTCGGCGCCGTCCACCGAAACGTTGTTGTGAATGCCTTTCTGCCCGCCGATCGAGAGCTCGTCGCCGTCCGGCCCCTGCACGATCGCCACCGTCGGCGTGAGGAGCGTGAGGTTCAGGTAATTGCGGCCGTTGTTCGGCAGGCGTGCGACCGCGGCATCCGGGATCTTGGTCGAGTTTTCGATCCTGGTCGCATCGACGACCGGTTGCGTGGCCTCCACGGTCACGGCCTGGAGCTGAACCGCCGCAAGCTGGAGCGTCAGATTGATCGTCTCGCCGAGGCCCAGCCGGATGCCGGTCTGGCGTGTCTCGCTAAAGCCCACCGCGCGAGCCGAGACATCATAGATGCCGAGCGGTAGCACCGCAGCGACGAAAATGCCGCGCTCGTTGCTCACCGTCTGGCGCTCGAAGCCCGTTTGGGTCTCGCGCAGCGTCACGGTCGCGTTCGCGGCGGGCGTCCCCGAGGGGTCGGTGACGGTGCCGCGGATGATGCCGGTCGTGGCTTGCGACTGCGCTGCGAGAACGAGCGGGAACGCAACGGCGACAAAGACCAGTCCAAGAACCTTGCGCACCATGCTGTCGGCCTCCGACGGGGTGGGAAGAACAACGCTTCGGGACGGCTAGCGTATCACTCGAAAAAAGGCCGGTCAAGGGCGAGCTTTCGATGTGCAGAACACCGAGATTGCCCGTCTCCTGGGCGAGGTGGCGGACCTGCTCGAAATCTCCGCCGCCAATCCGTTCAAAGTGCGCGCCTACCGCAACGCGTCGCGCACGGTCGCGGATCATCCCGATCCGCTCGGGGAGCTCGTGCAAGGCGGCGACTTCGATCTCACCGATCTGCCCGGCATCGGCGGGGGCATCGCCAGGGAAATCACCACCCTCATCGAGACCGGGACGCTGCCGCAGCGCCAGGAGCTGCTCGCCACCATCCCCCCTGGCTTGCTCGACCTGCTCCACCTTCCCGGCGTCGGCCCCAAGAGGGTCAAGCTGTTTCACGATGAGCTGAAGGTGAACAGCGTCGCCGACCTCAAGCAGGCGCTCGATTCCGGAAAGATCGCGAAGCTGCCCGGGTTCGGACCCAAGCTGCTCGAAAAGCTGCGTGAGGGCGTCGCCGGCGCCCCGACCGGACCCCGGCGCATGGTGCTGCATGACGCCGAGCAATATGCCCGCGCCTACGTCGAATACCTCAAAGCCGGCGGTGGCATCGACGAAATCGAAGTCGCGGGCAGCTTCCGGCGCCGCAAGGAGACGATCGGCGACCTCGACATCGTGGTGACGTGCGCGCCGAAGAAGGCCGCAGCCGTCATCGAGCGCTTTGGCAAGTTCAGCGAGGTCGCCCAGGTCGCCGCGCGGGGCGATACGCGCGCCACGGTGCGGCTCTCGAGCGGGCTGCAGGTCGATCTGCGCGTAGTCGAGCCAGGATGTTTCGGCGCCGCGATGCAGTACTTCACGGGCTCACAGGCGCACAACATCGAGCTGCGCAAGATCGCGCAGGCCAAGAAGCTCAAGCTCAACGAATACGGCGTGTTTCGCGGTGAGAAATGCGTCTCGGGCCGCACCGAGCAGGACGTGTATGAGGCGCTGGGGCTCGATTGGATTCCGCCGGAGATGCGCGAGAACCGCGGCGAGATCGCGCTCGCGAAAGCCCACGAGCTGCCGCAGCTCGTGTCGCTCGACGACGTCAAAGGCGATCTGCAGATGCACACCGATGCGAGCGACGGCAAAGCGACGCTCGCCGAAATGATCGACGCGGCCCGCGCGCTGGATTACGCGTACATCGCGATCACCGATCACTCCCCGCGCACGTCGATGGCGGGACAGACGCCGGCCGAGATCCGCGCGCAGTGGAAAGAGATCGACCGGCTCAATAAGGGAATGCGGGGCTTCCGGGTGCTGAAGAGTGTCGAGATGGACATCCTGGAGAACGGGAAGCTCGACCTGCCCGACGACCTCCTCGCCGAAGCGGATTATGTCGTCGCCACGATCCACTATGGCCTGAAGCAGACCGAGCAGCAGCTCACGGACCGGCTGCTCAGCGCGATCGGCAGCCGCTGGGTGGACGCGATCGGCCATCCCACGGGCCGGCGTCTCCCGGACCGGCCGTCCTATCCCGTCGACTTCGACGTCGTCGCGAAAGCCGCGGCCGAGGCCAAGTGCCTGCTCGAGATCAACGGCAGTGAGCGGCTCGATCTGCCCGACACGCTCGCGGCCGCCGCCAAGTCGCACGGCGTGCGGTTCGTGCTCTCGACCGATGCGCACAACACGCGCGAGCTGGGGTTCATGAAGTTCGCCGTGGCGGTGGCGCGCCGGGCGTGGCTCGAGCCGGCCGACATCCTCAATACTCGGCCGCTGAACGAATTCTTGAAGGGGTTACGCCGAAGCCGAAACCGTTAACAGCTCGATCTGCGCGACCGGCTCGAAGCTGAACCGGTGATGCCGCGTGGGGCCGAGTCGCTGAATCGCCTCGAGGTGCTCGGGCGTTGCATATCCTCTGTTGGTCTCCCAGCAGTAGCCGGGATGGCGGGCCGCCAGGCGATCCATCAGACCATCACGAATGACCTTGGCAATCACCGAGGCGGCGGCGATCGAGTGGCAGCGGGCGTCGCCGTCCACGATGGCTTCGTGCTCGCAGCCCAGCTCGGGACACGGCAGCCCGTCGACCAGCACGTGAGCCGGCGCGAAGCCGAGCCGGCGGAGCGCCCGCTCCATCGCGAGGATCGACGCGCGCCGGATGTTCAGCCGGTCGATCTCGCGGACGCTGGCGGCGCCCACGGCGATCGCGA
>DATMZX010000139.1:0-5148 GCA_035573235.1 Gemmatimonadales bacterium
GCAGACAGGCCACGAGATCACCATCACCCGGCCGCCGCAGATCAGGATGCGGCGTGTAGACCCGGATCAACTCCACCAGCCGTGCGTCACTCACCGGCATCGCGATCTTCCTTGGCCGCGTGATCCACGCAGGCCGCCAAGAGATCCGCGCCGAGGCGGCACACCTCGGCCCATCGTCGATCTTCGTCGCTCTCTGGCACGCCCCGCAGATTCGCCGCCGCGATGAACCCCCGACAGAGCTGCGGTGACTCGTGGCAATAAAACGGCCGCAGCCCCTCCACGCAGAGCGCAGCGAGTTCCCGCGTGCGCGCCGTGCCGTAGGCCTCGGTGCCCGGTCGAAACGCGCACGTCGCGCAAGGGCCGCCCTGGTCCGGCGAGGGATGATCCGCCGCCATCACCGCGTCTGCCGCCTCACTCACCGCCATGATCCCTCCCCATCTGGCGCACGAGCGCCACCGCCTCGGCCTCACTCCGCACGACACACGCCGCACCCCGGTACGCATCGAGCCACGCCTGCTGTGAGGGCTTGAGCTTCCCGGTTTGTGTTTTCACTTCCACGAGCACCGTGCGTCCGCGATACCCGACCGCGAGATCGACCGGCAACCCGATCACGTCCACACTCGCGCCGTACCGCCGGAAGGCGTCCACGATCGCCGCCTGGGTCGCATCCACCCGCGCTGCGCGCCTCACGCCGTCCTCCGCCGCTCCAGATCCCGAAACGCCATCGTCGGCCCGTCGAACTGCACCGGCACCATCCCGATTCGGCCGTTGCGGTGCTTGAGGACCAAGAGCTCCGCTGTCCCCTGGTCGCTCGTCTGCGGGTCGTAGACCTCTTCACGGTAGATCCCGATCACGAGATCCGCGTCTTGCTCGAGCGCTCCCGACTCGCGCAGATCGGCCAACAGCGGCCGCTTGTTCTGGCGCAGCTCGCAGGCCCGATTGAGCTGCGAGAGCGCGAGAATCGGCACGTTCAGATCCCGCGCCAGCACCTTCAGGCCGCGCGAAATCTCGCCGAGCTCGAGCGTGCGGGTGTCCACCTTCTGCCGGCCGCCCCCGCCCATGAGTTGCAGGTAGTCGAGCACCACCAGCCCGATCGGCTGTGTTCGCGTCAGCCGTCGGAGCTTCGCGCGCAGATCTGGCACCGAGGTCTGCGCCGCATCGTCGACAAAGAGTTTCGCCTCCCCGATCCGCCCGATGGCGAGCCCGAGCGCGGCCCACTCGTACTCGTGAATCTGGCCGTTCAAGAGCCGATGGGCATCGAGTCGTGCATCGAGCGCGAGGAGCCGCAGGGCGAGTTGTCGCCAGCTCATTTCGAGCGAGAAGATCGCGACCCCCACCCCGGAGATCGCCGCGTGGTACGCGACGTTCAACGCGAGCGCCGTTTTTCCCATCGATGGCCGCGCCGCGAGAATCACCAAATCCGACGGCTGCCAGCCCCGCGTCAGGCGATCAAGATCCGCGAGCCCCGAGGGGACACCCGTGAGACTGCGTTTCTGCGCGTAGAGGCGCTCGACCAGCGGAAAGAGTTCCGTCGCCATCGTCGAGCCGCCCACGAAGGCCCCTGTCGTGCCCATTGTCGCGAGATCGGCCAGCACCCCTTGCGTCCGGTCCAAGAGCGCCGTCGCCTCCGCGCCTGCCTCACTGGCTTCGTCCAGCACGCGCTCGGCTTCCGCGATGAGTCGACGCAGCGTGGCCTTCTCCCGCACGATCCGCGCGTAGCTCGTGACATGCGTCCCACGCGGAATCCCGTCTGGTAGACGCGCGAGGTAGCCGTCGCCACCCGCATCCGCGAGTCCCTTCGGGCCGAGCGCTTCGCGCAGCGTCACAAGGTCAATCCCCGCGCCCTTCGCGGCCAAGCCCTGCATCGCGCGATACACGACCTGGTGCCCGTGCCGGTAGAAATCCTCCGGACGAATCAGCGCGGCCGCGTCTTCCAGCCGCTCGGCGTGCAAGAGAATCGCGCCGAGAATCGCCTGCTCGGCGGCGAGATCGTGCGGCGGCGTGCGCTCGCTCATCGCGCAAACTCCGCCGCTTCCGCGTCGAGCTGCGCCAGCGTGGCGTCGACGCTCGGTGGTCGACGGGTCGCGCCGTCCCGCTGGGAAACAGGCGCCGCGCTCGGCTGCCACGCCGCGAAGTGCTGGCGCCAGAATTTCACCGGCTCGTCGCCAATCCGCTGCGAGAGGGGGATCGCGTCGAGCGTGGCCGCGTACCACGCCCGCAACTGCTGCGCCGCCGCGTCGAGCTGCCCTGGGTCGCCCGTGAGCTTCCCCGTGAATTCGGCGTGGAGGAACTCCGGCACGCAGAGCCCGCGGTTACTGCACCACGCGTGGCGCAAATGGTCCCGCGGGAGCGTGCCGGCCATCAGCCCTCCGGAGGGCGACGAGCGAGCCGTCGTCGTGGGCGTGTCCGCGCGCACGCGCGGTACACACGAAGAAGAAGATGAAGAAGAAGATGAAGAGCTTGACGAGCCTTGAGGGTCGCTCAAGGCTCGCTCAAGGGTCGCTGAAGGGTCGCTTGAGGGTCGCTTGGTCGGTAACTCCTGTATCGTCTGATGTTTACGCCGCCTCTTTGCACCAGACACCGTGCCACCGGCGCGGCCCGCCAGTTTTTGTTGGAGGATAAACGTTTTTCGTTGCCGCGCCAGTACACGTAATTTGACGTTGTAGATCCGATCGGTACAGGTTTCTTCGGATACAAATTTGCGCCGGACCACCGGCCACGCGTCGATGACCGCCTGCACCTGGTCGGCGGTGATGGCGATGAGATCGGCGACCGCGTGCGGGTCGTCTGGGAGGCTGCCGTCGAGCCACTGCTGGTCGAGCATCTCGGTGTAGACGCCCCGTTCGGCCATCGACATCCGCATCGTGGCGCGCGAGCTGCGCCAGTCATTCACGTATCGCTGATAGGCGGGACCGAGTTCGACAGCCGGGCGCCCCATCAGCGGCCGCCTTTCGCGCTCCGCCAGATTGCCCGGAGCTCCCGCTGGTCCCGTGCGCGATCCGTCGCCTGGAGGCGTCGTTCAATCGCCTGGAGCTGTCGTCGTCGCCACCAGCCTCGGATCACCTGCCACATGGATCGCCTCCGTCGCCCCTGGAACTCGTCTGTATCCACCGACACGCGCCGCCGGGCCGCGTCGGTCGCTTGATTTCGCCATCCTGAATGAGCCTTGCAGCCGGTTTCTCTCCCCCCGGCAAAGTCACGCCTGGTTCGCCCGGCGTTCGGCCCTTCGCGTTGTCGTGAAGGCATCGGGCCGGTTCTGACCCGGCTACGTCCAGCACTCGCGTGTTAGTTTGGGCTCTCGTCGTTCCTCACCCGTCGCCAGCATTTACGGTCATTGGTTTTCCGCCGCGCCCTACTGGCCCTCGCGGTCTGCTGGCCACACTGCCCCTTAGAGTGGTTGGCCGCTCTCTGCGTTTCTGTGGACATTTCCCGTTACACCGTTCTGCAGGCGGCTGCCCACGCCACGTTCACTCAGTGATGCCGGCGTGTCACCATCCACGCCGCCGATGCCGTACTGCCTACGATCGTCGCGGTTCCTTCCGCGTCACCACGAACGCCACCGACACGTGCTCCTCACAGCAACACCGATCAGAGCCGTCCCGGTAGTCGCACGCGCCGCCTGCGTGTGCGACGAAGCTGTGGCCGCACTCGCAGAGATCGACCTCGTCGAGCACGCGCCGGGCTTCCTCCAAGGCCACGTCGGGACCGAGCGGTTTCGTCACTGCACCCTCCGATACCGATCCTGAAAGTGCGGGATCGGCTCCCCCACGCGCTGCAAGAGATGCTGCGTGATGGCCTGATGGCACCGGTGGCAGCACCGGATCTTCCGTTCCGCCTGTGCCGACTCGCCACGGCCTCGGAGCCGGCCGTTGATCAGGTGATGTGTCTCCGTGTCTCGACGGAGACATCGACCTTCCCCGATCACCGTGACTTCGCACTGGCCGTGCGCGCGGGCCTTTGCCTTCGCGCTCTCGGCATGATCGATGCTCACGCGGGCGGTCTTCTTCGCTTGGCGATCCAGGGCGGCCGGACGGCCTTTCGGAAACAGCAACCCGCTCATGCGGCCTGCTCCGCGCGCGTCTCCCGCGGCTGCCGTTGTTTCGCTTTATCGCGTCGCTTTGAGCACTCACGGCAGACGCTTTGGCGTCCCGTACTCTTGTTGCCGCGCATCACATTGAACGCGGTGAGCAGCCTGATCTGGTGGCAGTCGCCGCACCATTTTTCAGTGTTCGGGTTGCCGCCAAAAGCACGGACTTTGGTTCGGTAGTGCAGCAGCTTGTGGTACGCCAGGTCCTCGCAGATCACGAGGTTGGTGTGTGCGTTGTTTCGCCCATTGCCGTCGACGTGATGCACGTGCGCTCGCGCCGGCAACGCGTGGCCGAGCACGCTTGCGGCGATTAGGACGTGCTCAAAGATGACGCCTCCGGACGCGTTCGGGTGTCCCGGCGCGTACGTCTGTTTGTAGCGCGCATCCCGTGCTGGCTGCCGCCGATAATTGTGACCGCCTCGAAAGCGCTTCGGTTCACCGCGGCGATACCCGCGTTTGGTATCGTGCTGCCGGGAGACGGGGGCCGGCAGCCCGCACCCGCACTGACACAGCGCTGACTCGCTGTAGACGCTCACGCCGCCTCCTGATTCGACCCGACAATCACCGCCCCGTGGAAGGTGTCCGCCGTCCAGTCCGTGATCCGCATCAGATACTCGGAGAACTCGACGTTGTTCAGCGTCGTCGTCGTGGGGGCGATCTCCATCTCGTCCAGCACCACGCCGTCGCCATCCTGGACGAGAAAGCGCTGCGTCGGGAGAAACTTCCGCTTGAAAAACTCGTGACAGGCATCCGGCGGATAGCCGGTGTAATCCGAAAAGGGCTTCACGTAGCCGACCCAATACAGGGAATTAGCGAGCAGGCTCCGCGTGGCGCGCTTCCGCTCGATCGTGACGGTCAGCTCCGTCCCCGGCTTCCACCGGGCGAGCTGCTGTGACACCTCGCGGCGCATGCGCACTTTAAGCTTGCGCTGATCCGTCACGCAGCCGGTGAGGACGAGGGTGTCCGCCATCAGACCGCGACTCCTGTGTCGGCCAAGGCGCGGATGGTCGCCGCCTCCTGCTCGACCTCGGACAGAAAGAGCGTCAACGCCAGGTCGTAGG
>DATMZX010000140.1:0-4441 GCA_035573235.1 Gemmatimonadales bacterium
GCTTCCTCGTCGGTGATCGCGCCCAGGAACCACTGCGGGCTGTTCTTCTGTTTGCGCGCCACGATCACGTAGTCGCCGATCTTCCCGTCGATCACGCGCGTCGTGTCCCAGTCGACCGCCACATCCTTGATGAACTGGAACGCCGGCTGGCCTTCGTAATTCTGCGGCAGGTCCGACGCCATCTGCAGCGGCGAGTACAGCACGACGTACAGCGCGAGCTGTTTCGCGATCGTCGTGCGCACGCGCGCATCTTCGTTGGTGCGCGCGGGACCGGTCTTGGTGCGCAGGATGTCGAAGATCCCCGGCGTGAAATCCATCGGCCCGTCGATCATGCGCGTGAAGAACAGAATCGTCTCGTGCTCGGGCGGATTGCCGCCTTCGCCGCCCCACGCATTGTACTCCTGACCGCGCGCGCCTTCGCGGGCCATCATGTTCGGATAGGTGCGGCGCTCGCCCGTGTCGTGAATCGGCTCGTGCGCGTCGAGCATGATATGGTGTGCCGCGGCCTTCTGGATCACGGTCCGGTAGTGGTTGACCATGAACTGGCCCCAGTGCGAATGCCCCTCACTGGTCTGATCGGTCACGTACCCGGATTTGATCGCGTCCAGCCCCAGGTGCTCGTACATCGAGAACGCGCTGTCCATCTGGCGCTCGTAGTTCTGGATGCCGCCCGACGTTTCGTTGTGCACGATCAGGTGCACGCCTTTGGACTTCGCGTATCTGGCCAGCTCGACGATGTCGTAGTCGGGATAGGCCTGCGTGAACGAAAACGCGTTGCGGTTCTGGATCCAGTCGCCGTCCCAACCCACGTTCCAGCCCTCGACCAGCACGCCGCCGAATCCGTTCGCCGCCGCGAAATCGATGTACTTCTTGGTGTTCGCGGTCGTCGCGCCGTGCTTGGGCCCCGAGCTCCACGTCATCGTGTTGATGTGCATGCCCCACCAGATCCCGACGTACTTCATCGGCTTGATCCAGTCGGTTTCCGGAATCACGCTGGGCGGATTGAGATTCAGGCCGAGCACGGACGGCACCAGCTGCGTGACCCGGTCGGCGATCTGCAGCGTGCGCCACGGCGTCACGAACGGCGTCTTGCCGCGCACCTTCACGCCGTCGGCATACGGCGCGAGATCGACGCGCATCGTCCGGCTTTCCATGCGCGGTCCCTTGATGTTCATGCGCGCGTAGTCGACGAGGTTGGCCTCGTGCAGCACCATGACCGTCTTGCCGTCGCGGGTCTCCATCGTGATCGGAGTCTGCACGCTGTCGAGCGTGCTGAGCGGCTGTGACGAGTACAGCTGCTCCGAGCGGTCGAGCCGGGGCCGGTTCGAGGGAATCGACCAGGCGCGCGCGTTGTCCGCGAACGCGAATTCGGTGAGCTCGTCCATGATCTCGAAGTCGTCGAGATTGGGCTGGGCGGGGAACTCGTAGCGGAACGCCACGCCGTCGTTGAACGCGCGGACGGCGAGGGTGAACTGCCGCTTCGGACCGCTGTTCTCCTGCACCGCGATCTTCAGCTCGTTGTAATGATTGCGCACGCGCCGCACTTCACCCCACGGCTGCGTCCACGTCTCGTCAAACGTGCTGCGGCTCGAGTCGGTGATGGCGAGTGAGTCGCGCAGCGGCGGCTGCCCGCGGAAGACGAAGCCGAGTCGTGATGGGGTGAGCAGCGGCTTCCCGTCGCGCTGCACCGTGTAGTACAAGCCGCCTTCACGAATGCTCACCTGGACCGCGTTTCGCCCGTCCGGTGATTTGACGCTCGACTGCGCAATGGCGGCCCCCGGCATGACAAGACCGAGCAACGCCGCCGTGAGCATGAATCGCGATCTCATGTATATTCTCCGCTTGAGGAGGCCTTTAATGCCGAATCTTTCGCGCGCTGCCTTCATCTGTCTCGTGCTCCTCGCCTGCTCTCACAGTCCCCGGGGTGGCTCGCATCCCGACACGTCGCGCGTCGTGCTGACGGCCGACGACATCGCCCGCGCGCCGACCCAATCGCTGGAGCAGCTGCTCATCGCGCACGTGCCCGGTCTTTTTGTCACTCGCGCGCCGGACGGGCATTCTGTGGTCCATATGCGCGGCACGACGACGTTGATGGGCGAGGACGAGCCGCTGTTCGTCGTCAACGGCATTCCGCTGGGCCCGAATCCCTGGGGCAATCTGACCGCGATCAACGTCCACGACATCGAGACCGTCGAGGTGCTGCGCGACGCCGCGGCTACGGCCGGATACGGCTCCCGCGGCGCTAACGGCGTCATCATCATCACGACCAAAAACTAGCGGAAAAACAGCGGCCGGTCGCCATTGCGGGCAACGATGTAGAGATCGCCGCGGCGCGTCCTGAGCCGCTGAATGTCGCGCGCCTGTCCCGGGACAAGAAAACCACTTTCGTCGGCGCGCAACGCTGAAAATCCACCTCGACCGTCGCCGCGCAGCAGCAGACCGTCACTCGCCATCCCCGAGCCGAAGGCCGGCTGGACCCCCGCCAGATTTCCGGCGATCAGCAGGTCGAGATTGCCGTCCTTGTCGATGTCCTTTGCGAGGATTCCATAGATGGGGGCAATCTGCGCCTCGCGCGGCAGCGGGACCAGGGTAAACGAGCCGTCGCCGTTGTTGCGCGCGAGCACGGATTCGAACGTGTCCACCCGTTTCACGAGGGCGCTGTCGAGCGCGGAGCCGAACACGTCGCGCGCGCTCTGGCGCGCGTAGTCGGTGTACTTCGGGTAGCGCGGCGCGAGCGAGGGCAACGCGGCGAGTAGCTCATCCCGCAGGGCGAGCGGCGTTTCGGCACCGCCCTCGACGGTCGTGAGGATTTGCTCGGGGAAGCCGTTCTGATCGAAGTCTTTGACGTACATGCGCGCCGGCTCGGCCGCTGACGCGTGCAACCGGGTGTTGAGGCCCCAGTTGCCGAGCACGAAGTCGACGCGGCCGTCTCCCGTAAAATCGCCCGCGACGATTCGATTCCACCACCCCGCACTGTGCTCCAAGCCGCGAATCGTGACCTGCTCGAATTTTGCTCCGGTGTTTCGAAACACGGTGATGGGCATCCATTCGCCGACCACGACGAGATCCTCGCGGCGGTCGCCGTCCACGTCGGTCCACAGCGCATCCGTCACCATACCGACGTGCCCGAGCTCGGGCGCGATCTGCGCGGTCACGTCGGTGAACTTCCCGCCGCTGTCACGCCGGAGCAGCGTGCTTGGCGGATCCACCCCGTACCGCCCCGGCACCGCGCGCCCGCCCACGAACACGAAATCGCGTGATACGGCCACGCGCGAGTTGCTGTTGGCGAGCGGCGGCAGGCGATCGGTCGCCTTGGCGAACCCACCACGTCCGTTGCCGAGGTAGAAGCGATCCTCGAACGCGGGCGCCATCGCGGAGAATTCAGTCCCCCCGGTCGCCACGTACAGGTCGAGGGTGCCGTCGCCGTCGGCGTCCAGAAACGCCGCGCCCAGATCTTCGGCGATCTGGTCCTGGGCGAAGAGAGGCAGATTTGTCGAGCTGAAGGAACCGTTGGGGCGCTGCACGTAGAGGGCGCTCGGCTGACCCTTGGGACCGCCGATGAAAAAGTCGTCCAGCCCGTCGCCGTTGACGTCGCCGACGGTCACCAAAGGTCCCTCGGTCGAGACCATGTGCGGCATCAGCGGCTCGCGGTCGAAATCGACGAAGTCGTTCTCGTGGTGTGCGAAATCGAGCCCCACCTCGCTCGTCACGTCGCGCAGCAAAGCGGTCCGGTCGCGGCGCAGCGTGCCCCGGCTCCGCTGTTGCAGGGCATTTGCTTCGGAGATCGTCAGGAGCTGATTCGTCGCGACCGGTGAGACGATCGTCGATTTGCCGCTGGGCCAATCCACGATCACCGACTCGAGCGTGTCCACCGTGCCCACGCCGAACGTCAACGTGTAATCGACGCTCGACTGAAACCCCCGCGTGGGCTCGAGCTCCTGCTGGAACTGCGTGTCACCGGCGCGCAAGGTGATCCGCGCACCCACCCCGAATGGGTTGCTTCCGCTGCCCGCCAGCCGCACCTGGAGGAACCGGTTCTCCGGCAGCTGCACGCGGGCATTGTTCCGGTAGACGAACGCTTCGTCGTTCACGTTGTTCACCACGAGATCGAGCGCGCCGTCGCCGTCGAGGTCGCCATAGGCGGCGCCGTTCGAGAAGCTGGGCCGATCGATTCCCCATTCGCGACTCACCTTGGTGAACGCGAGGTCGCCGGTATTGTGAAACGCGTAGTTCGGGAGCTTGGTCGATCCCATGGCGTCGATCAGGCTCTTGAAGTCGACGCGCTCGCCGCGCGTCGCGCCGCCCATCGTGCGGTCGCTGGCGAGGAACGCGACGTAGTCCTGGGACGTCACATCCTTCCCGAGTCCGTTCGCGACGAAGATGTCCTTGTTGCCGTCCAGGTCGAAGTCGCCCAAAAGCGCAGCCCAGCTCCAGTCCGTGC
>DATMZX010000141.1:0-9907 GCA_035573235.1 Gemmatimonadales bacterium
TGATGGCGGCGTCGGTCTGAATCATCTCCATCGGGCCGCCGCTCACGACGAGGTCCGCCGGCATGCGGCCGCTGACATGACCCACCGTAAGGCTGTGGTCGAGGCCGTACGGCGCTCCGATCACGATGATCTCTTCACCGATGTCGAGACTGTCGGAATTGCCGACGGGCGAAGGCGACAGAGCGACCGGGAACTGATCGAGCTGGAGGAGCGCGACGTCGGCACGCAGCGACGATGACACGACATGCGCGGCATAGAGCTTTCCATCGACGAACTGGACCGCGACCTTGTCCGCCGTCTGCACGACGTGCGCGGCGGTCATGATCTTGCCGTCGGCGCTGATCAGAACGCCGGACCCGAGGCCCGGGATCGTGGTGAGCCCCACGGCGGGATTGGGAGACATGCCCCGTTCCAAAGTGCGTACCAGGACGACGGACGGGCTGACTTTCTTGAACAGTTGAGCAACCTGCTGCGCGTGGGCCAGGGCAGGCGTCAACAAGACAAGCGCCAGGGTGGCGATTCTTCTCACGAATCCTCCTGAGTGGAACCGCATCTTCTGCGCGCGCGGGCAGGACCGCAATAAAACTAAAGTGCACTTGGTTGCGCCCCGCGCCCTGACGACGCATTGTCGGGGCCGTGACCATCCCCCCGCGAGTGTCGGGCGCCCGACGCCTGACGCCCGTCGCGCCCTGGCCCCTCGCGGGTACCGTCGACGAGCACATCCGGGCCGAGACGGTTCGAGCCCTGTTTCAGCAGGCCATTGCCGCGCCGATTCTCACGCTGCTCGTCGCGGCGCTCCTGGCGCTCGTGTTGTGGGATGTCGCGCCACGCCACCGGCTGCTCATCTGGCTCGGAGCCATCGCCCTGCTCTCCTTCGTGCGGCTCGGGCTCGTGCTCGTGTACCGGCGGCGCGTGCCGCGAACGCTCGAGATGATCTGGTGGGAGCACGCGTTCGTGTACACGCTCGTCGCGATTTGCGCCGTTTGGGGCGTCGGGGCGATTGCCGTGATGCCCTCGTCCATCGCGCATCAGGGGTTGATCTACTTCTTCCTGCTCGGCATCGCCGGTGGCGCCGTCGCGAGCTACTCGGTTCATCCCACGACCTGCTTGCTCGCCGTGACCAGCCTGCTGGTTCCCGTCACAGTCTGGTTTGCGTTTCAGGATTCGACCGCGCTGCAGGTCATGGCGGCCGGCGGGGCGATGTATCTCGTCGCCTCGATCCGCGCGACGAGAAACTACGGCGAGTTCTGGCGGCGCACGTTCCGCCTGTCCTGGGAGCTGCAGCAGGCCCATACGCTCGCGCAAAGGCTCGCGCGAACCGATGATCTCACAGGCCTGAACAACCGGCGCGCCTTCAGCTCGCTCGGGTTTCAGGCGCTGGAGCATTCCCGGCGCTACAACCGGCCCCTGTCGGTCGTCATGTTCGACATCGATCACTTCAAGATCATCAACGACGCGTTCGGGCATGCCGGGGGCGACAAGGTGCTCCAGGCCGTGGCGGCCACGATGCAGCGTCGCGCGCGCGCCACCGATATCCCCGGCCGGCTCGGCGGTGAAGAGTTCGCCGTGCTGCTGCCCGAAACCGACGTGGAGCAAGCGGTGGTGTTCGCCGAGCGGTTGCGCGCGGACCTGGAACGACTCGAGGTCACGCATAACGAGAAGACGATTCGATTCAGCTGCAGCTTCGGCGTGGCACTTCGAGCCGACGATGTCGCGATCCTCGACACGCTACTGATGCGGGCGGATGAGGCGCTGTATCGCGCCAAGAACGATGGCAGAAACCGTGTCGCGGCGGGAACCTGAGCGCGTTAGGTATGGCGTGACCCGCGCGCTCCTGGCCGTCGTTCTCCTGAGCTTTGCCTGCAGCGATCCCACCGCGCCGCTGCCGCCGCTGCCGACGCCCGATCCGGGTGAAATGAGCATCGAGATTCAGGGAGCGGTGCACGACACCGGCACCTGGGACGCGTTTGGTCAGTTCCGCGATCTCCTCGGCGCCGACACCAATGAGCTTTCATTGCTGGGTGGTCAGAGTCTCGACACCACGATCAATCGCAACTTGACGGTGATCTTCCCCGCGCGCCTCGACACGGGGACGTTCTCGATCGGCCGCTATGTCCCCGGTGCCGCGCTGGTACGCTCGGCGTACGTGATCAGCGATACCGAATTCTACGCGAGCATTCCCGGTGGGTCGCTGACGATTTCCGACGCGCAGTATCCGCCGCGCCCCGGCCTCGAGTCGGGCCTCATGACCGGCACGCTCACGTTTCAGGCGGTACGCTTGGTGGTCGGCCTTGGGGGACCCGTCGAGACCGGCGACACGATCCAGGTGCGCGCGAGTTTCGCCGCCCACTGGTCGCATCTGCTGCGACCCAATGTCGCAGTGACGCTGACCGGCGGACCGGTCACCGGCACGTCGGTGAGGATCGACGCGCAGTCCGCGGACGACGATCATGGCGGGCGGCTGGTGTCGTGGGAGGCGGATCTGCATACGGGAGGCCCGATATTCCCGTTCGAGATCTCGGAGGAGTTTCGCCTGCTCGGCCCCGCGGTGGGATCATTCCCGCTCGCGAACATCCACCCCGTCGCGTACCGTGACCCGACGCAATGGCCGGCGGCATTCGGAGCGGTGTTCTACCGCGATGATCCGCGGATCGCGTTTTCGGCGAGTGGCACCGTGAACGTCACGCGCTACGTCGCGCCAACCGACGCCTACTACGGGGAGATCCAGGGTACGCTCAATGGCCGCTTTGCCCTTTGGGTCAATGACTCGACCGTCACCGCTGATACCGCGCAGGTGTCCGCGACCTTTGCCGTGCAATTGTGGCCGCTCGGGGGGATTCCGGTCTCACCCCCAGCCTTGACATCGGCACCGATTTCGGGGTTATTGCGCAGGTAATGCTGAATCGCACGCAGGCCTGCCTCTGTAGCATGTCGGCCCCGTTCTTCGGGTCCGGCGGAGGCGTCGCTTCGGCATAGCGTAAACAGGTGTTCGAAAGGCGCGACCGGCTGTGGCCCTCGGGGGAAACTCGGGCTGTGGCCGGTCGCGTTGCGTTTGGGACTGAACGACAAACGGGGGAGGGGAGGAACCATGGCTGCATCTGTGGCACCGGTCGCGGATATCGCCGACCGTGGGTACGCGCATCCCGAGGTGCTCGTCTCGACTCAATGGGTGGCCGATCACCTCAAAGATCCGAACGTCCGCCTCGTCGAGTCGGACGAAGATGTGCTCCTGTACGAGACGGGACACATTCCGGGCGCCGTGAAGATCGACTGGGTCGCCGATCTCAACGATCCGCTGACGCGTGACTACATCGACGCTGGGCGGTTTCAGCGGCTGCTGCGCTCCAAGGGAATCAGTGAGAACACGACGGTCGTCCTGTATGGAGATAAGAACAACTGGTGGGCGACCTACGCCTTCTGGGTCTTCAAGTTGTTCGACGTGAAGAACGTGCGCCTGCTGGATGGCGGGCGGCTGCGCTGGGCCGAGGAAGGGCGTGAGCTCGTGACGGCCGTGCCGCGCTACCCGGAGGGGAACATCACGATCTCCGGCCGCGACGACCGCTCCTCTCGCGCATTTCGCGACCAGGTGCTGGAGCACGTGAATCACGGCAAGCGGCTCGTCGACGTGCGCAGTCCCGAGGAGTATCGCGGTGAGCGGCTGCATATGCCCGAGTATCCCAATGAAGGCGCCCTGCGCGGCGGACACGTTCCGGGCGCGCGCAGCATTCCGTGGGGCCGGGCGGTCAATCCTGAGAACCATACGTTCCGGCCGGCGTCCGAGCTGCGCACGATCTACGAAGCCGAGAACGGCCTTCATCGAACGGACGACGTCATCGTGTATTGCCGGATCGGCGAGCGCTCCTCGCACACCTGGTTCGCCCTGACGTACCTGCTCGGCTTCGAGGAGGTCCGGAACTACGACGGGTCGTGGACGGAGTGGGGGAACCTCGTGCGCGCGCCGGTGGAGAAACCGTAGTGGATCAGGAGACGCGGATCGCCTGGCTGGTCGATCATTCGCAACGCCCCCGCTTCAAGGGGAGCCTCCCGGACGCCGATGCGCGCGTGCCGGGCGGCAACCCGGGATGCGGCGACATCATCACGATGTACGTCAAGGCGAAGCCGGGTGAAGACCGCATCGAAGCCGTGCGCTTCGAGGGCGTGGGTTGCACGCTGAGCCAGGCGGCCGCGTCGATTCTTGCCGAGCGGATGAACAAGGAGCACCCCACTTTCGCGGAAGTGCTCGAGTTTTCCTACGAGGAGATGGTGGACATCCTGGGGCGGGGCATCGCGACGTCGCGCCCACAGTGTGCGACGCTCGCGCTCGGCACGCTGAAAGGGGCAGTCAAAATGGTGGAGACAAACCGCCGGCTGCGGGCGGCGGGCCATACCGACGAGGAGATCGTCAGGGTCCGGGAACGATCCGGTAGAGCGCGGTCTGGGTCATGACGTACAGCTCCCCACGGGCATCCTCGCCGAAGGATCTGATCAACGTTCCCGGAGAGAGCTGCGCCGTCCAATCGCGCTGATCCGTCACCGCGCCACCAACCAGCCGAAAACTCTTCACGATCCCTGAGCAGTAGTCGCCGTAGAGGTAGTGCTCGGCGAGCGCGGTGACTCGCGTGCCCCGGTACACGTAGCCCCCGATGATCGTACAGGCGCCGGCCGAGTGATCGTACTCGAGCACGGGCATCGTCTTCCCGGATTGGTTGCAACCGGTCATCGGTTCGTAGCAGTGCGTGCCCTCCATGTCGTCCCAGCCGTAGTTCAGTCCTTTGCCGTAATTGGTGCTCGCCAGCGAGACGTCGACTTCTTCCCATGCGGCCTGGCCGACATCGGCGATGTAGAGGTCGCCCGTCTGACGATCGAACGAGAACCGCCAGGGATTCCTGAGTCCGTATGCCCAGACCTCCGACCCAAACGGGTTGTCGCTGGGGACGACGTACCCGCTCGCGACATCGACGTCGAGCCGCAGCAGCTTGCCCAGCAGCTCGCTCAGGTCCTGCGCGTTCTCGCCGGGATCGCCGCCTCCCCCGCCATCACCCGTGGCGACGTAGAGCTTGCCATCGGGCCCGAACTGGAGCTGACCGCCGTTGTGATTGGCGTAGGTCGGATGCGGAATCCCGATGACGGTGTCAGCCGACGATGGATTCGCGACGTCGGAATCAGCGGACACGGCGTAGCGCACGATCCGGAGATTGCCGGTCGTGTCGGTGAAGTACACGTAGAACCGCCCATTACTCGCGTACTGCGGGTGAAACGCGAGGCTGAACAGCCCGCGCTCTCCGCCGGTCCCGATCTTGTTGCGAAGGTCGAGAAATGCCGTCGTGCGAAGCGTGTCGTTCTTGATGAGCCGTACGAGTCCCGCCTGCTCGACGACGAACAAGCGCGTGGTATCACCCGGCGGAGACGTCACATAAACCGGTGACGAGAATGCCCCGAGCGACTGCAACGTCGGTGGACTCGGCGGCGGCGGCGGCGGCGGCGGCGGCGGCGGTGGTGGCGGCGGTGGAGGCGGTGGAGGCGGCGGTGGTGGCGGCGGCGGCACCGGTGGTGGCGACGGCGGTGGTGGCGGCAGCGACGGCGGTGTCGGCTGCGAACAGGCGATGCCGGCGAGCACCAGCACTAACAGCAAAGCGCGAATCATGCGTCCCGTGAATACCCCAGAATGCCTGGTGCGAGCCGACTTACTTGTCCGACCAGATCGCCAATTCGTTTCCGCTGGGATCGGCGAAATGGAAGCGCCGGCCACCGGGGAAGCTGAAAATCGGCTTGACGATCTTCGCTCCCGCCCCGCGCACCTTCTTCTCCATCGCCTCGAGATCGGTCCCGAAGATCACCACGAGCACCGAGCCCGGGCGGGCGGAGCCGGCCTTGTAGAACCCGCCGGCGAGCCGGCCGTCTTCGAAGCTCGTGTAGTCCGGTCCGTAATCGGTGAACTTCCAGCCAAAGACGCCCTCGTAGAATCGCTTCGTCGCGGCGATGTCGGTCGCGGCCATCTCGATGTAATCGATGCGGCGATCGTTTCCTGCCGTACTCATGGAGCCTCCTTTACGGGTACGCCCAGAAATTTCTCGAGACGCCGGCCGGCGTCGTGCACCAGCGCACGTTCGCCCGCTGATAGTCTGACCAGCGGGCGCAGTGTCAAGATGCCTTTCGGCCCGGGCGTCCGGCGCCAGCCTCCGACAAACTGTCCATCGATGAAGATCCCGTGACCAATCAGACCGTCGAACTGCACGCCTGCGCGCGAGCCCAGCCGCTCGGCGACAGCCGACCGATCTTTGAACCCAATGAAGTACTCGTCGTAATTCGGCAGCAAATGTGCAAGTGAAGTTCTCCGCCTGGAGGTCGCGGCGTCGCGGGCACTCCAGTACGCACGGCCATTGTGGGTCTCAGGCGTCAAGCGGGCGACGTCGATGGCGCGCTTCGCTGCCGCGACCCGGAGCCCGGACCACCACACAAAGTCGAGCACGGTCGCCGGGCTGCGGGTCGCGAAGTACCGCATCGCCAGCTCGCCCATCGCGTCGTCGGGATCGCGCGGCGCGGCAGGGGGCACGCGCTCATCGAACAGCGCGTAGGTGAACTGCTTCCCGCGTCGGGCGCCACTGATGATCACGCGATCGAGCTCGGCGCGAAACAGCAGATTGCCCATGTGCTGCCCCGTCGGGACCTTGAGACCGGCGCGTTGCAGAATCTCCCGCAGCTCGGTGCGCGTGCGCTGCTGCCCGTCACGCAGGGCGCGCTCCAGGACCTTGTTGCTCTTGCGAAAGATTTGCCCGTCCAGTCCCAGGCCGCGATCCTGGGAGGCGCTCGCCGCTTGCACACGCGGGGCGGTCAATTCGAGCATCCAGCGCGCGTCTTCCGGCAGGATGAAATGCCAGGTGGGTCGAAGCACGTGCGTGCGCAGGATGTCGCCCCGCGTGAACGCCGCTTCGATGTCTGCGTCGACGAGGGCTTTGGTTCGCTGCCCGATCGCCCATTTCGCGCCCGCGTAGTCCTGCGCCTGCACCGCGCCCAGCATGCGCACGACATCCACCGCGCGGCGATGCGCCGGCACGAGGAGATGCTGACTCGCGAGTCTACGGCGTGCGATGCTGTTCATTGAAGACTAGATTCTCCGGTCCAATCTCATGGCCACGCCCACCCGTGCTCGTACCGTTCTGCGCACCACGCGCGCCACGCGGTCACGCGCGAACCAGCCCGCGTCGTTGCTGCGGGAAGCGCCCGCGCTGCAGAGCGTCACGAGCTCGGAGAGCGGCAGGACCTATCAGCTCGAGCGCCTGGTCGGCAAAGGCGGCTTCGGGGAAGTCTACCTCGCGACGCCGCAGCCGCGCGGCTCCCTCCCGTCCCAAGTCTGCATCAAGGTCAGCGAACGGCTCGTGCCGTGGCTGCGGGAAGCCTATTTCGCGGAGCTGGTCGGGCGCGAATTGCGCGCCCTCAAGATTCACGACCGTTTCGTCGTCACGGTCGGCGGACAGCACCGGTATTGCCTCGCGATGGAATATGCCGAACACGGCGATCTCGGCACGTGGCTCGAGCGCAAAGGGCCGCAGTCCGAGCGTTTTGTCCGCCGTGAAATCGCCGCGGTCCTCGCCGTGCTCGACGCGCTGCACCGCGGCCAGGCGCTGCACCGCGACCTCACGCCGTTCAACGTGTTCGTGTGCGCCAACGAGGAGCTGAAGCTGGGTGATTTCGGCATCGCCACCCATCAGCTCAGCCGCCGCGGCGTGACGGCCGACGCGTTCAACCTGTTCAACGTTCCGAACGAGATCGCGTGGGGCCGAGTGCGGCGCTGGCAGCAGCGCGACGACATCTATCAGGTGGGACTCATCGCGGTCATGCTGCTGCGCGGCGACATCTCGAGCCCGATTCGCAGCAAAGACGTCCGCACGCTGCCGTGTACCGACCATCTCAAGGAAGTGATCCACCGCTGTCTGGGCTCGCGCGGCCGGCGGTACGAGGCCGCCGGGGAGCTGATCACGGCACTGCGGCACGCGCGCACCGCGCCGCAGTTCGGCCGCATTCCGACGCTCGCCGGGAAGAGGGTGTCGTTCACAGGATTTCTGAGCCGGCCGCGCAGCGAGGCGATCGCCGCGGCGCGCAAGGCGGGCGCCACGATTCAGTCCAAGCCTGGACGCCTGACCGACGTGCTCGTGCGCGGGCGTCCGAACAAGCTGCAGATCGCCGGCGCGGGCGGCGGCACCAAGCTCATGGAGATTCGCCGCCTGGCCGCCCGCGGGCACGTTGTGAAAGTCATCGGCGAGCGGCAGTTCTGGAAGCTCGTGAATCAACGCCGTCAACGAGGTTCGCCATGATCGATCGCCGCACGTTTCTGGAGCACGCGTCGGCCGCGGCCGCCGCGATCACCCTGCCGCCGCTGATGCAGGCCCAACAGTCCAACCTCGCGCCCATCTTCACGCAGATCGAACGCCAGCACGACGCGAACGTACAGCGGCTGCAGACCTGGATGCACCAGCCGTCGATCGCCGCCGAGAATCGCGGGATGAATGAAGGCTGCGAGCTCACGATGCAGATGCTGCGGGACGCCGGCTTCGGGCAGGTGACGAAGATTCCGAGCGACGGGCAGCCCGGCATCTTCGCGACGCTCGACGCGGGCGCGCCGCGCACGCTCGGCGTCTACTTCATGTACGACGTGAAGCAGGTGGATCCCGCGGAGTGGTCGTCGCCACCGTGGGATGCGGCGCTTGTCGACAAACCGAATCTCGGCAAGGTCGTGATGGGACGCGGGGCAGTAAATCAAAAAGGACCCGAAGCGACGTTCATCGCGGCGCTGCACGCGATCCGCGCCGCGAACCGCAAGCTCCCGGTCAATCTCGTGCTCGTGGCCGAAGGAGAAGAAGAAATCGGCTCGCCGCACTTCGCGCAGATCGTGCGCCGTCCGGAAGTGCTCGACGCGCTGAAGCGCACGGTCGGCATCTTCATGCCGTCGGCCTCGCAGGGGCTCGACGGCGCGGTGACGATCACGTTCGGTGCCAAGGGCGTCATCGAGGTCGAGCTGGTCTCGACCGGCGAGCGCTGGGGGCGCGGGCCGCAGAAAGACATTCACTCGAGCAACAAGGCGCGCGTCGACAGCCCCGCGTGGCACCTCGTGCAGGCGCTGAACACGCTGGTCTCGGCGGACGGCAACGATCCGGCGATCGACGGCTTCACCGACAGAGTCCGGCCGATCTCGGACGCTGAGAAGACGATGATCGCCGACGCGGCGCGCCGGCTCGACGAAAACGCCGCGAAGCGGCTGCTGGGCGTGCAGCACTGGGTGCGCGACGTGAGCTGGCAGGAGGCGCTCGAGCTCCTGATGTCCCGGCCCACCGTGAACATCGAAGGCCTGGTCGGCGGCTACACCGGTCCGGGCGGCAAGACGATCCTGCCGTATCGCGCCGCCGCGAAGCTCGATCTGCGGCTCGTGCCCGATATGAAAGCCGAAGAAGCAGTCGCGGCGCTCCGGGCGCATCTGGTCAAGCGTGGGTACGGCGACATCGAGGTCAACATGACGGGCGGCTACGATCCCACCAGCACGCCGGTCGACGCGATGCTGATACGCGCGCAGGAAGCGGTATATCGTCGCTCGCAGATCGATCCGATCCGGTTGCCGCGCAACGCCGGCTCGTGGCCGGGCTACGTCTTCACCGGCGAGCCGCTGAAGCTGGCGGCGGGACATTTCGGGATGGGGCACGGCAGCGGCGCGCATGCGCCGGACGAGTACTACGTGATCGAGTCGACCAATCCCAAGGTGCAGGGGTTCGACGGCGCGGCGCGCTCGTACGTGGAGTACCTGTACGAAGTCGCGAAGACGCGTTAGGGCAGCCGGCGAATCTCCACTTTGCGGAAGTCGATCGGATGAGACTCGCTCTGTAGGGCGATGTATCCGGCGGTGAGCAGTTTGCCGTCC